>JBEIHI010000010.1:0-22552 GCA_040381435.1 Bacteriovoracaceae bacterium | reverse complement strand
CCACGCCCATACATCGACCCTCCACGCAGTGGTAGAGCTCCTGAGGTTGAGGGCAATCGGTTTGAGCTACGCAGGATTTCATTCCATAAAATTCCACGTCAATCTCGATCTGAATGCTATCAATAAGTGATTCAGGACCTTGCGACGCTTGGACCGCAAATCCCGACATGCTCATTACAAAAAAACTGACTGCAAAAACGACTTTTTTCACTGAACCTCCCTTAGTGCGATCAGTCTTAGCACGAGATTCAAATGCGGGCTAGCCCCGGCAGAAGTTGCTATCATTTTGGTTTTTAGGGGGATTTTGGAGTGTTTTCACCGACCCTTAGGCAATACATCTGATTGAGCGAGTTACAAGCGGACTCGCAGTTAACAAAGCCAGGGATTCGGTTGCAGCTCTGGATGCACCTCTGTTTACAAGCATCGCAATTGACTTGGCCCTGCTTGGATTCGCAAATGCATTGATTGATCTCGACTCCGAGGTCTTGAAAATCCTTCCAGCGCTTGATCCTTTCGCATTGTTCTGGGGGGAGATTTTTCGGGCAAAAGAGTTTGTGATAATGATCAAAGCATTTGGCGCTCGCGCTCTTTCCTGGGATTTCAATATCGCAGCTTCTCGTGAGGCCTAGCGAGAGTTTAAGGGCGTGATCAAATTCTTCCACACCGATACAGGCTCCAAACACATGTACGAAGCAATTGTACTTGTTTCTTGGAGGCTTTGTATCGTCAATGGCGTCTCGGAGAAACTGTTCAATCTCTGGGATCGTCACAGTTTTTGAGGGCTGGGTTGGATCAGAGTTTGGAGTGATTCTATAAGCTCTGCACATGGAGGGTGTCAGCACGATTGAGCAGGGCCCGACGGCTCCAGATGAGCCAGTGGGATCGCAGTATGCACCCGCTCCCTCGCACCAGTTGTCAATGAGGTCGCGCCCCACACAGTAAATTTTCCACTCTGTACATGGTGCCGATTTGCGTGAGCTGTCTTTTCCATCGTCACTTCCCGACTGCTCGGACTGTCGATTGACAATTTCAAGTTCGTAGAAATCTTCCTCGTTGAAATCCTCGACCTCGCAGATCTCAGGAGTTGGAGAGGCAAAGGCGTTCCAGGAAGGCGCGAGAGCGAGGAGCGTGAGAGTGGTAATGAACAGGGGCGAGATGGATGATTTCAAGAGCATACAAAAAGTATAGCGGAAATCCGGGACCGTGGGACCAGGTGGCGCTAGGAGGCAAGACTTCGCATGGCCGTTATCGCGATGAGGACGGCCACGATGCCAAAAAGCCAACTTGAGGCTGAGTAAAGTCCCGCCGTCACCCAGCGACCCTCCTGAATCAAAATGACGTTTTGCATGGAAAATGCGGAAAATGTCGTAAATGAACCGAGTAACCCCGTTGTCAGAATTACTTTCCATGGTTCGCTGATGAGCGCTTTTTCCGAAGCAAAAAAATAAATCACTCCCATGGCAAATGAGCCGAGGATATTGACCACAAAAGTATGCCAGGGAAACGCCTGAGGCGATGACGCTGGCAATAGCAAGTCAACGCCGTAGCGGCAGAGGGCGCCGATGGAAGCAAAGATGGCAATGCCCAGTGGAATCATCAGAATATTCTAAAAACAGAAGCGATTTCGATCCAGACAAAGTTCATGCTGGAGGGATCAATCGGGGCGTGGCAAAACAAGCACTGGTCTATGCATTTCTATGATGATCATGCCGATGCTTATTCTGAGCGGACATCGACGGTTGATATGTCAGATGTCTATCGACGCTTTCTACCGCATCTTCCTTCAGGCGCTCGAATTCTTGATGTTGGATGCGGTCCAGGCCGGGATTTGAAATTTTTTCGAGACCAGGGATTTCGAGTGCAGGGGATTGATTCCTCTCGAGAGATGGTCAAACGAGCTCTTGCTGCTGGTGTTCCTGTCCACCACAAATCATGTTTGGATATGAACGAAGAGAATACCTTCGAGGGGATTTGGGCTTCAGCAAGTTTACTTCATTTGACTCGAGTGGACTTTGTTCAGGCCCTGGCAAGGCTCTTCAAAGCTCTTTGTTCGCAAGGCGCCTTTTATTTCTCTGTGAAAGCGGGTGACGGAGTTCAGACCGATGCCGAGGGTCGGCTTTTTACCTACTATCAAGTGGATGATCTCAAGCAAATCCTCGCGCAGTTTTCCGAAGTAGCCATTCAGGAAATCTGGCTTTCAGGAGATTCAATGGGGCGCTCTCAAGTTCAGTGGATCAATGTGATTTGTCTCAAGAAGTGAAGTCGGTTGACGCCCTTCGATCAAATCGGAAATCTATGGGCATGAAAACTCGCTTAAGAATTCTCTCACTTGTTTTTGTTTCAGCGTTATTAGCGAGTTGCTCGCTGAGAAATTCTGAAAGTTTCTTTGAGTTTCAAACCAGTCAAAATCCCTCATCAAGAGCTCTAGCGATCGCCACCAGCGAGCCTCTGGTGAATCTCGCAGCGGAACAAATCTTTGCTCAAGGAGGTTCTCTGGCGGATGCGGCGGTGGCGGCCAGCTTTGCCATCTCGGTGGTTCGGCCGCAGTCAACGGGGATTGGTGGTGGGGGTTTTTTGATTTTCAAATCAAAAGATGGAAATATTGAGGTTTTAGATTTTCGGGAAACCGCTCCCCATCGCGCCTCGCCAAAAATGTATTTTCGTCAGGGAAAAGCTGATCCGCAAGTTTCGCTCAACGGCCCTCTGGCTGTCGCAACTCCTGGACTTGTAGCGGGCTTGTTTCAGTTTCACCAAAAGCACGGCAAGCTTCCCTGGAGTGACGTTTTGGCTCCATCGATCGCTTTGGCTCGCACAGGATTTCCCATTTCCGAACATATGGCTCGCGCGATTCAAACTCGCTGGAGTGTGATTCAAAAAGATCCCGAGATGATGAAGCATTTCAGTCGCTCGGGACAGCCGCTCAAGGCAGGGGATGTTTTGATTCAAGAGGATTTGGCTCAGACTCTTGAGCGAATGGCGAAGGGTGGCTCTCAGGAGTTTTATCGAGGAGAAACGTCCCGCCGAATCATCCAGTATATGAAGAGTGCAGGAGGAATTTTGAGCGCTCGGGATCTTTCGAGGTATCGAGTGGTTTCAAGGCAGCCGCTGGAAGCGAACTGGAAGGATTATCGAATCATCACCATGCCGCCACCCAGCTCGGGTGGGCTTCATTTGTTACAAATCCTGAAGATGACAGAGATGGCGACGGCTGAAAAATCAGAACTGTCGCCGAGCGTGATTGAGATCGAAGCCTTCAAGCGCGCTTATGCCGATCGTGCGCTTCATTTGGGCGATCCCGATTTTCATCCTGTTCCGGTCTCACAGTTGTTATCAGAGGATTACCTCAAGGAGCGTGCATCTGAGATTCAATCAGGAAGGATTCTTCCAGGTGCAGAGATCTCTCCCTGGAGGGAAGAGGCAACGAAGCCCAAGCAAACGTCGCATCTTTCTTTGATGGACTCTGAGGGCAATGTTGTTTCCACCACTCAAACGGTGAATTACCTGTTTGGGGCAGCCGTGATGCCTCCGGGCACGGGCATCGTCCTGAATGACGAGATGGATGATTTTTCTATTCAGCCCGGTGTCGCCAATGTCTTTGGGTTAGTTGGAGGGGCTGCTAATGAGATCAGGCCACTGAAGCGGCCGCTTTCTTCCATGACTCCAACGATTGTTTTGGATGAGAAGGGCGCAGCTCGCATGGTGATTGGAGCACCGGGTGGGAGTCGCATCATCACGAGTGTTTACAAAGTGATTTCGCAGCATCTTCGAGCAGGATTGGATCCTGTAAAGGCGATGGAGCAATGTCGATTTCATCATCAGTGGAGTCCTGATGTGGTGCTGATGGAGTCAGGATGTGGGCAACTTAAGTCTGGGCTTGAATCTTTGTATCCTGTCGAGATCAAAGACTCGGTCTTTGGCGAAGTTCAGCTCGTAGGCTGCGGTGCGGATGGCAAAATGTTTGCTGTTGCTGATCCTCGTGGGCATGGGCAAGGCCGTGTTTTCGTTTTTTCCCGCTGATTTTAAAGACGATAGAGCGCTCTCGAGCTGAGGGTGATGTTATCAAAAAAATCTCTCGCTATCACCTCAAGGACAAAGGCTTCGTGCAGGGGCATTTCTGAGAGATCAACGATCACTTCCCAGTTTCCATTCTCACACATCTTCGTGCCGAGATTCGTTTCATTGTATCGGACGCTAATCTCAGAATCTTCCGAGCAGGTTCCTCGAAGAGGGAAGGCTTGAACTTCGGATGAATCCACAAAGTACTCTTCCGTTTGTGCTGTCGCTTGGAGAGCTTTGAAAGCATTGACGCGACCGTGTCCCTCCTTGTCAGGATCATTTAAGACCACATCGGATGAATCAAAAAGAATCTGCTCTGTTTGGGCGGGAGTGAGTTGAGGGTTGAGTGACCAGATGAGACCCAGAATCCCTGAAACAATGGGTGCGGCAAAGCTTGTGCCGCTCGGAGCTGCATAGGATTGATCGGGACTTGTTGTGCGAATCGAAACGCCCGGCGCAACAACATCAACGCCAGGGCCAAAGGTTGAGAAAGTCGCGAGTGTGTCTGTTTGCGTGGTGGCGCCAACGATGATGACATCGGCATGGTCAGCGCTTCCTAAGCTTTGGCCTGTGTTGCCAGAAGCATTCACATATAAAGCTCCCATTTGACGGGCAGCGGCTCCTACGGTTTGAGCAGAGGCTCGTGCCACTCCATCAAAGCTAAGGTTAATCACTCGAGCGCCGTTTTGCGCAGCGGTCAGCACCGCCGTGTCCATATCTGACAGATAAGCGGACGCATCCGTTCGATCGGTGATTCGAATCGGCATGATCTTAAAGTTCCAACCAATGCCAGCCACCCCTGCGTTGTTATTGCCAACGGCAGCGATGACTCCTGCTACTCGAGTCCCATGAGTGTCAGGAGCTCCGTTTGAGCGAATGACGGGAGTTGTGTCTTGAACATCCTGACATGTTTCCGGTGTGGTATCGCCCAAACATCGACCGGTGTTAAATCCAGGGACCATGATACTGGTTCCCTCGCGATAAAACTCCGGATGAGCTTGATCAATGCCCGTGTCTAAAACCGCTATGGTGATTTCTGTCGATCCAATCGTGTAATCCCAGGCATCCGGAGTTTGAATCAGAGTGTGATGATAACTCAGTGGAAAAAGAGGATCATTGGGGACAGTCGCTTGAGGTCGAACCAAACAGTTTCGAGAGACCACTTGGGCAAGACCGGTTTTGTAGATATCACGCGCCATGCGATCTGTCATTTTCTGCGAGATTAGGTATTGCCGTTGATCGGGCATCGAGTGTTTTTGTGTCACTCGCGAGCGAGTTCCAGCAACCATTCTTTCAATGGCTGTTGTGGGATTCGATGATGAGCCAATGTCGAAAGCGTGGGCTTCCGAAATCTCTGCTGCTTTCGGAATGATGATGTAGCCTGCGTATCTTTCACAATCGAGGTTAGCTTGTTTTTCGAACTCGGAACTCGTCCCACCGCCTGTTTGCGGGGGTTGAGGTGCGTCGACCGCTGGATAAGTGATTTTGATTTGAGGGGCAATCGTGTCGACGAGAATATCCAATTTCTGGATGATCGACTCAGAGGGTAGCTCGGTGACATCAGCGAGATAGCTTCCATCCTGCAAACTTCCTGCAGGTAGAGATATCCGCCAGATTCTTTCTTTGCAGGGTGAGGTCAAATCTAACTCAAGTCCCTCGATCTTGATTGAGACGGATTCTCCTGAGGTCGAGCAAAGCCCTTCGAATTCAAAGTCTTCATCCTGAAAAGTTGAATTGATTCGAATCTGAGTTGCAGACTCAGCAATCGAAGGTTGATTGTTGAGAGGCTCGGTCTGCTCAACCAGACTTTGGGTTGCGTTTGAGGGCGTCGAAGAGCAGGCAGAAAAGAATGCCAGCACCAGTAACAGAACAAATGAAGCTAGGCCCAGGCGACCCCACCGCGCAACCATCCCCCTCGAGGTTGCAAAAGAGAAGCCGACCTAACCTCCGTTAAAGGCCAAGAAGGCGCCGTTTGGGGCCTGACAATTTTTGACCCTGAAGGTGTTTGCGGGGCAGTCTGGGGCAGTTGACAGACTTTTTGCGATTACTCTCAGGAGTCGGTTGGATCCTTCAGGCTTACAACGGGGAAAAACTGCAGATTAAGTTGGTAGACATGATCAGGCGAAGCTTCCTCTCCATAGAGAGAGGCCATATCTTGAACAAACTCAAAGAGTTTGCGTTTTACATCTGAAAACTGCTTTTCCGTTAGGGAAATGCTCAGGCTGTTGAGCTCTCGCTCATCTTTGGGAACAGAGTCCACCGAGTTGAGAGCCTTTCGAATCATCTCTCGATGGAGATTTCGAACATGAATGCTCTGAGCGATTGAAGCGCTTTGGAAAATCTGAGTGTTTCTTTTGTATCCCTTGGCCGTTTGTTCAATGAATCCCAGTTTCACCATGGATTTGAGTGATTCTTTGACTTCATCGGTTTCAATTCCCAGGAGTTGAGCCATCTCTGCGGGAGATTTTTCCCCAAAAGACCGCGCTCCTAAAGCCTCAAGGAGGATAGGTCGATACCAGTGGGCGTAGAATTCATATTCATCTTCGGCTGTTTTTCGTACTTTCAAGAAGCGCTTGTGGCGAATCACCTTGATATAGGCCTGATCTCGTCGCGCTGGAGTTTTTGCTTGGTTCAGATCTACAAGAAGAGAGAGATATTGAAGTTCCGACTCACTTAGTTTGAGCCCCTTGACCAGTTTGCCAAGTCCGTCTGATGTGAGGCTTCGGCGTCCATCCAAAATCATGCTGATATGAGTATTGCTTTTGAATCCGGACTTGAGTCGAAAGAGGCGCAGACTAAACCCGCCAGTCGTTCGCAGATGTTCAATCAGATCCTTGAGATAAAGGCGAAAATCCCAATAAGCCTCAATCTGAGGGCGCACTGAATAATCGACTAAGGTTTCCTTCTGCATATCGATCCGCCTCCTAAAATCTTATTCTACGGTTGTCACCGAGCAGGGGTCTAGCGAGTTTGCACGACCTCAAGTTCTGTGGGGTCTGGATGTCTCAAAGGGCATCCAAGTCCTACCCCTTTTGCAAGCAGAGGCTTCACGGGCGTTGTTTAGGGCATTTATAGAGGGTATGTCTGAGTCCCTCACTCGGCACATAAGTTGCGACAGAGGGGATTGAGGTTTGTTGTCATGTTTGTGGCTTTCGTTTTCTTTTTGACTCATCAAGTGGAAGGTTCTGGTCAACCTGCGGTCCTTAATCGACCTCCTCAACGCTGCGAATTTTCATTGAAGGCTTTGAAGGCTCGAAATGAGTGGCACGGTGAGGTTGATTTGATTGTTCAGTCCTCGAAAGGGCAGGATCTCAGTGTTCATCGGATTCCTGAATTTCAAGGTCCAGCCGGTCGGGAGCACTTTCGAATTGTGGACCCTGCTCAGACGAATCGTGATGAATTGGGCTATGTGATGGTCGATGCCGTCCCTCGAGGAGAGGGCAAATCCGGCTATGCATATCGAGTGGTCACTTATAGTGCGCTCGATCCGAAGGCTGTTCAAGAGGGTTTTCTCGTATTGCCCAATGGACAAGCTCGACTTCGAGAGTCTGTAGTCCTTCCTGTGACGGACTATGAACCCAACTCGAGTGATGTTTATATCGAAGTTCTTGATCGCTTGGAGGAGCTTGTGCCGGATGCCGTCACCAGTAGCGTGGTGACTCTTACCACTTACGGAAAATCATCAGCATCAGCGGCGTTAAGCTCAGCGCTTTATCAATATCGTCTGGATCAAGATTATGAGTCGCTTCCGAAAGAGATTTCAGAAGACGATTTGTATGAAATGGCTGGTGAGAACTTTGATTTTGCCTCTAGCTTCCCTGTTCTGCTCACAAGGTTTAAGTCTGCCTACTCGAGTCGTGAAATTCGGTCTGGCAAGTACGGAGATTTTGAAGAAGCCTGGTTTGTGGCTGATGGTCATATCAAGTTCAAAGACACTACGAAGCCGATGAGGACCTTTTTCCATGTGATGCGGATGGGGCCCATGAGCTATGTTCACGTCTTTGAGATAGAGCGAGCAGGTGATAAGCAAAAGTCTTCGAATTCGAAGTCTGATGGCTCAGATTGATGAATGAAGGTGGTTTTCATGCAGTGGTTTTTTGGGTCCTTGTTGTTTTTAGTTTCATTCATGCTGAGTGAAAATGGGACTCTCTTTGCCGAGTCCACTCGCTCAAAACCCTCTTCAAAGTCCGAGATTCCGGTTCATATTCCCTGTGAGATGTTGATCCGCTTAGCGAGCGACGGGCCGGACTTGGCCTCTAAGCTTTTCTTTGAATTGAAAACGCCGGAAGGAGAGAAACTCAAAGTTTCTCGTGTGGCTGAGGCCCATGGCAGTGATCAAAGAGTTCATTTTAAGGTTGCAGACACTCTGCCTCTGGCTAAGAACGATCTTGCTTTTTTGATGATCGACGCCAAGGAAAGAAAGGACTCGCTACCGGGTTCTGCGTATCGAGGGATCATCTATCCGTCTTATGATCCTCGTGCCATTCGAGATACATTTTTTGTTTTAAATGATGCGACGGCCGAGTTCAAAGAGTCGATTGTGATTTCACGCGAGGATATGGGCAAGCCTGATGAAGAGTCGGCTGCCTCCCTCAATTCAGCGCTGATGCGACTATTTCCGAAGGCGGATTCCTCATTTTGGAGCGTCTTTCCTGTGTACGGTAAGGATAGCGCCGAAGCTGCTCTTGATATTGGACTAAAGAGATTCTCTCAGTTTGATGAGGTGATGCAAGGACCTCGAAAGCTCACAGAGGAGGAGATCATCAAGATGGCCGGAGGTCATGAGGGGCTTACGAGCCAAATCAAGGCAGCGCTGAAAAGATTTAGTGCCATGTATACTAAATCCGAAATCAAAAAGGGGTACTTTGGTGACTTTGAAGAGAACTGGTTTGTAGTCAAAGGGATCTATCAGTTTGAGGAGATCAGGTTAGCACGAACATCATTCTTTAAGATCGTTCGGGTAGGTCCTATGAATTATGTTTATGTCTTTGTGATGGATGCGCCCTTTCCCCAAAGTCGAAAGCGAATGTAGTTTTTGAAGTCTTGTGCTTTGGTCGAGTAGTCTTTTTCGAGGCTCACTGAGATAAGCCTCACATGCAAAGAGATGAAAAACGCACGCTCGTATTTGTTCTATCGACCTTTTTTCTTTTGTTAATTTTTGCTCTGCCGTTTGTAGCTTCTGCTGCTGTTCATTCAGCAGATCGATGCCGTCAAATGCTTGCGCGCGTAAAGACGGGATCTATAGATCAGTTGATGGTGAATCCTCGGGAAGAGAAACATCTTCTGGGGCTCCTCGTTGAAACAAAGCGAAGCCCTCGGCTTTTGTCGCTGGGCAGTTATTTATCTTCTCATGAGGCAATGAGCTCTGAGCTTGAAAGAGTAGGGGGTAAGATCACTTCCTATCTTTGGGGGGGTGAGCTGGCGTTGTTCAATCCCGGCTTGAAGCGCGACGTGGGGTATATCAAGGCAGCCAATGACTCCTGCGGGCTGATTGCATTTCTTGAGAAGACGAAGAGCTTGAATGGCGAGGCTAAGTCGGCTCCTGCGCTTAAAAACTCAGTTCGCTATCTTAAATTCGTCGTCGACAGTGTCTGTCCTGAATTGTCTCATCAGTCGTATCCTGTAGAGATGGTTGCCTGGGCTTCGGGCAATAATGGATCAAGGCATCTTCACCCGAAGCTTAATGGAGGGGGAGAGAACTTTAGACATGCCGCAATCAATGCATTGTTTGATCTGCGTGTGATGGATCCGCTTGCACGTGTTCGTCGGCTTTCTCATCCCACGTTTAAAAAAGCGATCCATCAAATTAGTTTGCTAATCGAGGTGATGAGAGAGACTAATCCTGAGATGGGAAATTTTGAGCCGGTCTTGCAGGCACATGAAAGAATTCTTCGCGGAAGTTTTGTTTCCGCAGACGAGGTTGCAGCCTTGATGCTTGCGTATCATGTTTTGAATGAAAATCTCAAAGCTCTCGATCAGTTCGTCACTGTGATTGATGTGAATTAGGAGCAGTGGAAATGACCTGGCCGGGTGAAATGAGCAGATGCCTGCCGTCACGCTGCCAAAATCAAAGAGGATGTATTGGCGAGTGCTTCCTTTGCAAGAGCAGATAATGCATGCTGTCCGCGCACCTGAGTTGTCCTCTGGTCCAAAGAGCTATGCCCTAAAGTAAATCGAGGATGTCATCAGATGTGGACTTGCTAGGACCAGTTTGACGTCACCGGCCAACACATTGAAACGGCTCATTTTTTTGATCGAGACTATCGATGATTTGGCGGGCTTGGTCTTTGACTGAGGCCTCAGACTTCTCGAGCGCTCTTTGGATGGCCTCTTGCTGATCTATCATCCATTTCTTCATCATTTCCTGAGCTGACTTTTTGAGCTTTTGAACTTCCTCGGAATACAACATGAAGTCGAGCTCATGAGCTTTGATTTGCTGCTCGAGTTTGCTGATTTGAGCTTTTGCTTTCTCAACTTCAGAAGCGCTCATCTCCTTAGCCAGGCTCTCTTTGAGGCTTTGAATTTCTTTCTTTGCATTTTGTGCGGAGAGGATGATCTTCTGCGCTGAATTCTCATTCGCCTTCATCTCTTGGTTGATTCGCGTCAGTTCCGAGCTGAGCTCTCGAACGTTTTTGAGATATTTCTCATCGTGTTCTGTGATTTCTTTCTGATCGAGGTCGATAATCCAAAAGTTAACGGGGCCCTCTGCACTAAAGTCTTGTTTGGTCGTTTTTGTCTCTTGGACGAACTCGGTGATGAGGTCATTCAGAACCGGTATCTGGATGTTTTGATTAATCTTGGCAGCTGTCGCCTCCACTTCGGATCGAAGCTGATCAGCAATCTCAGAAAGCTTTTCCATATTTTGGCTGAGCTTCTGAATGGCTTCTTTGTCATTCTCAAGAACCGCTTGTCGCATGGCTGCAAGCTCTGAATCGAGTTTCAGCTGGAGGAGCTGACCTTGTTGACTGAGTATGGCACTTGCCAAAACATCTCGCTGTGCCTGGCGAAATCCCTTCGATCCAACCTTCTCTGAAACGTTCATTTTGACCTTAAGGAGGGCCTGCTCAAACTCATCGCTAGCAGCCCAAAGAGTATTGATCGAAGTGAAAACACTCAAAACGAAAGACAAAGGAATCGTCAGAATCCATACCAACCGCATCATGGCCACTGAGGTTGCAGATTTTGTGCCAGGGTCTCCCGCGGAGATCTATGGCCTAATGAGCTGGAGGGGACTTTGAAGGTGGGGAGGCCATGACTCATGGTGATGTCCCCAGCCTCCTCATCGCGCTGCGGCATGTCTGAAGAAAAAATTTGTTGATTGGCACTCGGGGCTATCTCGTAAAATTAAAGGATGAAAAATCTAGTAGCTGTTCTTGTATGTCTTGGTCTTGTTTCTGTTGGATGCTCCGGGAGTGGTGGAATCTCGGCCAATCGTCCCTCAGATATTTTTGGTGCGTTTGATACTGCCGTAGCCTCGGTTGGGAACAACCTGGTGTCTTCGATCGGTACATCATCGATGATGTTTCGTGGCCCCCAGCTCATCAAATCCTCCACCATCGCAGAGCTTTGCGATGAACATGGGCAGCCGCTCGATGGTGCAAGCATGATGAATGAGAGCGATGAGAGATATCCCGCTCGAGTTTTCCTCTGCAAGATTGGATTTAACTCCGGAAGCCCTGATACGATTCAAGGATCTTACGCTTTGCTGTCTGAGATCTCCTGTCTTCTCGAGCAAGAGGGTATTGAATACGACGGACAACAAAAAACGATCACCGTCAATGTTGTTGATAGTGGCTGTTTTGAGGATACCTCAGAGATGCCAGAAGAGTTCGAAATCACGGTCACCGCTTCAAGTCCGGCAGCGTTCAACTCGAACTTTTCTAATGGAGTTGAGCTCACCATTGGCGTGTTTGGAACCTTCAAGATGGCTTTCAATATTACCTCCGCCAATCAGTTTGAGTTTATGGCTTACGAGGATCAGTCAATCATCAGTCCAAACAAGGATGGAGCTTATTTCGGTCGATTTGATGGACCCAGCGGCAAAATATGGTTTGAAGCTCGGCATGATCGATACAATTGTTCAGAGGAGGGGTCGTGCGGCTGGTCTCGACACGATCGAATCTATGTGGAATGTGCGTCCGTCTCTGGCGGCGCTTGTAATGGGATCAAGAAAATTTCCGCAGCGGCATCTGAGGTTTACTCTGGCGGTCCTAATGGTCGTATTTCCACCATGGATGGAGAGCTTGTCACGGGAATCAAGGCGAGACAGTTTTCCGCTTCAGTTGAGTCTGGAATCGTCACTGCTGTAGACTTCAATAATCCCGCCAATTGGACAGAAATCGCCAACTCGAAGTGCTATACCGCTTCTTCTGACTCTGGAGCTTGCGAAGGCATTACTGGGATAGGCCTTACGGTGGGAACATTTACATTCCCCCTTGCCAGTGGGCATACGAGCAACGCTTCATGGCATACGACCATGGATGAGTTGACGTTTACATCAGTCACGATGGATGCAGATATTCCTTAGTGTCTACCATTTGAGCTCGGCGGCAAGTCCATTCGGAAGGGGGGCTAGCCGAAGATCGGCGTCTCGTTGATAAGAAGCTTGAAAACGAGCTCTCAATCGCGGGACGCTTGCTCCAACGATCGAGCCTGTGATCGCTCCCACGAGGACATCGGTAAAGTAATGATGATCTGAGGCAACTCTAAGATACGCAGTTGTCGTCGCAAGCGAAAGTCCCACCCCCCAAGTCCAGAATCGCAATGAGCTCCTGGTCATTTCAGCGTAAGTTCCCGCTGCCACGGCCATCGCAAAGGCTACTGATGTGTGTCCTGAGAAGAATGAGGTGTTGTCCTCGGGCTTCAGAAGTTGTTGATCGCCAGATCGAGCAGATGGCCGCTGTCGCCCTGAGATAAACTGAATCGATTTGGCGAGCACCTCAGCGGTTCCTGCAGCCTCGATCATGAGCATGGCATCGATCCACGGCGTGTTTGGATTGCCCTTTTGAGTGCGAAAATCTAAATACGAAAAGCTCAAAGCTGAAGCGGGAATTAGAGCGTAAGCGGATAGATGACTGAGGTTGTGAGCAAGCCCAGTATCCGACCATCGAACTTGGTCTCGAATGCTTTGATCAAGAGGTGGAGGCTCACACCAGCGGCAATGCTTGGGCGCAAGATCATCTTCGAAATAGATCAAGCTAAGAGATCCCATGGTGCCCAGCGCGATCCAAGGAATGTCGATCTTAGGTTCAAACTCTATCTGAGCTTGCGTGCTCCTGGATGCTGTTAACTCTGTACCCAGAGCTTGTCCCAAGGTCGAGCCCGTCAAAACAAAGAAAATGTGGAGGCGAAAGAGGTTCACTTTACAAGCAGTTTAGGAATCTCTTAGTACTGAAAGAAAGGAGATTCTTTATGAAATTTGCATTTGTATTTTTTTCAATCACAGTCTTTGCAGTTTCTGCAGTGATTGCGGGTCCCAAATGTACCACTGAGCCCAAAGCCAAGTGGCAAGATCAGATCGCCTTTCAAAAGTCTCTGACAGATAAAGGCTATAAGATTAAAGAATTCAAAGTGACCGACGGCAATTGCTACGAGATCTACGGCTGGAATAAAGACGGCAAGAAAGTGGAGATTTATTTCAATCCCGTGACTGCTGCGATTATCAAAGAAGAGATCGATAGTTAATTTGTGCAGCCAGTGATTTGGGATCGAATGACTCGTCTCATCCATTGGGTGATTGCCGTTGCGGTGATCCTCAATCTTTGGGTGCTCGAAGAGGGTGACGATCCTCATCAAATCTCAGGCTACGTTGCTCTTGCAGCAACGAGTCTTCGAATCATTTGGGGATTTTGGGGAGGACCGCAGTCGCGGTTCTCCGCATTCCCCGTTTCTTTTTTTCAATTGCGAACATTCATTCGAAATCGTGGGACTCAGAGCCCTGATCAGTATCCAGGGCACAATCCATTAGCCTCACTTGTGTATTTGGGAATGTGGTTTGCGATTTGTTGTCTGGCCATCACCGGCTGGATGATGGGACTGGATGCGTTTTGGGGCGATGAACTCTTGGAAAGTATACATGGCGCTATAGCCAATGCGTTGCAGGCGCTCGTAGTCTTGCACCTGCTCGGAATCATCATGGATTCGATGAAGTTTCGTCGAAGCACATGGCTCAGTATGTTCACGGGCCGTCGAGCTCCCAAGGTTTAGCGCGCCCAGATCTCCCAATGCCAAATCGATGGATCGGGGGAGTAGTCAGCTTCTTCTACGATCAAGGAAGTGATGGGAACTTGCCAATCGATGCCAGCAGGTCCTCCGCCTGAGTACAGACACTCAACTCCCCAGTGACTGACATAGCCGCGCATTCCCGGAAATCCCGGCAATGGAGTATTCTGAAAACTGTTTGTACAGGTGTTTCGCTTTGAGCCGTTGATTGAGAGCCGGATCCAGTTGTCAGCGATGACTTGGTTTCGAGTGAGAACTGGAGTTCCTGCTGCGTTCCCCGTGTAGGAGTACTCCGTGCATTGAGCATTCACGGGAGCTGGGTCTCCAGCGCCCAGCGCAACAACTCCATTGCCGCCAACACAGTAGGCATCCGTGAGACTTTTGACTCGAAATTTGAGTTGCGTGGTAGTGTTCGAGGGCCAGTTAAAAACACTGGTGTCGATTCTTTGCCCCGAAAACGGCGTCATCACCCGCAGATTGGTCAGTCCAGTGGAAGTGAGTGTGTACTCCGCACCCTCGGTATAGTTTGTACCGGCAGCGATGAGTTTCCAATCATTCTCACCAGCATTCACTCCATTTTGAATCATTGCTGATGTTGTTGGGCCGCAAGAGACCTGCGCCCCTCCGGTCGGGTATTGAGCATTGGGTGCAACTGGAGTGATAGAACAGCCTGGACCCGGTGGTCCCTGAATCCCTTGGGCGCCCTGAATACCCTGAATTCCTTGGGGGCCCTGCGGACCCTCTGGTCCTGCGGGACCTGCAGGTCCTTCGGCTGGGCTCGAAGCATTGATGGGAGCTGAGGAAGACGGGATGGTTTCAACCTTTGCGTCTTCGTAGCAGGATGTCAGAAAAGAGATTGTTAAGATTGAGGCTGTGAGACGTTGAAAGGTCATGGCGAGCTCTCTCCAATCGAGTTCTCACGCCAATACTCACAGTGGAAGCATAATTGATGCCTGATTTTTCCCCGTTAGGTTGCCTTTAAACTCACTTTTAGCCTCGGATGCGCAACTTGTAGCGCGTTCTGCGCCATGGCACCGGGCAGGGACGCCATATCCCCAGGGAAGCTCTAAAACCAAATAAAATCTATTTAATAGGGTGATTTTTGGGTCCCGATTTTGCAGACTTTCAAGTGATGGTTGCAGGTCTTATTGTTTGGGGCGCCCTTGTTTCACTGACGCCGCTTTGTTTCGAGCCCCCCACTCAAGAACTCAAAGAAACAACAGAAGATTTTGGAAAGTTTAGAGACGAGTCTGTTCAAATCAAAACAGAAACAGCGCTTGGGACTTTTTCAATGGCCATCTCAGGAGTTAGTCTGGGGCAGGGAGCCGCCGGCAAGCTCGAGCTCGGAATGGCTCACATTGCCGACTTCGGAGGAATCGTTCCGAAGCGAATTGAAATCACTCCCTTTCTTTATAATCAAGTCGGTGTGTCGGAGGAACAAGGTGTTGATCTCAGCCGGGATCAAGGTGCAGGGCTTAAGATTCAAATGGGAAACGCCGAGCGAGAATGGGCTGTCTACGTCAAGGGATCTGTCTCCGCCGATCAGTTGCTAGCGTCTGATGCTGAATCAGATTCGGTTGTCCCCGCGACCTTGAACTTTGGTTTAACTCGGAGTTTTGGCGCTGAAGATGCGGAGAGACTCAAAAATCTAGACCGTCTTCGTCGCCTCAAGAAACCCGTTGTCGTGACTGTCGCTAAAGAGGATTTTGATCGAGTAGCAGGAAGATCAAAGGAAGATATCCAGATGATTCACCGTGCCATCATGACGAACTATCTCCCCGAAGCTGTTGAGTATTGGCTGCAGCAAAACAAGGATTTTAAGAATGCAGAGCGCGAACTAGAAGAGTATCTCTCTTCTCCTCCCCGGATGTATGAGTTTTTGAGACGACAGCTTGTGGAAGGCAGACCTCTCTATGTAGAGTCTGCAGACCAGCGACAAATGATTATTCGCCCAACTCGTTATGGGCCGGGGGTTGTGGCCAAGAACTCGATTTTGTTTGATCCTAATCAGATGGTGATGGACTTCGCCACTTGGGTAGAAGTTGAGTCTAGTCGTCCTGAACGCCCAGACCCTTCATCACAGCCGAGCAGCCATCCAGCGGTCCTAAACTCGCCATGATCATTTGAGCGTGTTCACTCCACAGGCGCTCAAGACGTTTCCAATCCTGAGCGGAGACTGACTCTTTGAACTTGATCTCAAGATGTGGATTCGTTCGAAAGACCATCAGAACTTTTACATCATCATCGAGAGCCGCCAAGATGGCAGGATGAACTGCTAGTTTGGGCGCTCGTCGAATGAGGGCAGCCCAAGTCGCTTCGGGGATATTCTTGATTTCATCCAGCGCGAGAGGGGGGGTTGCAATGAATGCCTGAACGGCTTCATCGCTCAGAGTCAGCAGAAGGGCCTCTTTTTGTTGAAAGCTTTTCAATCGTCGCAATCGCTCAGCAAGATAGTCTTGGTCGGCTTTGGCTAATAATGGAGCCAGCAGACTCAATCCAAAACAGACAAGACTCGAACAAATCAGGCTTTTCATCGCACCAAATCCTCGAGCATTTTGTATTCCAGATCGCCTAAGGGTTCAACACCCGTGATGTACTTAAGTGGTAGACCCAGTGGCGCATGGATATAAAGGCCGTCGTCGTTGCCCTCAGCGCGCTTAAGCTCAAACTCTCTCAAGAGATCGGTTGAAAAACTCAAGATGACCCCCGAGCGGCTGCGGATTTGGGGTATCCATGTGTTTAACCCTTTGAGAAAACTCGTCGTGCGGATGCCTCGAGTGCTCGGATTGTCAAATCGGTTGAAGTCTTCAAGGCTTCCAATCAAGTCTGAAACAAGATCATGGGGGAGAGCTCGCCCGTATTGCTTAAAGTAGATTTCCTCAAGCATTGCTTCTTGCGCTCCTCGGTTGGCATACCAACGCACAGCCTCAATCGCTTCATCCACATTTACCTTTCCTCCGAGTCGACTTTCAAACCGATGGTCCGGTGGAATGATCTGAGCCGCTAGTGGATGATCGGTATTGGGAAAAAAGTATATTCGCTTTTCATTTCCAGGACTTCGACCTGTGAGCAGCCGGCCGTCATGTTTAAGAGCTGACTGAATGGAGTGCATATTCGTTCCGTGTACCAGGAGGCTATCTTCCGACTGGATTCCTTTGACGAATGCTTCTCGAATCGCATCGCGGCAGATTGTTCGTGGAGATTTTTTGCTGGATTCGGCAAATGTCTGCCCGTCGAGGATGCAAAATCCCAAAAAACTTACGAAAGCAAAAATGGCAGCCCCCTGCCGCACGCCCTCAAAAGTCGCAAAGGGCGTGCCAGGGGATTGGGTTTGGCTTGGGCTTAAAAGGCTCTAAATCGCTTTGGCGAGGGGCGGTGAGGGGGGATTCTGGGTCAGGCATTCCTCACCCAGGTAGAATATCTTGGTAAAGTCTGCTTCGGTGATGATGCCGACAAGTTTGTTGTCCCAGTCAACAACTGGGAGAGCTCCGCAGCGATTTTCAAACATTTTTTTGGCTGCTTCCTCAAGCGTTTCGGACTCGTTGGTCGTCAGAACATTCCATATCATCACATCTTTGACGGCAACATTCTGCAAATCAGAGTGCCTGCTTCGATCTGGGGGACAGGCCAAAGAGGAAGCAAAATCATTCATCAGATCTCGATGACAGATCATTCCTTTGAGAACTCCTTGATCATCGATCACAGGAAGGTGTCGAAACTTTCTCCAGTCGGGCGAAGTCTCGAGAAGATCCAGATGATCGGAGTACTTGAGGCAGAGAACATTTCGTGTCATCAGGTGATAGACGCGCTTTCTTCTCCTCAGTGACTTGAAGTCACTGGGAGTTTTGTCGTGGTAATTGGTCTCCAGAAGAGTGATAGTCATAAATTCCCTTTCTCTGGATTTCCTTGGAATTGAAAAACTATCTCAAACCTGCAATCGAATAAATGTACTGTCGTTCAGAGTCATTCTTAAGTTGGAAAGATAGCATTGAATAGTTCAGTTCGAGATTCCACGCCGCATTTTTGAAAAATATTGGTGAGATGTGCTTTCACTGTCCGGTCAGTAGTTTCCTCAACCGACGCAATCTCTTTGTTAGCGAGTCCCTTGATGACAAGACGTGTAACTTCTCTCTCCTTTGGCGTGAGCGTGTTGATTTCCATAAATCGTTCAAGCATAGCCTGAAGTCCTCTGGGCTGCTCCCATAGAATCTTCAGTGCCGAGGTGATGTCCTCGATGGGGAACGGTTTCTCAAAGACAAAGGAGGTTCCTTTGTTCACGGCCTCCTTAATAGTCGCAAGATCCGCTCGAGAGCTCATGAGGATGGTAGGGATGCCTGTAGGCTCAAGCTGTCGAATGAGATCGAGTCCTTCTGCGGCGTTGTTTGGGCTCAAAAAAACATCTGTAATCAGCGCGTGGTAGGATTTTTCGTTCGCGGCTTCAAGTGCCGAGGGGAGATCTTTCTTCCACTCGCACTTCAGTCCGATTGAGTTTAGCGCTTCTTGAATCCAGCTGCCGTAAATGAGGTCATCTTCCACCAAAAGCACAGTGCCTTTGAGAGAATGTTTCTGGGGTGCTGTTACAATCATTTAAGTTCTCCTTCAATTTCACAAATAGTATTTTTTTTGTTTACAGACATCGAAACTGTGACGATGTCCTTTCTGTCGAGTGTCATCGCAGGACTTTTGCAAAAAGAGAATGAGCCCGAAGTCGAGCGTCCTTGGTGGGACGACTCAGGTCGCGCGGCTTAAGCCAGATGTGAGTTTTGCGATCTTCTGCCAATACCCTGTCTTAAGAGGTAACGACATGGCATCAGTTTTCCAGTTCCCTTCCGATCGTATCTCACTTGTGAGACCTGCTTCGAATCGTTTTGTTGGCGATGACGTGCAGGAAGAAAGGAATCCCCCAATGGATATTCAGCAAAACGTCCTTGATCTCTACACCATCGTCACAGAGACGGACATAAGGGGTAAGATCACTCATGCGAATCCTCAGTTCCTTGAGATATCAAAGTATCAATTGCAGGAAGTTTTGGGTCAGGATCATCGAATCCTAAGCTCCGGATTTCATCCCAAAAGTTTTTTTCGGGAGATGTGGGAGACTTTGTCTCAAGGCAAGGTTTGGACGGGCGAAGTAAGAAATCGAGCGAAGGATGGTTCTATCTTTTGGGTTCGCATGGTGATTAGTCCCATCGCGGGCCCTGATGGAAAGATTAAACGCTACCTTGCGATTCAAAGAGATGTCACAAAAGAAAAAGAACTTCAGGAGCGTGTTCAAGAGGCGGAGCTTCGCTATCGCGAGCTTCTCAATGAAGTCAATCTTATCGCGGTAGGTCTGGATGTAAGCGGCGAGGTTCGGTTTATGAATGCGGCTGCTGTTAGATTTTTTAATCATCAACCTGGCTCGCTCATTGGGAAGGATTGGTTCTCCGACGTCCTACCTGCCAAGGGATCCGATGTCGCTCTGCAAAGTTTTGCGCAAACGCTCTCATCGTTAAGGACGTCAATACCTTTTGAGATTCAAGTCGATAACGGCTTTGCTGAACAAAGAACAATTCGGATGAAGAATACACCGTTTCGAGATGTGCATGGTGATTTAGCGGGGGTCACAGTTATTGGTGAGGATATCACTGAAGCGAGACGAAGCGAGCTCGAGATTCAGCGGCTCAAAGATCAAGCAGAAAAACGACGTGAGGAATTGATAGGATTTATATCTCATGAGCTTCGAAGCCCAGTGGCTTCCATTCTTGTCGGGATCGATCTTCTGCATCGATTCTCAGAGAATGGTTCGATGCTCGATTCAAGTCTTACACCGCAGGAAGTCTTGGAGCGCATGAAAATGTATGCAGAAAAGATTTTGAGAGTGAGCCGTGATTTCTTGGAGGTGAGCTCACGAAGGTCCAATGGAATGTCATTTAGCCTTAAACAGACGTCTTTGAAAGCCGTCTTGGATCGCGTTTGTATTTCGTTCAAAGAGGAATTGGGAGCTCGCCCCAATATTGACCTCATAAGGGAGGGTTCCGCAGATTCGCTTGAGGGAATGTGGGATGAGAATCGTCTTGAGCAGGTGTTCTCGAATATTGTCTCAAACGCGATCAAATACTCAAAGCCCGAGGGAGGTCCGATCCGTATTCGATCTGAACAGCGAGATGGATCGGCTCTTGTCTCCATTCATGATTCAGGAATTGGAATTCCACAGACGGAACTCGAACAGATCTTTGAACCCTTTGTCAGGGCTGAAAATGTTCAGGGATTGGCCGTTGAGGGCTTTGGTTTAGGCTTGAAAATCGCCAAGGAAATTGTCGCGCATCACGGAGGCAGAATTTGGGCAGAGTCCAGGCTGGGTGAGGGGGCTACATTTTTTGTGGAGCTTCCCATCATTGAGAAAACAGAGGCGGCGATTTGACTCGCCGCCCATTGGCTAAAGTTGCTGGACTGAAATTTGCTTGATGTTTTTCACAGCTTCAGGGGTCTTTGGAATCTCGATCATGAGCACTCCATGTTTGAGAGTCGCTTTGATTTTTGATTCATCAATCTGTGAGTCAAATGGTATTGAGCGAAAAAAAGAACCATAGGAGCGCTCCATCGTGAGGAATCCATTATCCTTTTCCTCTTTTGAAATATCCTTTTCACCTTTGATTGTCAGATTTCCATCTGAAACCGCGATTTCAAGATGCTTTTCATCCACGCCGGGAACCTCCATACTGACCTTGTAAGATTTCTCCGTCTCCGAAACGTTCATTGCAGGAGACGATACTGAGGGAAATGTTCTCATCTCTGATGTCATTGCGAGCGGACTCGATGACAGAAAGTCATCAAAGATGCGATTTAGTTGACGTCGTAGGGGATGGAAGAATTCGTCCGTCCGACGACTGAGTGATGATTCAGGTGTTTTGAGTGAAATGAGTGCCATAAATAAATTTTCCTTTTCTGTTGAGGTGAAAATAACAGAGCCCCCGATTCCCGGAGGCTCTGGTTCGGGTGAGATGTTGATTTCTCAACAGGTCAACCTCCGAACATCCTCAAGTTAGATCGATCCCATCTCGCTTCCTATTGTCCGGAGGGAGGCGCACTCCAGGGTAATAGGAACACACTCGGAATGATCATAGAGATGTCTTCATGAAAGGAGTGATTCATGAAGAATCTTGATCGTCTCGCATTGATTCTTGTTCTGGTAGGAGCCCTCAATTGGGGATTTGTCGCTCTATTTAACATTGATGCCGTAGAGTTGCTTTTTGGCGCCGTACCCGTCGCCTCGAAGGTCATCTATGGGATCATTGCTCTGGCTGGCGTCTACGAAATCGTCGGCTACAGAGGCATCCATCATCGATGGCACTTACGACATCCTGCTAGCTAGGAAGCAGGTGGCATCCCGAGGGCTCATGAATGGCGACGGGTCCCTCGGGATTTTCCTTAAGCCCGCAATTCCCCTCAGAAAATCGAAACTGCTATTATTTGTTAGGTGATTGATCGGTGCCCTGGTAGGAAGGGGCCCTCACTACCGCCATTGAGTTTCACAGCAAAAAGCTGATTTTTCTCTCGAGCGGCTTGCCAAGAAAAGGTGCATTTGCGCCCCACACTTGGGGTGAACGGAAGCGAATGGCGCCTACGGTAAATGGCCGTTCTATATATAAGGAGAAAATCTATGAACTCATTCGACGAACTGTCTTTGGCTGCGCCTTTGAAGCGCGCTTTGGAAGCTCTTCAGTTTACAACCCCAACCCCCATCCAGGCCTCAACGATTCCCGTGGCTTTGCAGGGTCGAGACATTATTGGCTGTGCTCAAACGGGTACGGGAAAAACGGCAGCCTTTGTTTTGCCGGTTCTCAGTCAAATGCTTGAGAGCCCAGCGAAGCGAGCTCTTGTTTTGGCCCCCACTCGTGAATTGGCTGTTCAAATCGAGAAAGTCATTTTTGATTTCACGCGATTTGCCAAACAGATTCGAACCAGTTTGGTGATTGGTGGAGCGTCCATGAATACCCAGTTTCGGACTCTTCGAAACGATCCTTCCTTTGTGATCGCGACCCCAGGCCGTTTGATCGATCACATGGAGCGCGGAAGTATTCAGTTGGAAAATTTTGATATCGTGATTCTTGATGAAGCCGATCGAATGCTCGATATGGGGTTTGCACCTGCCATCGAAGTGATCTTTCGATCGCTTCCTGAAGAGCGTCAGACCTTGTTGTTTTCTGCCACTCTTCCTCCAGCTATTTTGAAGCTCACAAGCCGATTTTTGAAAAATCCCGAGCGCGTGACTGTGGGATCAACAGAGCCGAAT
>JBEIHI010000009.1:0-24229 GCA_040381435.1 Bacteriovoracaceae bacterium | reverse complement strand
CGAGCAGCGAAATCCTCTTTCTTGAGTGAACGAGCTTGCTTGATGAGAGAATGAACATTTTTCATTTGAGTCTCGCGGAACTTCTCCGCAGACTTCATCGCCTCACGAACTTGCTTCTCAGCGTTCTTCTCAGCATGCTTCACTTTACCAACAATCGTTTCCAATTTTTTCTTCATTTCTGCTTGATTCATACAGACCTCTTTCCGTCTCATTTATAGCAGAACTTCGGGGTAAAACGTAGAGGGCTTAAGCTGAAACTTTAGGCGGCCGGCCAATGGTGCCAAGCTTAATCTTCTTGGGATCTTTGACCTTTTCTTTGCGAATAAGACTAATGAACACCCTCAGGACATCGGGTTCGATTTTACCAGCATCACAGTCCGCTTTCAAAAGGTCGAAAGCCTCTCGAACCGTGAACTTTTTAAAGCGAAAGGGGCGCTCAGACGTCATCGCGTCAAAGCGATCGAGAAGGGTCAAAATATCGAGCACCAAAGAATTGGTCTTCGAGCCCTGGGGATATCCAGTGCCCAAACGATCTTCCTGATGCTGCAGTCCCACCTCCGCACACATATGGTTCACCTCGCCCCAGTAAAACGCGTTCAGCACAAAGCTCGCCAGCGGATGCTCCTTGATGGCCTGCATCTCCCCTTCAAGCAGGGCTTCAGACTTTTCTAAAACCATGGGGGCGAGTCGAGTCTTTCCCAAATCATGACACAAAAATGCCAGGAAAGTTTTCTTCACTGTCGGCGGAGACTTAATCCAGTACTCAAGCAATCGGGATCCAACAACTGCAATCACCAACACATGCCGGTAAGCGTAGGGATCGCGAAGCCTCTGCAACTTGAGCTCATCAAAAATGACAGCGGGAGCCCACAGCTCTCCAAGCCACTCTCGAAAACTCGTCGTCCACCCCTCCAAAGCCTTCTTGTACGGATCCATCTCGAAAACGGCCAAAAGATCATCCATCACCTGGGGTGAATCTTTAAACTTCACTTTCTTCTTGAGATACTCACCGCTGAGAGCCGCCTTTTTGGACCACTCCAGAACATTGGTTCCAGCAGCAACAAGCTCCTTACCTTTGATGTCCTTAACGGATTGAGTGAGAACGACTGACACACTTAAGGGTATCAATTTTTGTAAAAGTCTTCAAAGACCTTGAGGGAATCTCCGGGCAAAATGACGATCTCTCGCTCATGACTGCCGCAGGAATTTTGAGGGCACTTGATTCTGACACGATGCCGTCCCGCAGGTAGTCGCATATCTGTGACAGGACTCTCAAAAGACGCTCGGTGGTTCGATGCGTCAATCGAAATGGAAGTTTTTGGCCATGAGTTGAATGTAAATCGACCCGACTGAGGCATCCAAGACGTGAGCGTCAGACCCAACATCGCCAAACTCGCTGATCTCAAAAAAGCCGGACTTGATATGAATCGATGAACCGGAGTGATGGGAGTTTTTTCAACCAGCCGGCCCTGGCGCAGGAAGACAGCCCTGTCCGGCAGAATCGAAACTCGCATGGAGCTTTGCAAGAAGGACCTAGGAAGCACCTGATCCTCAATGAGTCGCCGAACATCTGAAGCCAGTTCTTCCGATTCCCCCAAATCTCCGCCCATCAGCGTTTCGATGATTTTACCGACAGCGTAGCAATCACTTGCTGAAGACGGTTCTGAAACATCGCCTTCGCGAGGATTTCGATATAGGGTCTTTCCTTGAACCATGAAGCCATGAGGCTCAACGCCTTCTCGGGATGCGCAGGCAAAATCAATCAACTGAACAAAGCCATGGGGGTCGATAATGATGTTCTCTGGAGAAACGTCGCCATGAACAATTCCTCGACCATGAATGAATCGAAGCGTCTCAATCAAAGCAGAAGCTAACTCCTTGCAAAACACCTCTCGGTCTCGAAATGAAAGCTCATGAACGAAACCTTTAAACGCATCCAGGGAAATGGCCTGACGATCCTCAAAGATGAGAACCGCCGTTTGTGACTTCTTTCCGCTGCGTTTGACTTCGATTCGAGACGCACGAACAACTCCTGGGTGTTTCAAATCAGCCAGAATCGTATACTCACGAGCCTGAAGGCGCTCATACTGCGGCTGGCCCTGAAATCTCGGATGAAGAGTCTTCTCAATCTCGCGATGTCCATTCGAGTAGATCCTTCGACAGATCAAAGCCGTACCACCACTGGCAAGCTCCTCCCGGCAAGCTACGGAAAATCCCAGAGGTTCAGGTGCGAATCCAAGGAATTGCTGGCGAATGAATTGAGGGAAACTGGGCCCCATAAATCGGGCTCTTCTACTGCAAAATCGACAATGGTCAATAGCTCGAGCTTGGACTTTCTAGCATTTCCAGACGCTCCTGTTTAAGCTTTCTGAAAATCGACTGATTCTCAAGGGTCTGCCGAAACAGCAGCTGCCAAATGATAAAGAATGAGGCCAGGACTAAAACGCCGGAAACAGCAAACTCCATAAAGATTGAGCCCCTCCGAAGGGAGCGAGCCATGGGTTTCAATGGTTGAAATTCCCAATGTTTCGACGAGTCTTTCCTTCGGAATCTTTGACAATCTGGCGCGCATCAATACTTTCGGATTCTCCCGCAAGACGGTTGGCAGCATTTTGGATCTTCACTCTCAGAGTGTCCCCAAGAATAGTCACAATGCCTATGGAACCGACAGCAATCAGCGCAATGAGAAGCAAGTACTCCAACATGGTTTGCCCCCTCTGAGTTTGAATTCGAGAAAGATGATTTTCGTTCATGATGACTCCTTTAGAACGAAATCAAAGCAAGTTTAGCTCCGAGTCCTCTTGTGAATGAGATGCGAAGCCGAAAGAAACTCCGACATCGGAATACGAAAGTTTATCCGAAAGTCGAAAGCTCGCTACTTCTTGGACAGAAGAATTCGAACACCCGCACGATCTAAAAACACCTTATCTAGCGCCATCGTCTTGCCGCTTCGTGCGCCCCATTCAAGAATCTCTGTTCCATCGCCAGTGTCCAACCGCTCGATGAGATAGTCTCTCAGAGAAACAAAGATCTTAAACTCTGGAGAAAACGAGGACTGCCAAACCCAAACCTCATGAGCATTGCGCTTACCTTCAAAATTGACGCCCACATTTCCATCATCCTCCTCGTCAGCTCCAGTCTTTGCAGAATGACGATGCGATGATGCGTTCGAAGAACCCTTGAAGTCATATCCAATTCGCTCGCCTGGCTGACCCGCAGAAATCCAGCTCTTCCCTTGCGAAAACCATCGAAAACTCACGGGAACAAAATCATCGCATTTGTAAGTTGATTGTGGACAACGCCACTTTCCCTGAGACCAAGTCCAAGTTTCAGTCCCTGTCGGCGAAGTCACAAGCCACTCCCCATCGAACTTAAAGTTCACAGGCGCATAGGCTTTCTTAACTCTTTCCACCAGCGAGCCTCGATCCAAAATCGACAAGTCTTCACTCACACCTAACAACAAAAGGCCCAATAAAATTTTCATTGCATCTCCTTCATGAGCTTTCGAACGCCGTCTTTGAGTGGACTTCGAAGAGCATAGAATAATGTTGCCTCTAAGAATCCGAGTCGATCTCCAGCATCAAAGCGCTGGCCTTCGAGAACATGTCCGTACAGCTTTCCCTTTTGAGCAAGGGCATTCAGTCCATCTGTAAGCTGAATCTCTCCAAGAGCTCCCTTTCTCTGACCTTCCAGCAAATCAAAGATGGATCGAGGTAAAAAATAACGCCCCACAATTGCTAAACGAGATGATGTTTCGCCAGCCTTGGGCTTCTCAACACATCGAGTCACTACACCGGTCTGTGGATCCAATTCGCAAATTCCATACTTACCCACATCGGACTGAGTAACATTCATCAATAAAACGACTCCAGCGTCTTGCTCCATGAGCTTTCTCTTCTGTGCGAAATCAATCAATTGCTTCAAGCTAGCAACGGGAGCTTCGATCAAATCATCTCCCAGGGCGCAGCCAAAGTGAGTCGTTGAAACAAGATGCTTTGCCATCAAGACAGCGTGGCCCAAGCCTAGCATTTCTTTTTGCCGAACACTCTGAACAGAAACCATCTTCGAAAGACCTCTCACCATTTCCAAGAGATCGAACTTCTTAGATCTCTCCAAAACAGCCTCAAGCTCTGCCGAAACGTCGAAGTGATCCTCAATCGCAGACTTTCCGCGCGAGGTGACAAAAATCACCTGATCAAGACCCGAGCGAACGACTTCTTCCACAACATATTGAATGGTCGGCTTATCAAAGATGGTCAGCATCTCCTTGGGAATTGCTTTCGATGCCGGAAGCGATCGAGTTCCATAACCTGCCGCAGGAATAATCACGGGAAACATGACGATATGTTAATGGGATGAAATCCAGAGAGTCTATTGTTGTTTCAACAAGGAAAGAGCTTGTTCCTGCTCTTTCAAACCGAGATCAAAAGGATCTTCCTTTTTCTTAATGGCCAAAAATTTTTCAGCGGCAGGAATGTCGCCAGATTTGAGAGCCGCCTCCGTCACCACGTCCAACGTTGAGCGTCGAGACTCTTCCTGCTGATCTCTGGCCAACGAACTCTCCCCTAAGCGCAAGGCTTCCACATAACGGCCATCTCGAAACGCTTCGGCAGCCAACAAGCGATAGGGCCCCGGGTTATCAGGCTCGGCTTGAATGGCTTGAGCCAAAACTTCTCTGCGTTTGGCCCAATCGTGGCGCTGAGCAAAGATATCACTCACCACCATGGCAACATTCGCACTCTGAGGATGCCGATCATACAAATCAAAAATCATTTGCTCGCCGTCAGCACGCCGCCCCTGAAGCTCAGTGATTGAAATCAGTCCATAGAGAGCCTCGATCCGAGAGGGCTCAACGGATAGCACTTCCTTCATACGAGCTAAACCCTCATCCAGTTTCCCTTGAATGGCATTCACTTCGCCAAGACTCGCCCGCGCAAAAAGATTTTCAGGATCATGTTTGATGACAGCCTCTAGGGACCTCTCAGCTTCGGGCCAATTTTTAGCATCGTAAAAATAATCTGCGCGAATGGCCCAGTACTCCGGGACCTGCGGATTCTGTCGAATCAAATCCTCCAAATGCTGTACAAAGTCTGCTTCATGCCCTGAAGACAGCAAGCTCACCAGCGTCTCCAGATTTTGAGCTAAAGTCGCTTCCGCTTTGAGCTCATCGCCAACCGTTGCTCTTGCCCCATTCCGCTTGGGCTTGAGCGAATGCCACGAGTGAGACTTAGCCTGATCAGTTGCCACAACGTAAGCTGAACTGGAGTTGCTGAAACCGAAAGATAAAGCCTGAGACTTCAGCAAAAGCGCAACGAGCCCGGCCGAGCCCAAAAGAACTACCAAAATCAAACCCCAATAGAACGTCCTGGATGCCATAAAAGTCTTCTATCCTTAGCAGATTTCGGAACTTCCCTAAAGGGGCCAAAAAATGACCGAGTATGGGTTGACCCGCCAGGAATCGTACCTATGGTGCTTGAAAGAGGAGTTTTACAATTATGGGACGATGTATTGGAATTGACTTAGGAACAACGAACTCGGTTGTGGCGATCATGGAAGGTGGCCAGCCGAAGGTTCTTACAAATGAAGAGGGCGGACGCACGACTCCGTCTGTTGTTGGCTTTGCCAAAGACGGCAGCAAGCTCGTAGGGCAAGTGGCCAAGCGTCAAGCTGTGACGAATCCTCAAAACACGGTTTTCTCAGCAAAACGTTTTATCGGTCGAACGTTCGAAGAAGCGAAAGATGAAATTACAAAAGTGCCTTACAAAGTCGTGCGCGGCGAGCGAAACGATCCACGCTTTGACATTCAAGGAAAGAACTACACGCCGCAGGAAATTTCCGCGCAGGTTCTTATGAAGCTCAAAAAGGCTGCTGAGGACTATCTTGGTCAGCCCGTTACCGAAGCCGTGATTACGGTTCCTGCTTACTTCAATGACTCTCAAAGACAAGCCACCAAAGATGCGGGTGCCATTGCTGGCCTTGAGGTGAAGAGAATTATTAACGAACCTACTGCAGCGGCTCTCTCCTACGGGCTGGATAAGAAAAAAGACGAAACAATCGTTGTTTACGACCTCGGAGGAGGAACCTTTGACATTTCCGTTCTGGAAGTCGGAGACAACGTTGTTGAAGTGAAAGCGACCAATGGGGATACCCACCTCGGAGGTGATGATTTTGATATTCGAGTCATGGACTGGCTCATTCAGGAATTCAAGCGGGATCAAGGAATCGATCTATCCAAAGATCCCATGGCTGTTCAGCGTTTGCGAGAAGCTTCGGAGAAGGCCAAGGTTGAGCTATCAACAACCCTCGAAACTGAGATCAACTTACCCTTCATCACAGCTGATGCATCAGGACCGAAACATCTTCAGGTCAAGCTGACTCGAAGCAAGTTTGAATCGCTCATTGAAGATCTTCTTCAAAAGAGTCTCGAGCCCTGCCGTCAAGCGATGAAGGATGCCGGCATTGAGAAGAGCAAAATCGACGAAGTGGTGCTGGTCGGAGGAAGCACAAGAATTCCTCGCGTTCAACAGCTTGTTCGGGATTTCTTCGGCAAGGAGCCGAACAAATCTGTTAACCCTGATGAAGTTGTGGCTATTGGAGCTGCGGTCCAAGCTGGAGTTCTCACGGGTGATGTGAAAGACGTCCTTCTTCTGGATGTCTGCCCACTCTCACTGGGAATTGAGACTTTGGGTGGCGTCATGACAAAGCTCATCGAGCGCAACACAACAATCCCCTGCCGTAAGAGCGAAACATTCTCAACTGCTGCCGACAGTCAGACTAGCGTTCAGATTCACGTTCTCCAAGGAGAGCGCGAAATGGCTCGGGACAACCGGACACTTGGACATTTCTTCCTCGAAGGAATTCCGGCGGCCCCCCGCGGGATTCCCCAGATCGAAGTGACCTTTGACATCGATGCAAACGGTATTTTGAGCGTGTCCGCGAAAGACAAAGCGACAAGCAAACAGCAGAGCATCCGCATTGAAAGCTCATCGGGCCTCAACAAAGATGACATTGAAAAAATGATTAAGGATGCAGAAGCCAACCGAGAGGAAGACAAAGCCAAACACGAGGCTGTGGTCGCTCGAAACAATTTAGACCAGCTCATCTTCCAATCAGAAAAACTGATGAATGAGCAGGGAGATAAATTGGATGCTGAGAGCAAATCAACTTTCAACGCCGCTCTCGACAAGGGCCGAGAAGCCCTGAAATCGGAATCTCCAGCAGAGATCAAAAAGGCGCTCGAAGACATCACAAACGTCAGCCACAAAATGGCCGAGAAGCTCTACAAGTCCTCCGGCGCGGGTGGCGCGACAGCCCCTGGAGCCGAGGGTGCAGCCAGCTCACCGAATGAGGATGTGATCGATGCCGAATTCACCGAGCGAAAGGATGATGGCGGAAAAGCCTAGCAATCTCTCTAAATACCAATTGCGGGATGATTCATGAATCCTTAGAGAGGCCCACCACCCCCCGGTTGGGCCTCTTGTTATTTAGGGACTGTTCAAGGCGGTGAATCTGTGGCAAAAGGCGGCATCCAAGGACCAGTTATGACGGAAGTGACATCACATTCTGAAACAACAGTTTCATGGGATTTTTTTGAAGATCTTCAGGGAATTCTTTCCGGACCTCGAGAGTTCGAAGCACTTCTGCGTAAATTTTTTGATCTCACTCAAACTGATCTCCAGGAGATCAAAGCGGCTTTTTTGAAAGGTGAATTTCATCGACTGGAGAGAATTGCCCATCGAATGATTTCAAGCTCGCACCCCATCGGGGCGATTGAAATGGTTGTGATCTTGAGAAATGTTGAGAAACTGGCCTTGCGCGCGAGCACTCAGGCCTTGAGAGATCAGATCAAACTCCTGGATCAGTGTTTTCAAAGAACTAAGTTTTTGATTGAGCAGCGGCTACAAAAAAGTAATCAACTGGCGGAATCTTCGAAAGGAACATTATGAACACCGCTCAGACGTTAAACAAGCCCGCCCCCCAATTGCAAGGCCGCGTCCTGATCGTTGAGGATAACGAGATTCTTGGTCAGGTCATTTTTGAGTATCTGTCAAAACTGGGTGTGGAATGCGTTTGGTCCAGAACCTTTGAAGAAGCTTCTCAGGAACTCTCGAAGGGCGGTTTTCATGCCGTGATTGTGGATGTCTTTTTAAACTCGGACGATCCTCAGGGCTTGGACCTTGTGCGATCCCTTGAACCTAAAGGGATTCCCGTTGTTTTGATGAGTGCTCGTGCCGACTTGCGAATTGCCAAAGAAGCGATGAACTGTGGCGCTCGACACTTACTTGAAAAGCCCTTTCAGATCGAAGAACTGAAGGCCATTCTTCAGAAGATTTGGACTGAACCTGCTGGAATGACCGGAATGATCGAGAGATATCTGGATACTCATGGTCTCACAGAAAAGGAAAAGGAAATCGCTCGCTGCATTCTCAAGGGTCTTTCGAATCGAGAGATTGCGGAAATCAATGGGAACACTGAAAAAACGGTTAAAGCTCATGTAACGTCCATTTTCCAAAAATGCGTCGTGAAAACTCGAACTGAGCTAATGAACGACATCATAGGTATTTAGCTCAAGCAATGTTGGCGCCGGCTTCCAGTTTGATCTCGCTTGCACTTTTGCTGGTGGGCATCGATCAGCCGGGGGGTAACCGCTGCAAAACCGCCGTTGTTGAGACATTAGATTTTCACAAGGACCACGTTGAGCTATCGCTTGAGAACGGCACTCAACCCCTCGAACATGTGCGCATTCACATTCTCTCACGAAACCGAGATTGGAAAACTTCGGTCGAGCTACTACGCGACTATTTGATTGCCATGCATACTCTCAAGGAGATGAAACTTGATGTTCTGATCTCCGATGAAGTGGATGAAACCCGTATTGATGTGCAGGCCATTAAAGAGCTGGAGCGACGAGATACAATCTTGCGAGAGCTCATAAATAAGAGTCCTGCGCATGTCCGCGAGAGAGTTTATCTCTATTTTGCCGAACAAGATTTAGAGTTTTGGGCTCAGGATTCAAGCAAGCCACTTCGACAAGGCCACCCTCTCGTACCCGCCTCAATGGACAAAAATAAGTTCAGCCATACTCTCGCCTCGACCATTTATTCAAAAACCGACCGAGTCATGAGCGGCTTTGAAGGTGGCAATCTTGTCGTGGGGCAAAGACATATCTTTACTCTATCCAGCTTGATGTCGATCAATTCGACCAAGAACTCTGAAGTCTCACGCTTTTTTGGCAAGCCAGTTTTCGCTTTGGATCTTGATTCGCCGGAGCTGCCCCACTTTCATATGAACTTCCACTCGGATTTGATTGTGGCCATCGTCTATAGCCCCGAACTCAAACAAGAAGTAGTACTGCTCAATTCCCCCCAAATGGCCATGGAAGTTTTCAGCTCGACATCGAATCCCTCTTATGAATCCCAGCTCATCATGAACGATATGATTAAATTCAGAACTTACTTTGACTCTTGGAACGATCATAATCTGAGACTAGTCCAAGCCCTCTCCGATGAAGGTTACCAGGTAAGATTGATTCCCGGCGTTACGTTTCCCAAGATTGAACAATCCCCATTTAGCTTCTCGAAATCAGGACCTCGAAGTCCGCTTCTGTATTACAACTACGTGAATGCCGTTTTTTCTGAGGATTACGTGCTCATGCCTTGGCTAGAGGTGCCTGAACTCGATGATTCAGCCGCCAAGGTCTACAAGAGTCTCGGCTTGCACCCCATTCCAATGCCCTCCGCTCGCAAGCTTTTGCCTTACCACGGAGCCATTCGATGCGCCTCTTATACAGGGCGCAGAACCTGCGATGTTTCTGTTGAAGTGAAGTGAATCGCCCCCTCGAATCCCCGATCTGCCCACCGGAGTCGCAGACACCCCCCTTCATTTAAGCCTATAAATCAGTTTTATTGAGTTTATAGGCTGGCACCAAGATTGCATATAGGGCGAAAACCAACTCCGGATTTTGGCACTCTATCTAGGGGGCTATGACTCGGGGAAGGGAGTAAGAAAGGGGTAACAAATGAAACGCATCGCTCTGCTGCCAGCAGCAGTGAGCGTGCTTTCCACAATCCTTGTTGCCTGCGGCTCTGGAGGCTCAGAAGAAGTTGTCCAGATTCGGCAGGATTCGGCCCAAACTCGTCGGCTCGCCGGAGAGCAGTGGGCGAAACAGCAAGAACAGAAAGCGCGTGCAGACTTTAATAGTCGTGGCGGAAAGGATCCGATCTACAGTCGGCTCTCATCGCCTGCACCATCAAATCCTAACAATCAACTCAACGGGAATTCTCAACCAAACTCCTTAGCCATGAGTCAAATGGGAGGAAACAGCGAAAGCTCCACGGGAGACCTTCTGAAAATGGGCGCTGTTGGTCTAGCCATGATGGCCATCACTCAAGGATTCAACGGTGAGAAACTCGCCGGAGCGCTTGGAATGGACGGTTCCAAAGACTCCAAAGAAAAAGAAGCGAAGGACAAGAAAACCACTGAGAGTTCATCAGCACCGCTAAATCAATCCATCGCCGAAACCACTGTTGTATCAAATCCCTCCCTCGGGACAAAGGGAGTGGAAGCCACCGCAGATCTGTCAGTATCTACAAAAGACGCTCGTGAGAACCATAGTGTGAAGTTTGAGGAAGTAAAGCAAAGCACTGACGAGACACCTGCGGCCAATCTAAACGTAATCGATACAAAGCCAGCGGATGAAGCGAAGGCGATCACTGATAAAGCTGAAGCTGAGAAGACCACCATACCAAAAGAGCAGGATTCGCCACCTGTCAACATTGCACTGCCAGCCGGCTACAAGATTATGTTCTATGATATTGAGCCAACAGTTGAGTGCGAGTCCGTTCATGAGACGAATGGCGGACTCTCCTCTCAGGTGAGTGAGATTTTCTCGAAAGCAAGTGTGACTGAGTTAGGGGGTAGCAAATGAAACCAAACAAACTAATAGCGTTAGGCGCTGTGAGCCTCTTAGTAGGCTGCGGCGGTGGAGATCCAAGCGATGGGCGAATCATCAAGGTGCCTTCACCATCATCCGTCGCGCAAAACAGCGTTAAAAAGAATGAAGACACCGGATCGTCCGGCTCCCGATCGCTCTCTGGAGCTGCTCAGATGAGCCAGAACATTTCATCGGGCTTCGGCGAAGCGGGAGAACAGCTGGCCGCCGCCCAACAACGAAGAGATCAGGAAGAGAAACAGAAACTTCAGCATGAGGCCGAACAGAAAGCTCTCGATCGAGCCCATGAAGCTATGATGCTCGATAAGAAAAATGCAGCCGAGGACAAGCAATCCGTCATGAGGCTGTTCAGTGATGCCATGGCTGCCTCGCTGATGCTGAAAATGACGAATCCGGATCCATGCGCAAACCAGAGTTTCATCGACGGCCTCTCGGGTCTCGGCAAGGCTCTTGGTGATGGACTGGCTGCAACCAAAAAAGGCTTGAACGATCAGGAAGAATTGGATGAGGACACTAAGTCTGCCGCCTCACCTGTTCAAGTCGGACCACCCGAGATTGCGGTGGCACCGATTAGTCAGCCGATTCAAGCAACAGTTCCAGCGATGGCCCCGGCCACAGAGCCTACAAGCCCGCAAACGCTTGTGATTCAGACGGATCCTCAGCCTTCGCCAGCACTGATTCCCGTGCAGGCATCGAGCCCGATACCTCAGGTTTTTGACTACGGCGCACCCACTCGGGGGCCAGGTCAGTAATCAAAGTTTCATAGTGGAACATCCTCCTTCTTAAAAAAGCCCCTATCGAGATGTGTCTCGTTAGGGGCTTTTTGTTTCCGGATTTTCATTCCGACTTCCGACCTCCTATCCAGTCGCTGGTGCGCCTCAAGACCGCTCGATCAAAGATCTGATTTTTGCATTGAGCTTAGACTCATGAAGAAATCATTGATTCACTGGCGACTATCGATTCCTGACCGACCATCGCTTGCTGAGGACCGACATTTCCAACGAGGGATGATCCAGATCCTCAGAGAAGCCTCTCAAAAAATGCGAGCAAAGATCTACTCGGTCTTTTGTGAAAACTTTCAGTTTCATCTCCTGGTGGAAATTGCTCCCGAGCGAATAGCAACTTTTGAAACTTTAGTGACCCAACTGACAAGAAAAGCTGTCGATTCAGAGGCCCCCGTGAGCCACCGCTTCAACGCACTCAACCGATCCATCTTGAAAGAGGGACGCTCACTCAGCTTCTTCGAACTCACACAAGGGATGGTCGATCAACCTCCTGCAGACATGTCGATCGCAATCAATCCAAGAACGAGCATTCATCGCTTCCGCATTGTTGCTAAGAGCCGACCTCTTTGGGCTGACAAGCGAAGCTTGTTTGTTGAGCCTCCCCCCATCAAGGGCTTCTTCCGTAACCCTATGAAAAATACTCGTGTATGAAACAACGCAGACTCAGCTCGGCTTTTACGACCAATTACTCGGAAGGCGAGTTTCAACAAATCGAAGTTCAGGTTTTGTTGAGAAGTGGTCTCCCGCGATTTGACATCATTGGGCTGCCGCAAACGCTAATTCGGGAAGGAAAAGACAGAATACTGGCCGCTTTAGCTCGCCTCGGCATTGAACTTCCATCTCAAAAAATTCTCGTGAACCTGAGCCCTGCGGCGGTTCCCAAGCAGGGATCGCATTTTGATCTCCCCATTCTCGCGGCCATTCTCAAATGTCTCGGGGTGCTACCAGGAACCGAGGGCAACTCTGAGTACTACTGGGGAGAGGTAAGCCTGAACGGAGACATACTCCCTTTTTCGGATTTTCTTCCGCACTATCTTTTTGCATCACGAATGAATGCTAGTCATTTCAAGGTTCATTTATCGAATCAAGAGCATCAGGATTTGGCAGCATGGCTATCACAGCCCATCCATGCGATCAGACATATTGAACAACTCTTTGAGACAGGAGCCTCAGACAACCGAACACAAGGAATTGCTTTCGACTCAATCGATAAAAAGAATCTCGATCTTTGGATCGCCGACGATCGAGACTTTCTCTGGAACCAGCTCAAAGGATCTGAAAATCAATTTCTTCTCTGGACCCTCATTTCTCTTTTTCGATTTCACAGCCTCATTGAGGGCCCACCGGGCTGTGGTAAGAGCACCTGGGCTCTTGCGATGAAGGATTTGCGAAGTCCCCTTTCAGCAACCGACTGGACACGAAGAATTGTTGGCCCCCAAAGCCCCACGCGAAGTATTGATGACATTCGCCTGCGCCCATTTATCGCTCCTCATCACTCAAGCTCTCGCACGGCCATTGTAGGCGGCGGAAGCGAGCAAATTTCTCCTGGAGCTCTCAGCCAAGCGCACCTTGGAACGCTCTTTCTTGATGAGATCGGTGAGTTTGCAAGAGACGTTGTCGAATCTCTTCGCGAGCCTCTCGAGAACAAGCAGATCACAATTGCCCGAGGTGCAACTCAAAAAACCTTACCCGCAAACACTCAAATACTCGGGGCCATGAATCCTTGCCGATGCGGACGACATGGCTCCAAAAAGAATTGCCTCTGCTCGACCTCCAGCTTTTACTCATACCGAAAGAAAATCTCTGAACCCCTCAAAAATCGATTTCATTTCCTCGGCTGGTGGACTTTCAAAAACGAAACACGAAAAGACGCCTTTCACATCAGAAACATCAAGGGTCACTTTCTTGAGATCCCCCATCATGCCGAGATCGAATTTTCAAACATCTCGATCCATGCGAGTGAAAGCCCGAGGCGCCAACGCTTGTGGCTCGAATTTTTCTCCGCCTGGTGTCGGTGGCACCATGTGTTGACACCTAGCGCTAAAGATCAAGCGCATTTCAACAGTTTCCTCGATGACTTCAAAGGAGAAGGCAATGAATCAGTTCTTTGACTCAGAAATTCAATCCGAATTGGAGAGCCTGGGCCTCCAAACACTTCAAGGATTTTGGCGACTTGAGAGACTGCTCGAAGAAATTCATCACGAGCAGATTGCTCTCAAGGAAGAAATCGCCGCACTCAAGTTGGCCGCACAAGCAGACATCTCCTGACGCACAACACCAAACCCCGCCGATCGTCTCACCCAAAAACATCAGGAGTGTCTGCTGTGCATGGTCAAAAAATGGAGTCATTTCCATATGTTCAACACACTTTGACCTCGATAAAATAGATTCCAGGCGGGGGGGGTTTTGAGTCTCAATTCAAAGCTTTTAAGAACACTGATGGGAATCGGTTTCAACGGTCTTTTGATCTCTTCCATCAGCGCCCAGACAATTCCCGATGAAGTCAGGAAAGCATTCGCCCCCTTCGCGGTCAAAAGTCAGTTTCGACATCGCTTTGAGGATCTCGAAATCAAACCCATCGACGGAAAGAAAACACTCGTCATCAATGTTTGGTATGAGTCTTCAGCTGTCACCAAAACCGGCAAGCCCGACACACAACTCTTTTGCCGAATCGCTCATATGGCCATCTTCGGTCGGCACTTAGATCGCTCTCGATCGAAAGAACTTCCTCTCGCCATGGCCTTCCAAAGAATTCCCGATCTCGACCAAGTTCGAATCAATTTCTTCACACAGTTTTTGACGAATAAGCCTCTGCCCCCCTCCTGGGCTCAGAAGCCGACCGCCACCGCGAGCCAAGCTGCGGACCCCAATTCCAAACTGAGAGTGATCTGGGGACGGGAAGAGAAAGTGATCAACTATCTTTCTTACAGCGTTCAACGAGGTGAATGGAAGACCATCGCGTCGCTATTTAAACAATCCACTCAAGCTAATCACGAAAGCTTCGAGAATGAATTCTGCCCCAGCGTTTTGAAGATCGCTCCCAATCTCAGGGCAAACTTCACCGAGATTAACAAATTTCTCAGCGAATCAAGGTCAGGGGGCCAAGCCCAGTGAGAATTTTTCGGTGGACCCTTGCTCTGATACTTCTCAGCCTCTTTGCTGATCTGCAGCCTGTGTTTGCTATTCGCCTCACGGACATTTTGACGAAATCCCCAGGTCCTCTTTCGAAACACCACAGCGAGTACGATGCCATCTCGGGCTGCATCAACTGCCATGCCAATCGACTGGGCGGAGATATTGAAAATCCCAAGTGCTTCTCATGTCACCCAGACATCGAGGAGAGAGTGCAAGAAAAAAAGGGCTACCACAAAGACAAGACGGAATGTCATGAGTGCCACAGCGAACACAAAGGCTTAGACGGGTACATTTTTGCCCCCGAGAACTGGCTGAAAACTTTCAATCACTCAGAGACTGACTATGAACTGCTTGGAGCTCACAAAAAGGTTGAGTGCCGAGACTGTCATGACACCTACCGAACGCATTTCAAAACAAAGCAGCAAACGAAGACCGAAAGCTATCTCGATGCCAAGACCACTTGCTACGAGTGTCACGACAACGTCTATGAGCATCAGTTCAAGAACAAGGATTGGCTTGTGTGTACTCAATGCCACTCCAGCGGAATTGAAAACTGGAAGCGCATGGCAAAGACCATGGAATTCAATCATGACAAAGTCGATTACCAGCTTGAGGGACTTCACGAAAAAGTGGCGTGCGCTGATTGTCACCAACCAGATCCAACGCTCAGACGAGTGACAACATTTGAACCCTTGGAGTTTGGTAAATGCACCGACTGCCACTATGACGTCCACGAAAACAAGTTCGGTCAAGACTGCCAGTCGTGCCACTCCGTCTATCGTCCTTGGTCTCAAGTGGCACAATCAAAGGATCCTCAAACAGGGGCAGCAAAAGATTTTGATCACTCAAAGACAAAATTTCCCCTTCTCGGCCACCATCAAGCGGTCAAGTGTGAAGGATGCCACTACGAGCCGAAGGCCAACTTCAAAGTTGAGTCCCAAAACTTTGATGAGTGCTCAGACTGCCATGGATTTGCACACGATATTCAGTTCAGCGATCAAAAATGTGAAAGCTGTCATAGCATGGAGAATCACTACTACGAATCAACTTTCAATCTTGAGCGGCACAACAAAGAGTCCTGGCCCCTGACAGGCAAACATCAAGTACTCGACTGCAACAAATGCCACTTCTCCGGACAGTACGAAGGTCTTCGCCATGCGGAATGCGATGACTGCCATCGAAACCCTCACGACACCCGACAAATCGATCAAGACTGCACCTTCTGTCATGTGACGACGTCGTTCTCTTGGATTCAGTTTGATCACAACAAACAAACTGATTTCAATTTGACTGGAAAACATCGGGAAGTGGCATGTCTCTCCTGCCACGTCGACCAGGTTTTCAAAAACATGCCCGCTTCAAATGCCAATCCCAACTGCCAAGGCTGTCATGCTGATCCTCACGGACCTAAGATGACTGACGAGTGTGTTAGCTGCCATGCGACCGAAGGATTCAAGCTTGTGAGAGATTTCAATCACGAAAAGCTTTTTAACTGGGCACTCGAAGGAAGACACTCGGAGCTGAGCTGTCAGAAGTGTCACTCGAATCACCTGAAAGGTGACTATGCTGTTCCGATCACTCAAAAGGATCTCAAGGCTACAGATTGTGCAAACTGCCACATGGATGTTCATGCAGGACGGCACGGACAGAACTGCTCCTCGTGTCACACGGTTCAATCCTTCTCTGTTGCCCTCGGAGAAAAAGTTCATGACCTAGGCTACTTCCAGCTTGAGGGCTACCACGATCAGATGGCATGTACGGAGTGCCATCGGCCCGATACACAAATTCAGGGAATGGGAATTCAGTGCGTAAACTGCCATGAGAAGAATGACGTACATCTAGGAAAGATGGGACCCGAGTGCAGCGACTGCCACCGCCAAACTTCATGGACACCGAGCACGTTCAAACACAACATGACAGCATTCCGACTCACTGGAGCGCACCGATACGCTGAATGCTCGTCATGCCACGTGAACCAAATCTACCAAGGTCTCCCCACCGATTGTTATTTCTGCCACTCAGACTCCAAGCTATCAGGAGTTGCGGCACACGGAGCCGCCAATTCAGTTCTCGAATGCAGTGACTGTCACTCCACGATTTCCTGGGGGATCAAACGAGGAGCAGGAATACCATGATGAGAATGAGCATTTGCATTCTGATACTCATCTCCCTACCCCAGATGGCGGAGACTTTTGAATACTCGGGCCGAGCGAATACGTGGTCGCTCTATGAAACCGATGATACCAGCTCAACGACCATAGCTCTTGTTCGAGATGAAACGGGAACAACGATTGGGATTGCCGTGGGACGTGATATCGATGTGGAATGCGCCAAACCCAATCGTACATGTGAATTCCAAAAAATCGGTACAGGTCAATTGGAACGAGTCACAGGAGACATTTCTAACCCTTCACGAGAGGTTAAAGGCTCAATCGGTAAAGACACTCTTCTCTGGAATCTTGGCTTAGATGCCAAAGCAACTCACAAAAACTTTTTAGGTAAGATTCACGGCGACTTCCGAACCAGTCTTCTTGAAAATCGCCAAAACTATGGAAACGACACCTACCGACTAAGGCTGACCGATCTATACGGCGAGTATACTCGCAATCAGTACGTCGTTCGCGCAGGCCGACAGACGATCACTCCTGGAGGCCTCTTGCTGGATGGCGCGTCGGCCACTTATCAGTTTGGTCCAGAATACTCTCAAGACTCCAAATGGATTGGGGCCTTCGCCGGACTCTCTGCCGATCCCATCTCAAAGAACTTTTCTACGGACTTCATGAGCTTTGGTGCTCACTATCGCTTTATCCCCAATTTCTCATCAAGTTCCGAGACCAAGTTAAACATTGAAGGTGCACTCATTGCCGAAACCTACAAAGGTTCAATGAATCGATTTTATCTCTCCACCAAAGCCCAGTTCACTCCGATCAAAAAATACTCCCTCGTCGCCTATTCCAACTTGGAACTCCCCTGGTCAGGCGAAGACGGATCCATCAAAAGCTCTATGCTCACGCTCCAAAACTATTGGCGGCCAGCGAAGGAATGGTTTTTTTCACTCGGGCTTTCTCAATTCCGAATGGATCGTTTTCTCCAAAAGGAAGCCATTCAGTGGGTGACCGAAAACTCTGCCCAACAAACTCGAGTCGGAGATAGCCTCGATCGATCACACCGCTATCGTCTTGATTTTAGAGCGTCTTACAAACCCTTTTCCGCCGCCCAGCCGTATGTTCGATTTCGTTACGAGAGAAGGACATTTGATGACGATAAAAAATTTAACAACTCGGAGTCAGCTGAGCAAACTCTAGACTTCTCCCTTCTCAACCGAAAGAATGCCTATCAGGGAACTTTTGGAATCAAACTCAATCTGATCGACAACCTAACCACTGACTCATCAGGAACTTATATGCAGAGATTTCAATCGCGTGGTTATATTGTCATTCAAGAGCTCAACTGGGATCCCGATCTCAACTGGTCTGCGGGAGCCTATGCACAGTGGATCAACAGCGAGCGCACCCGAGACTCCTCAGTTTCAGGCGGATCTGGCATTCAGGAGAAATCAAACGATATCTATGTTGGGATCAGTGGTAGCTATCGAATTCGAAATGATCTCAAAGCCTATCTCAGCTACGACTACGGAAATGAGTCAGATCAAGGATTAGGAAGACGAACGACTATTCAAACTGTTTATCTTCGCCTGGATCACTCATTTTAAGGAGATTATGAGAAACGGGATTCATGCATTTTTAAGACTGACTCAGTTCACCGCCACAGCCTGGCTGCTTGCGATGGCATGGATGTCCCTGGAAGCACAGGAACAGCCTAGCGCTCCGATCCCGGCTATTGTTCTCAGCCAGCAACTCGATGTCTACTCAGCGCCCTCGACTGGCTCTCTTCGAATCCTCCAGCTGAAACAAGGAGCGTTACTCGAGGTGATTGGCTCAGAGGGTGGATTCGCAAGGATTCGATATCGTCTTGAGGGTGAATTCCCCGTAGAGGGCTTCGCGCTGGAAGCTGGCATTCGGCGAAACGCCTCTCCAGATCAAATCCCACTGATTCAATCGAAACAGCAGGACTACGAAGCCAAAAACTTGCTCGAGCCAGTCACGGAAGCTGCACCTCTTGTGAATGCGCTACCTTCTGAAAGCCCCGATGCTTCTCTCATTCCAAAACCCAAGGCGAGAGAGTCCATGCTGATTGTCTCAAAGCCGAAAAAACGCAGTCAGAATCGTCTCAGGGCTGAAGGCCACTTCGGCCTTGGCTTTCAAACTCTGGCGGAGGATCTGACCACCAAGCCCAGTGATAGCAATTCTTACGCAACCGAGCCCTTCCTAAGCTACGAGATGTCCGGAGTCCTCTTTGATTTGAACGGGCGGATGACGTATCGAGCTTCGGATTCGGTGGAGTTGGGCCTTCACCTCAACTATGACTTCACTGTTTTTCGAGGATCAGTTGCCGCCCCCTCTTCAAGTCTTTCCCCGAACATCGATGAATCCAATGTGCAAGCGCTGATGCATGAAGTTCAAAGCGGGCCTTATGTCCGCTACGAGTATCGATTGAACAAGCGGTTTGCAATTGAGCCAGAGCTGAGTCTCCTAGGCGCCTATCAACTCTTTACGACGAATCAATTGAAAACGAATGATGATTTGGCACCTGGGCTACAGGGCCAATCCGTTCTGATGAATTGGCAGATTATGCAAGTCTTGCCCAAGCTGTCCGTCAATCTCCGGATGCCCAATGAGCTTTTATTGCGCACTCACCTGGCCTTGGGCGTATGGACAAGCTTTTCTGAAAGCCCCACCACAACAACAGACGCCAACGGCGTTGCTCTCGCCGAAGAAGACATGATTCGAACAGGCGCTCCATCTTCAGCTCCCATGGGTATCAACTACGGAGCTCAATTGAACTGGAACCTCAAACGTTTAGGCGTCGAAACAATGGGCCTCATTGCGTTCTTCAACAGCCGAGACGTTTCACGAACCTTCTCAGGCTCAGGCAATCGGGCCAGTATGTTGATGAAGGACACCAAAACCTCGACTCGAATTCTGAATTTCGGGATCGGCGCTGAATACCTCTTCTAGAGGCTACGCCACCCTTTTGACCAAAAAACTTTCTAAATGCATGCGAACATCTCGAAAGTCCTCGAAGGGTGTGAAGGAGACCCCTTGTTGCCTACAGAAATCAGCCAGCGATTTCTTTGCGAACACCAAATCGGCTCGAGTGGCTGGGCAGTGATCCGTATTTCCATCTCCCACATATACTGTCAGTCCCATGGAATTTTGCGAATTCAGACTCATGGAGCTACACTTGCAATGATGAAAGGCTGAACACTCCGTCTCTACTCCCGCAGGCTTGATCTCCCAGCCCGCACCACTATCGATAGCGGAATTGGCAATCACTCGAACATTGGGCAACCCCTCACGAGCAAGCAAGGGCCGGATAAACTGAACAAACCCACCGCTCAAAACAGTTAGTGGGGCTCTCTTTTCTTCCAACCAGCGGCAGAAAGTAGAGAAGGCTGGGTCGAGAGAAACATTTTTCATCACCCAGTCCGTTGCGTCGTTGACCGAAAGTGGAAAATGACGGAACACCTCGGAGACTGCCTCTTTCTCCGTCATCTCTCCACTGTCCATCTTTGGTTCAATCGAAGCCCACGCTGATCCGCCGAACTCATCGAGCAATAGCTGAAGTGAATCTTGGCGACTGATTGTCCCATCAAAATCGGAGAAAACCTGAAACTGGTGGGCCGGACCCATGCCCCAGTGCACCATCGAAAGTATCAGACCTCAAAGACAAAGGTCGAATGTACGATACAGAACAAAAAAAGGGCGGTGCACCATCTCAATGCACCGCCCTTTAACTAACCACTTAAGTAATTAAAATTACTTATTAAGGTCTTTCTTCCAATCCAAGCTAGGCTTGAAAGTACAGGTCTTGGAGGCCTTAATAGTGATGGCCTGACCAGTTTGTGGATTTACACCTTTGCGAGCTTTTCGCATTTTCAATGTCCAGGTACCGAAACCAGGATAGGTGAATCGCTTATCTTTTTTGATTCCTTTAGCCAGAGTGTTGAAGCAGCAATCAACCACATCACCGATGGCTCGTTTAGAGAGTTCGGGGTTGTTTTTGGTTAATGCTGAATGCACTGCTGAAATGAGATCTGCTTTTGTCATGAATCCTCCGACAAATGGTTAATGTTATTAACTTTGAGCATTCTCAAAGTTCTAATGTTCCGTGTCAACGATTGGTTTCATGCAAACCAGCGCAAACTCGCATGAATCTTGGGGTTTTTTGACGGAATAGACCTTTCGAGAGATAATATAAGGAGACTTCGATTAGCCGGCTGTGAGGGAAAATAACAGAGTATAAGTCAAGGAAGGGCGACACCATGGGTCAAGATTCTCATTTGCGTTCGACACTCGAAAAAATTCTATCCGATCCAAAACATATGGATTCTTTCAAAGATCTACAGTGGACCGGAACGTTTTGGGACTACCTCAAGATCGTTGAGGAAGATCCAAACGTCGCTCGAAACGCTCATCAGCGGCTCTACGATATGGTGATGAGTTACGGCACACATGAGTATGTGGACGCTAAGAAGAACATCACCCACTACAAGTTTTTTGATGATCCCGATGATAACGGTCGAGACGCAATCTTTGGACTCGATGTTCCCGTCATGAAGCTTGTGGCAGCACTCAAGTCAGCGGCGAAGGGCTACGGGACTGAGCGCCGAGTCCTTCTACTCCACGGACCCGTCGGATCCGCCAAATCAACAATCGTCAGACTTTTAAAGAAAGGGCTCGAGAAGTACTCTCGCAAGCCTGAGGGCCGACTCTACACCTACACGTGGGCTCTTAAGGAAAACATTCTTTGGGAGGGCAAGCCCCTGCTCGGCGAGGGTCTCAAAGAACTCCCCTCACCGATGAATGAGGATCCCCTGAAACTTCTGCCCCTTGAGATTCGGCGCGAAGTCCTCTCATCAATCAACAAGGGACGAAAGCCTGAGGATCGAATCTCGATTGAGGGCGACCTCAATCCTTGCTGTCGATTCATTTACAATGCCCTGCTTGAGCACTACCACGGCGACTATCGCAAAGTTCTCGAGAACGTGAAGATTCGTCGATTTGAGCTTTCGGAGAAGAAGCGCGCTGGAATTGCGACCTTCCAACCCAAAGACGAGAAGAACCAAGACTCCACAGAACTCACTGGCGATATCAACTATCGAAAGATTGCGATTTTTGGATCCGAATCAGATCCCAGAGCCTTCAACTTTGATGGCGAGTTCAATATCGCCAACCGAGGTTTGATTGAATTCATCGAAGTTCTCAAACTCGATGTCGCTTTCTTGTACGATCTCCTCGGCGCCTCTCAAGAAAAGAAGATTAAGCCCAAAAAGTTTCCGCAGACAGATATCGATGAAGTAATCATTGGGCATACCAATGAGCCTGAGTATCGGAAGCTTCAAAACAACGAGTTCATGGAAGCTCTGCGCGACCGAACGGTCAAAATCGATATCCCCTACATTACCAAATGGGCCGAAGAGACCCGCATCTACAAGCGTGACTACAACTCGGATCGAGTGCGAGGCAAGCACATCGCCCCTCACACACTAGAGATGGCAGCCATGTGGGCCATTTTGACTCGGCTTGATGAACCCAAAAAGGCCAATCTCACGCAGATTCAAAAGCTTAAGCTCTATGACGGCAAGAGCCTGCCCGGCTTCACCGAGGACAATATCAAAGAGCTCCGAAAGGAAGCCCCTCGCGAAGGGATGGAGGGCGTATCGCCTCGTTACATTCAAGACAAGATCAGCAACTCTCTTGTGAATGACGATGCCACAAGCATCAACCCATTCATGGTGATTCATGAACTTGAAGGCGGATTGAAACACCACTCACTGATTGCCAATGAGGAAACAAGAAAGAGATTCCGAGAACTTCTCACGGTCGTTCGTCAAGAATACGAGGATATCGTTAAAAATGAAGTTCAACGAGCCATCTCGGCCGATGAAGACGCCATCACAAAGCTCTGCTCAAACTATATTGATGCCGTCAAAGCCTACACCCAGAAGGAGCGGGTGAAGAACAAGTTCACGGGTCAATATGAGGAGCCCGATGAGAAACTCATGCGCTCGATTGAAGAAAAAATCGATATTCCTGACTCTCGCAAGGATGATTTCCGACGAGAGATCATGAATTACATTGGAGCTCTCGCTGTTGAGGGCAAAACGTTCTACTACAAAACCAATGAACGTCTGCATAAAGCTCTTGAGCTGAAGCTGTTTGAAGATCAAAAGGACTCGATCAAGCTGACCAACCTAGTTTCCAATGTCGTCGACAAAGAGACTCAGGAGAAAATCGATATCGTCAAAACAAGACTCATCAAGAATTTCGGCTACAACGATGAATCGGCAACTGATGTCCTTCACTTTGTGGCTTCTATTTTTGCTCGAGGCGATATCAAAGATAAAGGTTAAGACTGAGAGAGAGGGCGTCTTGTATTTAAAGATCAATACAGATCACGCTCGCTTCCGTCAGATCATTCGTGGTCGCATCAAAAAGGACCTGCGCAAATACATCTCCAAAGGGGAAATGTTTGGCCGAAAAGGCAAAGACATCGTGAGCATTCCTATGCCCTCAATCACCCTTCCCCACTTTGAATTTGGCGACAACAAAGGCCAAGGCGTTGCCGCGGGAGAGGGCGAAGTTGGCCAATCGCTTGGCCCGGGAGAGGGTCAGCCCGGGAAGGGCCAGGCCGGCAATCTACCTGGCGTCCACGTTCAAGAAGTGGATGTCACTCTGCAAGAGCTGGCTCAAATCATGGGCGAGGAGCTAGGCCTTCCGCGCATTAAGCCCAGAGGTAATAAAAATCTCTCCTCCGTTCGTGATCGATACGTAGGAATCAATCCCATCGGTCCCAAATCTCTGCTGCACTTAAAGCGTACCTACAAACAAGCCCTTAAGCGGCAGGTTTCAATGGGAGACTACGACCCCGACAATCCGGTGATTGTACCAACAGCGGCAGATGAGAGGTTCCGAACTTGGAAATCCAAACCCCAAGAGACTAACTCAGCGGTTATCATTCTGATGATGGATGTTTCGGGATCTATGGGGGATGAGCAAAAGGAAATCGTCCGAACCGAATCCTTCTGGATCGATACATGGCTGCGCTCTCAGTACAAAGGCATCGAGACGCGCTATATCGTTCACGATGCATCCGCTCGTGAGGTCGATCGACAAACCTTCTTTTCGACGAGAGAATCCGGCGGAACAATCATATCATCCGCCTATCTGCTGATGGAGGAATTGATTCAGCGACACTACCCCCCCTCTGAGTGGAATATCTATCCTTTCCATTT
>JBEIHI010000008.1:0-25327 GCA_040381435.1 Bacteriovoracaceae bacterium | reverse complement strand
GGGCGAATAGACATTGAAATCTCATTGGGGTTTTGAGTATTATCATGATGCAAAATGGCATTAACCCCACGGGCCTCTATCATTTGAGTAATCAGTTGAAAATGAAATTCCACGAGCAGCGCTCCTTCTTGTTAGTCGATCGAATCGGTCTCTGAGCCGCCCGTTGAAGAGGCGGCTGATTTTCTTTTTTCAAGAAGGCGCTGCTGAGGGGTATCTCCCTTCGCAATCTTTTCTTGAAGCTTCATAATTCCTTGGATCACCGCCTCCGGAGTGGGAGGGCAGCCAGGCACATAGATGTCAACGGGCACAATCGACTCAATTCCTTGAACGGTGTGATACGAGCGATAAAAACCACCTGAGGAGGCGCAGACTCCCATGCTCAGCACCCACTTCGGTTCGGACATCTGCTCGTAGATTCGTCGAAGAACGGGAGCCATTTTTTCGGTAATTGTGCCGGCGACGATCAAAAGATCGCTCTGACGTGGCGAGAAGCGAACCACTTCAGCGCCAAAGCGGGAGACGTCGTAGTGAGTGCCGACAACAGCCATATACTCAATTCCGCAGCAGGCTGTTCCAAAGGGTAGAGGCCAGAGCGCGTTTTTCCGGGTCCAATTAATGAAGGCGTTGATTTGAGTGGTGAAAATGGGAAGTTCTTCGAGTGGGCTGAGGGGCTTCATTCGCATCTCCTTATATATAAGTCGCAAGGATTAAAGCACCGGTTTCAGACAATAGTCTGCCACCTGAAAAATAGACTTTAAACCTCAAACATCCGCCTTTTGGGCGGCCCAGCGACCTTATCCTAGAGTGAGAAATAATGAATATCAACCAGGGGTTAAGGGAAATGTCGGGCCTTAACGTGAGGCCGTCGCATTCTTCTGCTTAGTTCATTGCAAGTGACGCTTTTTTTGATGTAAAGCAATGGGAATTCGTTTCTTAAGGTGGTGCCTGTAGCTCAGCGTCTCGCCCCTGGCGAGCCAGAGAAACAGAGAGCACGAGCTCTGCCAGCAACATGGGTTCTGGTAGGGATTTGAGATTCGAGTTTTCCAAAAGGTGGTGCCTGTAGCTCAGCTGGTAGAGCACTGGACTGTGACTCCGGGCGTCGCGGGTTCGAGCCCCGTCAGGCACCCCACTTTACTTGGCAAACATGTTCCGAATCCCCCGAATGATTCGAGCAACTTCACTGGGCTCGTCGACGTCACTTGCTGAGGATTTTTTAAAGGCCTTGATTGAGCGTACGCCAGAAATGCTGTTGTTGGCGCCCCCCGCTTGAGCTCTGAGTGCGGCTTGAAGCTGAGTGAGAGTTAAGACTCGCTTGAAAACTAGAATCTCGCCGATTCGAAACTGTCGTTTGATTGCTGTTGCTCGTAAGTTTGCTTGTTCTCCGAGTGCATCAGCTAGCTGATCAGCATGAACAAGTTTCATTCGAATGAGAAGTTCGCCTAAGCGTTGACCACGAGGATACGACATAAAACACCACCGTAAGTTGCCCCGTCAACGATCGCCACACCACCTTCGCGAAAGTTGCAAGTTTCGGGCCCACTGAAACCCCCCTAAAACGCAACTCTAGGCCCGGTCATACGCATCCTTTGCCAAGAGATGAACAAAAAATGTCGAGCTCGCGCAGCGTAGCGATCAGCCCTTCTTCTCGGAGAACAGATCAAATCCAACATTCAACAAAAGCGAAGTCGAGATTTGAAACTTATCCAAAAGCTGAGGTTGTTTGAGGGCCTTAAACTCGTGAGTAAGCGAGGCCCATGATGCAACCGCAAGATCCACTTTCGTGCCCAAATCGTAGTTCGTTAGATCAAGCGCTGATCGGGAATCAGAGCTCTCTTTGTTGGTGTAAAACGGAGTGAGGATTTCCGCATAGGCCTTGTAGGTAATCTTGGAATTCCATTTTCCGCTAAGCTGAGCAAAGGCCTCAGAGCCGAGTTGATACACACTCTTAAGTTCTTCGACTTCGATCTCAGCTGTGGCTGAGTTGTCAGCAAGAGCAAGCTGATCTGATGAGAAAGTCTGCCGAGCTCCCAAGCCAAAACGAAGCTCAAGTTGAGCAAGATCACTCGTTTTGGGCTTAATAAAAGCGCCCACTGATTCCTTGAGGGTGAGGGGTTTCAGAGGGTCTGTCAGATTCAGTGACTTGGCAGATTCACTCGTCGTGCCGCTTCCTCGAGTGATTTGGTAGGTGGCAGTCGTGGCTTGAACATCATAACCTTTGAGTAAAGGCGCTTCGAGTCCTCCTCGGGCAAAGGGGCCAAACCAGGGAGTCGATTTCAAGTGGTAAAAATAAGCTGAATCCGCCACAAACTGATCAGTTGGTTTGGCGAACTTCTTAATCACAGGATCGCGAGAAAACGCGAGTCGATAAGTGACGGTATTCTTCCACTCATGTTGATTGAGCGATCGAGAAAATCCAGCATCCAGTCCAAGGCCAAGGGTCGTCAAAAGACCCGAGGGCTTACCCACCACAGAAGAGTTGTTGCCGAGATTGGCGTTGCCTGAAACCTTGAGAGATTTCTCCCAGCCCGAAGACGCCGACTCTGCTCGCAGGGCCAAGACAGTCATTAAGAAGCTGGCTAAACAAAACTTTGAAAATGAATTCATGGTGATTACCTCCGAGAGGAATCATAAGCTTGAAAGTATCTTTTGATCTAGAGCTTCTATTGAAACGCAATTCGAAAGAGATCGTTCAAAACCTCAGTGGGGTTTTGCTCCGTGTTCAATTCAAACAGCAGTCCTTTGGATCGAAAGTACTCGATGACGGGAATTGTGTCGGTTTCAAATGTGCGAGTGCGGTTTAAGACAATCTCTTCTGATTGATCATCGCTTCGTCGTATCAGGGGGCTGTTACACAAGTCGCAGATGCCCTCTTGTGTTGGAGGAATGAGCGAACGATGAAATGATTGGCCGCAGCTCTTGGCACTGCAAATGACGCGGCCGGCAGCTCGCTCCAGCACCGTCGGAGAAGAGACTTTGAAATAAATGGCACGAATTCCTTTGTATCCCGCCTGTTGAATAATCTCCTCAAGCGCAAGAGCCTCCATAAGTTTTCGTGGCGAACCGTCCAACACGAATCCCAAAGAGGGGTTCTGTGAGTTGATCCACTCGGTGAGAATTGGTTTGAGGTCATCCGTGGAGATATTTTGTCCGCTAGCAATGATGGGTGCGATCTTCTGCCCAAGAGGGGATCCGCTGGCGATGATGCCGCGAAGAATATCACCCGTCGACACGTACGGAAGTTGCAAAGTTTTTGCGAGAGGCTTTCCAGCGGTACCTTTGCCGGCATTGGGGGCTCCAATCAGAAAGTAGACGAACCTTCGAGCTTCTTGAAACTGGGTAGAACCTGCCGAGATGAGACTCTTGGCGCAGGGATTCTCACTGGCGATTGCAGGGGAAAGCGCCATGCAGAGCAGTGTCAAAAGACTCAAGCAGATCCGCATAGAGCGCTTGTACCTAGCGACTGGCAGCATCAGTTTCAACCGCAAAATGCTAGGTTTTTCGAACGGCTGTTTTCTGCAGCGGGCACCATAAAAAGTGACCAAAAACGTCCCTAGGGGTGAAAATCGTTGAATCCCCGATCTGCGCTAGCCGTTTATCAACCGCCGAAGGGCGCATGCTCTTTGCTCTATTTCGAGCCTGCGAGGTGGTTTGATATGAGGATTCTTGCTTTACGAATTTTAGGATCTTTTTCTTTGCTTCTTTTTGTGCTGTCTCCCAGCCAGTTAGTTTTGGCTAAGCCCACTCAGTCGCCGGATTTTCACTCCTTTCCAGGTGATCGCCATCCTCATCTCAGACAGTTTTTTAACTGCACTGGTGCGGCCCATTCCGCGATGGAGGTGTGTCTTCAGGGTCCCGCCTCGCAATCTAAATCCTTTTGCGAAAAGCTCAAATGCAGAACGTTTCATAGTTGCATGGAGCTGCCAGTCGATCACTGTTCTCAAGACGAAGATTTTGACTGATATTGAGATCCGGACATATTAGAGTTTTCTCATGATCCAAGTCGCCGGTGTTTCAAATGAAGCGGATCTTCATACGATTGTGGAAGCGGGAGTTGAGCTCGTGGGGTTTCCCCTGCGTCTTGGTTACCACAAGCCGGACGTTTCAGAGGCCGAGGCGGCGCGCTTGATTTCATTGATGCCCCCATCATCTCATCCTGTTTTGATCACTTATTTGGATCGTGCCTCTGAGATTCTGGCGCTTATGTCCCAGCTTCATGTTTCAATTGTTCAGCTGCACGGATTGATTTCGCTCAACGAGATTCAGCTTCTCAGGAGACAAGAGCCCAAAATACAGATCATCAAAAGCCTCATTGTTCGAGAGAACAATCTTCATGACCTTGAGAGGGAGATTCAAACTTTTTCTGATCATGTCGATTTTTTTATTACTGATACCTTTGACGCGAAGACAGGTGCGATGGGCGCAACAGGTAAAACTCATGATTGGCAAATCAGCCGAAGACTTGTTGAGCTTAGTCCAAAGCCCCTCATTCTTGCTGGCGGTATCAAGCCAAGTAATGTGGAAGAGGCCATTTCAGTCGTTCGCCCCGCAGGGGTTGATGTTCATACGGGAGTCGAAGGCCCTGACGGCAAAAAAGATCCGATTCTCGTCAAAGACTTCGTTGTGCGCGCACGGCGAGCCTTTCGCGCTCTGCGATCAACGTGAGAAAAACTCCCTTTTAGTTCCCGTGGAACCAAGCTAAGAAGCCTTGTGATTTTGTTTGGTCGAAATATTTTTAAGGAAGCTTTGGCTGCCCGAGCCTCAATCTTAGAGTGCTACGTGGAAACCAAATCGGCTTACGAGTGGTTGCGCGGCCAATTGGGTGCTCAGTTTGATTCGATCAAGATTCAAGAGGGAATTCCTGCTGCACTTCAAAAAGAGAATCATCAAGGAATTGCTTTCAAGACCAACCATGCCTTTTACAAGACTTACGATGCGCAGGAGATGCGTAAACATCGCTCCATTATTTTGTGTAATCACGTCGAGGATGTTCACAATCTGGGATCCATCACTCGCTGTGCTGCGGCCTTTGGATCCAGTTTAATCATTCACGAGGACGATCGAAGCGCTTCAGTTACTGCTGCTGTGATTAAATCCTCTGCGGGGTGTGCGTTTCGAGTATCCTTCATGAAAGTGGAATCTCTTGAGGTGCCTCTCAAAACATTAAAGAAATCAGATTATGAGATCTTTGGTCTCGATGTATCAGACCAATCGAAAGAGCTCTACGAGGCGCAACTCAACCCTCAGGGGCCTCGCGCATTTGTGTTTGGATCTGAAGGTTTTGGAATTGAAGAAGTAAATAAATCTTATTGTAAAACGATGCTCAAAATCCCAATGGCCTCCCATGTTGAGTCGCTTAATGTCAGTCATGCGGCAGCTGTTGTTTTAAGCTGGGCCTACCGGGTGGACAGGGTTGGGGCGTAGACACCTCATGTGTCCCGCCAACTCTCGGCCCCTGTGCTTTGATAAGCTGCTAGTTTCAATGACTTAGGCCGCAAAAAGGCCGGCTCGACCTTTGCACATTTCTTATCTGTGGTGTTAAACGCAAGGCCCATGTCCCTTTTACGAATCATCCTCTGTCTATGGTCGATTGGGCTTAGTCCCGCTTGGGCAGATCAGCCATCCAAGCAGTGCCGCTCGCGTATGGCCTCTTTGTCCTACGAAAGTGTTCCAATGCAGGCATGGCTGAGAAAGCGAATGAGTCATTTTTCAAGTGAGCATGGTTTGTCACAGGATCTCTTGTCGAGTCAGCTTTCCGAGAAGCTTCAGAGGCTTTGGTACGAGCGCGTTAAGGCTCGAGACGAAAGTGTGAGTGAATTGGTTAGAGCTTTTGATATCTCTCGCGAAGAGGCGCATCGATTATGGAGCCTTCAATTAAACGAAGAGTCCTATGGTTTGTTCTTAGCATCTTTTGGCGATGAGGCGCGTGGTGCGGCTCAGAAGGCTGACGAAGAGGCGATTCGAAGCGTTGAACATTTTGAAATTGCAGCCCGAAGTCCAGATGGTTCTCACGTTGGGTTTTCAGTGGATGAATCAAGGATCGAGAAGATGAAGACGCGGTTCGGAACCTATCAAAGCTATATTGATGAGTTTGTGGCTGATCTTCGGCAGAAGGGGCCATTTCACCAAGACGTTACTGTGAAAAAGAATTTTCAGAAGACGACAGGATGGTATTCAAACACAAAAAACGGCTGGACGCATTTTCATTGTCATTTGAAGGGCGGGCATCCAACGATGGTCGTGGGTTTTTGGGTGAAAGATAGAAACTCTCATGAAGTTATTGTGGACTATTGGGGAACCCACGAGGGCGTTCACTGGGGGAATCATTGATGAGATCTTTGGTTGGGTTCATTTTGATTCTGATTTCGAACACGACTCTGGCTTCGGCCTCAGGGGTTGTGTGGGGATCTGTCTCCCGGCGACTGGTTCACCTCGCGCAGGAGGATCCCTGGGCAGCAGTCGCGGCCATTCATGAGGCGGGTCATATTGTGGTGAATCAGCATTTAGCAACAGGGACGGACGTTTCGACGTTGGACCTCGATCGAATGTCGCGCGGCTTTGGGGCGACTCGCTTTGAGTTGTCAGATGAGGCGCTTTCAAAGTTAGCGCTCGGTTCTTTGCCCCATAGGCTCGCCGTTCGCCGAGTCGCTGTGCTGCAGGCAGGAGATCTCGCCGAGCGAGCTTTTTTGATAAGCGTTCTTCAGGATCGACGCCTTGGACCTGTGGCTCTGAAAGCTCTCAGAAGCACCAGGGCGAGTGATAGTGATCGCGAGCAAGCAGCGGGAATCTTGCGCAGGGTCGTGGGTTTTGGTCCCTCCCGAATTCTTGAGCGGCGAGCGGAACGAATGGCGAGTACGATTGTTCTTCGACATCAGGCTGAGATTGAAACGAAGGCAACGTGGATTTTGGAACAGTATGCCCGGCGTGGCCGATCGTGCGTGGATGAAATCCGCTTTCTATTTGTCAGACGTATGTCCCCTCGAGGCCGCTAATCTATTTTTTAAAAAAAATCTCAAACTCTTCATAGCCGGCGGACTTCAACTCCGAAGCGGGAATGAAGCGTAGTGACGCCGAGTTAATACAATAACGGAGTCCTGTGGGAGCTGGGCCATCGGGAAAAACATGTCCAAGATGCGAGTCCGCAATTCTGGAGCGCACTTCAATTCGCTTTTGAAAAGCGAGTTTGTAGTCGGCAATCTCTGCGAGCTCGGTCTTTGGAAGGGGTTTGGAAAAGCTGGGCCAGCCACAGCCCGCATCAAACTTGTCATGAGAAGAAAACAGAGGTTCTCCCGACACAACGTCGACATAGATCCCGTCTTCAAAGTGGTTCCAATACTCATTTTGAAAGGGCGGCTCCGTACCATCCTCTTGGGTCACTCGATATTGAATCGGAGTGAGTCTCGATTTGAGGTCTTCAGGATCTTCTGGGGGGCTAGGATTGTTCACCCCCCTAAATTTTAGGTATTCTCTTCCAAAATCAATCGGATAATTGTCGGATTGAGAGGAGCGAAGATGGCGATGCCGTCTCTGATGAGGGGCTTACCCCAAAGAACTCCAAAGACGTATCCTTCGCTGTCAAACACGGGGCTACCTGAATTGCCGGGGTAGATGTTTTTATCACAGAGCGCTTCCAGATACTTTTTTCCATCGGAGGATCGTTGCATTCCGTCTTCGCTCTGCAGAACACACTTTCGGTGAGCACGATAAACGCGACCTGTGAAATCAGACTGATCCATTGTTGAAAGCCTAAAGATCTCATCTTTTTTGAGGTTCATCGCACGGCGCGAAACCGGGAACTGGCTGTAGAAAGATGCATTGCCATCAATTCGAAACAGAGTCTGATCTCGCTCGGTGTCTGTGTAGAGAACCTCCTGGCACTGATAAGACGATGTGTCGAAGTTTCGCTTGAGCCAGCCCTCTTTGTAGTTCCAAACCTCGATCTTCGTACGAGAACATTCGGCTTGATCGGCGACACAATGATTGTTGGTGACCACAAGATTGGGAGAAACGAGAAATCCAGTACAGCGACTAGCAAGAGGGATCAAAGTCCAATCAGCATCATCAATGATGATGTGTCCCAGAGGGAGATTGTTGAGTTTTTCTTCAGAAAAGTTCACATCATCAAGCTGGTTCTTATAGGGGTAGTTTGGATTCTCTTCAAGATCGATGGTGATTCGGCGGCGTTCGTACTTAGTGGCTCCGGTCGGGATGAAGGCTGAAATCGGCTCGGGTTTAGTGGTGATGCTTCGAAGCTCCCCATCTTTAAAATCCAATGTGAGTAAAAAGCGCGACTTTCCAATGGTGTTGGTGCGGTCGTGAGGAAAGTTGACATATAAAATAATGCTGCCGATCTCAGAGTCGATGAAAAGAGTGTGGGTGTCGTCGTCTTGCGGAGGTGTCAAAATGACATTGTATTCCTCACGACACCCCATCAAAAAGACTGAGGTTAAAAGTAAACAAAAGATATTGATTGTGAGACACCGCATTGAGGCAACCTAGGAAACGCATTGTCTCTCTGGCAAGGCTTTTCGAAGTTGAAAAAGTCTTTTTATTTATCAAATATGCGGAACATTTTATCAAAATTGATGGGGCGCTTAAAGCTGATCGGTGAGGTCTGGGAGGTCTCTTTCGTTGGTGATGGGATCCGATAAGATCCACTTCAGAAGAGCAACGCACTGGGTTTCTGACAGTTTTGAGTAATCGATTTTTTCAAAAGGTATCTTCACGTCGTCGTCATAAATTTGTGCGACGAGTTTGAGTGTTTGGTACTCAATCTCGCGGAATTTTCGAACAATACGAGAGCGCATCATATCCAAATCCGCCTCAGCAATCTCAACTTGTACAGGGTCGACAAGAAATCGCTCCAGATGGAGATCGTGAAGAGCTGACTTCATTTCATCAGTGACTTGGTTGACCTGCTTGAGAAGTACCTGTTCCAGTGCAGCAAAGGCCATCATTCTTCTGGTGAAGTCCTGTAGTCTCTTCATTGACCAAAAAGCTCGAGGGGCCGCCATACCGCGAATCTGTGAAGAGAGCTCTTCAGCAATTTTTAAAATCTCTTCTCCAGGTCCATCAATAACCAATTTGTACTGAGACTTCTGAGTGGGCTTTCCTCGTGTTGCAAGAACAAGGCCGATAGACCAGCCATGAAGGCCTCCAAGGGATACGGCGAGTCCAGAGAGGAAAATATCTGCAGGAGACGGAATGGGAAAAAAAGAGGTCACTGTGTGAATGGCGCTGAACCCCAAGACCAGACCAATTCCAATTCCTGCAGCCCCAAAAGCTCGAGTTCTTGCGCGCAAAATTTCTTCAGCTTGACGTCGAGATTGATCAATCGCCAACTCTGTCTCGATGACTTCGGCGAACCTTTTCTCGATTTGCTTAAGTCGCTGCTCGATCAGCGCTCTCAGGTACTTTTGAGCTCCCCCGCTGAGGCTCTCGCCTGCGTCGTAGTAATTCACCGGGGGTTTGGGAAAAGGATAGTCAGAGCTTTGCTCAGCTTTAAGAGCGGGCCCAAAGAAAACCAGGCACAACGACAAGACAGCGAAACCCCTAACCACAGGGTCCCTAAATAAGTCGATTCAGCCCGGAAATGTCAATTTCTATGGCGCCTCTTGGATGTACTGCTTTGATCTCATTGGCCCTTTTCTCATGCGAAAATCAGGAACTTAGGCTTTTTTGAGTAGCGTTGACGAGGTAGAGTTGAGGGCATGAAAAACCAGAACGCTTTGAGGCTTATTCAGGAATCTATTGAGAAGGGGTTGGGCTTCAAGTCCAACACGGGAGCACTCGTTGTTGAGACCGGAAAGCATACAGGTCGAGCTGTTGATGCTCGATTTGTGGTCGATCGACCGGAGGCTCACAATTTAATCGACTGGAACAAAGTGAATAAGCCGCTGACCCCTGAGTTTGCGGATCAGTTTTTTTCCGCTCTTCAGGCGCGTCTTCAAAATCAAAAGACCTACACTTATAAAGGTTATGTTGGATTTCTTCCAATTGAAGTGACGACTCCCTCGCCATGGCATTCGGCTTTTTGTGAAAACATGTTTCGCTCTGAGCCTTCAGCAGCTCGGGAGACTTTGCCGGCAGGGGTTGAGATTCCCACGATCAAGATCTGGCATGATCCAAATGTCACGGTTTCGGGTTTAGGTCTTCAGTTTCAATCCGAGGCGCTGATCGCTGTGGATCCTGCTCGAATGCATGTGGCCATTTGTGGAACGGGTTACGCCGGTGAGATTAAAAAATCAGCTTTCACTCTTTGTAATTTCAAAATGCCTGAGTATGGGATTTTCCCGATGCACGCTTCTGCCAATACTTTGGAAGACGGAAGTCGCTCATCGGTTTTGTTTGGTCTTTCAGGAACGGGCAAGACCACACTCTCGGCAGATCCGCTGCGCCACTTGATTGGTGATGATGAGATTCTTTGGTCGTCGAGTGGGCTAACGAATCTTGAGGGTGGCTGCTACGCAAAGCTGATTGATTTGGATCCTGTCAAAGAGCCCGAGATTTTTGGAGCCATTAATCAAGAAGGGGCGATTCAAGAAAACGTCGTTTGTGATTCCCAAACTCAGCAGGCGGACTTTTCATCGCGATTGAAAACAGAAAACACTCGGGGATCCTATCCGCTGAACTTTTTAAAAAAGGTTTTCAATCAAAAAATCTCGGCTCAAGCGCCAACTTCGATTGTATTTTTGACTGCCGATGCTTTTGGAGCTTTGCCCGCTGTTGCAAAACTAAATCCCATTCAAGCTCAGTATATGTTTTTAGCTGGCTACACCGCCAAGGTTGCTGGAACTGAACTGGGAGTGAAGGAGCCAACAGCTGCGTTTAGTCCCTGCTTTGGAGCTCCCTTCATGCCGAGACGCTCTGTTGAATACGCGCGTCTTTTGAAAGCTTGTGCAGAGAAGTCCGGAGCGGAAGTCTGGTTGCTCAATACTGGTTGGATGAGCGGTGGCTATGGAAAGGCTCAGCGCTTTCCGATTCCAGTGAGTCGAACTCTTTTGACAGCGATTCAAACGGGGGAGCTCGATAAGCAGCCCAGAAAAGTTCATCCGATCTTTGGATTTGAAGTCCCGACTTCTTGCCCTGGGGTGGATGCGAAGTTCCTGGAGATCCCTGAGGGAGATTCGGTACGAGCCTTGGCGGAGAAGTTCATTTCGAACGCCAAGTCTTGGGCAGATCGAGTCGATTCCCAGATCATTGATTTGGGAGGTCCGCGTCTTGCTTCCTCAACAAATCGTGCTTCCGCCACAGCTTCGGCCTTGCTCTAAGGCCATGGTTTTTAGATAACAGAGAGCTATGAGTGAAGAACTAAAGCCCTTTGTTTCTGCCCAAACCAAAATGCGCGAGCTAACTCTTGTTCCGCTTCTGTCGGGAGTTTTCCTTGGGATTTTGTTTGGAGCCTCTTCGTTGTATCTTGCCTTGAAAGTGGGAATGACTGTCAGTGCATCGATTCCGATTGCCGTCTTGTCGATTACTTTGTTTAAGGGGCTCTCAAAAGTTTTTGGTCTTCGAAGGGCCACCATTCTGGAGAACAATATCGTTCAGACGACGGGCTCAGCAGGTGAGTCGATTGCCTTTGGTGTGGCGGTGACGATGCCAGCGCTTTTGATCCTGGGCTTTGACATGGACGCAGGTCGAATCATGACCGTTGCTGTTTTGGGCGGCTTGCTTGGAATCCTCATGATGATTCCGCTTAGATATTCACTCATGGTCAAGGGACATAAAGCTCTTCCGTTTCCTGAAGGAACAGCATGCGCAGAAGTTTTGATTGTCGGTGAAAAAGGTGGAACTTCGGCAAAGACTGTCTTCACAGGGTTTTTTGTCGGCTTGATCTATAAGGTTCTCAATGTGGGCTCAAAGCTTTGGATCGATATTCCCGAGCGAGCGATCGGTTTTTTTAAAGGTGCACAGGTCTCTGCGGAAGTTTCCCCTGAGCTTTTGGGTGTGGGATATATCATCGGTCCTCGTATTGCTTCCATCATGGTGGCGGGAGGAATTCTTTCGAGTTTTGTTTTGATCCCCATGATCTTTCTTTTTGGTGATTATGTTTCGACTCCCATTTTTCCGGCAACGAAGCCGATTAGCCAAATGGGGGTTCATGAGATTTGGAAAAACTACATTCTCTACATCGGAGCAGGGGCCGTCGCAGCCGGAGGTATCATCAGTATGTTTCAGGCGATGCCAACGATTTATCGATCAGCGGTGGCGGGGCTTGGCGGGATCAAGCGCAAAGCTTCTCAGCTTAATCAGCTGCGCACGGAGCGAGACATTCCTATGTCCTATATTTTGTTTGGAATGGTTGCGTTGATGGCTGCGATCTGGATGACTCCCTCTCTTCATATGAACTGGGTCGGAGCTCTATTGATCATTGCGGCGGGATTTCTGTTTGTGACAGTGAGCTCACGGTTAACGGGTGAGATTGGCTCATCATCCAATCCGATTTCTGGAATGACCGTTGCCACCCTGCTGATCACAAGTCTTGTCTTTCTCCTATTGGGATGGACGACGCCAATGGATCGAGTCACGGCTCTTTCAATTGCGGCCATTGTTTGTGTGGCAGCTTCAAACGGCGGAACAACGGCTCAGGATCTTAAGACGGGTCATTTGGTGGGAGCTACTCCCTGGATGCAACAGGTTGCGATTTTGGTGGGAGCTCTAACTTCAGCTCTCGTGATTGGATTTACGCTGAATGTTTTGAATGATGCTTCGACGATTTATTCGAAGAAGGCCGTTCCTCAGAATGTGGTGGTTCCGAATGTGGCAGAGCTCACTGAGAAGGCAAAAGTTGGTGGTATTTACGGTGAGACGGATACCAAGGATTATCATGTTTTGCGAGTGCGAGAGTTTCAAAGCACGGGACCTCTGGCAAAGCTTCAGCCCGGGAAGTATTTGGCAGATGATGCTGGCAAGGTCACCTACCTCGTGGATCCGGGTATTAACGGTGTGTTGGAAAGAACAGACGATGGCCAGGAGGTTCCCAAGTACGAAGCACCCAAAGCTCGGCTGATGTCTCTGATTATTGATGGGATTCTTTCGCAGAAACTACCTTGGGGATTGGTGCTTCTTGGGGTTTTCATTTCTATTGTGCTTGAGCTTTGTGGAATCGGCTCTCTTGCGTTTGCTGTTGGTGTTTACTTGCCCTTGTCTGCATCCGCGCCCATTTTTATTGGCGGGATGGTGCGATGGCTTGTGGGTAAACTGTCGAAGAAGAAAGAGGCGGACAGTGATGCAAGCCCAGGAGTGTTGTATTCCTCCGGTTTGATCGCAGGTGGTGCGATTGCGGGAATTGTGATTGCAATTCTTTCGCTTCGATCGGGATTTTCAGAGGCGCTCGATTTGAGTCAGTGGGCTCCAGGATTTTCGAGTAGCTCTCTGACAGCGATTTTGATTTTCGGAGCTTTGGCTCTGTCGCTGTTCCGAGTGGCTCGCAAGGCTTGAAGAACATCCGCCTAAATCATTGAAATGATTGCATTAATGGCCCACAGCTTTCGGCATGCTGTGGGCTTTCGGTCTTTCTTAGTTTTCAGTAAGGAAGGGCGTGATGGTTGAGAAGACTTTCAATGTGATTGGTGCTGGTCTCGCGGGATCAGAAGCCGCTTTGGTCTTGGCAAATGCGGGGGCTCGCGTTCGTTTGTTTGAGCAAAAGCCCAAGTCATTTTCCGCGGCTCATAAATTGCCTGGTGCGGCGGAGCTGGTCTGCTCGAACTCCATGAAGTCGTTGGAGGTCACATCGTCCTCCGGATTGCTCAAGCAGGAATTGCTGATGTTGGGATCGCCCGTCATTCAGGCAGCTCTTGAGTGCCGTGTCCCCGGTGGTAAGGCGCTCTCGGTCGATCGAGAGAAGTTTAGTGCACATGTTACGCACATGCTCGAGAGTCATCGCAATGTTGAAGTGTGTCATGATGTTGTTGAGCGGATTCCAACAGATCATCCCACGCTGATTGCAACGGGGCCTTTGACTGCCGATGCCCTGATGCAAGATATCTTCAAGCTCGCGGGAGACCAAGGATTGTACTTCTATGATGCAACCTCTCCCGTTGTGACTCTTGAGTCTTTGGATCTTTCAAAATTTTTCTGGGGATCTCGAAATCAGGAGAATGATGACTATCTGAATCTTCCACTCACTAAGGAGGAGTACCTGGCATTTCGTGAGAAAGTTTTGGGTGCTGAGAAGTTCGAAAGTCATCTTCCCGGTGAAGATCTGAAATTTTTTGAGGGCTGCCTTCCTATTGAGGTTCTTGCGGAGCGCGGTGAAGACGTAATGGCCTGTTCATGTATGCGGCCAAAGGGCTTCGATTTTGAAATGCCTGGCGGAAGACGTGCTTATGCCGTCATTCAGTTCCGACGTGAGAAGGCCGCTGGTGAGCTGCTGAGTATGGTGGCTTTTCAGACGAGGATGAAATGGCCCGAGCAGGAGCGCGTGCTTAGATCCTTACCTGGAATGGAGAATGCTCAGTTTGTTCGTTTGGGTGTGATGCATCGGAATTCTTTTATCAACGCGCCCTTTCATCTCACTCATGATTTGTCGTGGAAGGTGAGAGCGGATTTGTTTTCTGCTGGTCAGATTATTGGAAGCGAAGGCTATGTCGAGGCGGTGGCCACAGGGCATTATGCTGCTCGCTCCATGTTAGGTCTCGGAAGATTGCCAGAGGAAACAGCGATGAGATCTCTTGTTCGATATCTCATCGAGTCGGACACTCGATATTTTCAGCCGATGAACTTTAATTTTGGATTGATGCCTCCACTTGAGGACATCTCCCCCAAGAAGCGACCTCAAGGAAAGTCTATGAAGGTGTATCGAAATGAGCTTCGTGCTGAGCGCGCGTTGAATGCACTCAGGGCCAGCGGGTTGTTGATTGATGGAGTTGATCAGATGAAAGCGATTAGCGGATCAGTCTAAAGATAAAGGGATAGCGGTAGTCCTTACCTTCGCTCGTTTTGACAGCGGCAATTACAGTCAGAGCGACAGCCGCCAGACCCACTAAGGCAATCATCGGAATGCCAATCAGCACAAGCATCAGCGGCAAGCAGATGACGAAGTACAGTGTGAAGGAAATCAGAAAGTTCAGAACCTCTTTGCCTTGATGATCAAGATATTGGGAGTCTGTTCTCTTGAGCAGCCAAATGACCAGTGGAACGACAAAGCCGGCCAGTGGAATGAGATATCCAGCAACGGGAGACAGGTGAAGAATCACGGCCCATTTCTTTTCGTCGGGATTAGCAGGTGTAGGTGCTGCGCTAAAGTCTTGCATTTGCTGATTATAAGCGAACGCGCTGCGGCATTAAAGTTGATTTGACAATCTTAAGTCCTAATCGGAGCCTGATATGGGGGAGACATCAATGGTGAGTCTGATTTTTCTGGCGTTGTCGTCTATTGCGCAAGCGCCCGTTGAGGATGCGGCACCTCGATGGAACCAGCAAGTATCTGTAAAGGGTCGAGGTTATTTAGGGCTCAAAATGAATAATGGTGAAATTGTTTATACACGAAACTTGTTCGCCACTCGAAACTCTGACGGCGTCTTAACCAACGAAGATGGTCTGATTGTGATGCCAGGAATTCAAAGCATTCGCGAGAATATTTGGCGCGGCATCCACTCAGATGGACTTGTCAGCTCTGTGGATCCCATCACTCGTGAGACTGAGAAAGAAGGTCAGTTAAAACTTTATTTCTTCGACAATCCGCCAGGCCTTAAGCCCATTGGTGCGGGTCTTTACGAGCAGACTGAAGCGTCCGGCCCTGCTGATGAGGCTTCGGCGGACCAGCCGATGAGATCGAGTTGGCTTGATCTGAGATAGCCATCGCTTCGCTCTTGCCAAAATGGCCTGCTAGGCGCATTTTTTTCGAATGTTTCGCACTCGGACTATTCTAGCTCGCTGCCTTTTGCTTGCGGTATTTTGTATCGGTTCCGGGGCTTCCAGGCTTTCTGGCGCCACGGTCGTCAGTGGGCGGGGTCTTTTGAGCGAAAAATCTTTTCGGATGAGTTCCGACAGCGCAAACCTCGGACTTGTCCTTGTGTTCCTTTCGCCAAATTGCCCCTGCTCATTAAGTCATGAATCTCATCTTAAGGCTCTTTCTCAGCGATATTCAAAATTGGGGTTTAAGTTTTTGGGTGTGTATTCAGCTTCGCGTGATCTTGTTGCCGGTGCTCGTGAGCATTTTAAGGCCGTAGATTTCGGCTTTGAAGTTTTGTCTGACGATGATTTTTCTTTAGCTAATCGTTTTGGAGCCATGAGCACTCCACATGCGTTCGTGATTTCCCCGAGTGGAGAAACTCTCTACGCCGGAGGTGTGAGTGATTCGAGTGATTTTGAAAGGTCTGAGGATCACTATCTCGAGCGAGCTCTCGAGAGTATTCAAAGCGGTAAATTGCCTTCGAGACGTCAAACGAGGGCGCTTGGTTGCGTGATTCAGAGGCCTTAAGGAGGTTGGATGTGTTTTGTTCAGTTCATGTCTCGCTTAGTTTTTATCTCCGCAGTGATGGCTTTCAATCTATCCGCATGCGGTCAGGCTGACAGGGATCAGATAGATTCACCTGATCGAGTTGAGTCTTTTCAAAGGGAGAGATCCGAGGGACTAAGATGCGATCTTGAGTTCAAGCAGGTTGGACTGTGCGCTCAGGTGACGTGGTTGGTTGGGCCTCAGTGGAGCAGCTCTAGTGAGCAACCTTTGGAGGTTCAGCTCGACTTCTGGTCGCTCCAAACTCAGGAGCGGGTGAGTCTCAATTTTGAACTCCATTTTGATTCAGCAATGCCAACCATGAATAATCACCCCTTGGCCTCTCAGCCCTCCGTGGCATGTGATGAAAAAAATGGAAGCATTTGTCGGGTCAAAGATATCCGGATCTCGTGTTTGGGTGGGAATTGGAATTTCTTCTTTCAGTTGAAGCGTGACGGGGCTTTGCTGGATCAGTCTCGCTTTGTTTGGGTTCGTGATGAGTATCTTGTTGATTAAGGTTTTCTTTTTGATCGCTGCCCCTTGCTGTGGGGGGGGGCGGAAATCTTCCAGGTCTGATTTTGGGAAATGAAAAGCTACAACTGGGGATGAGTGGGTCCTACAGCACTGTTGTGGGAGATGTCTCATCCGATGGACACACGACCTTTCGCTCGGACGAAGATGTCGAAGATTCCTATCTTGTGAGCTTCTCGACAGGATTTCTTCTGAGTGATCGATGGCAGACGGGAGCTTCGATTTCCTCTGGATATCGAGTTTTGGATCGCGCGTCCGTGGTTAACTCCGGTGCTGGATGGGGTGATGTGCGAGCGCATGTGGGATATGAAATCATGCCTCTTTGGACGTACTCCGTTTGGCGGCCCAAGGGGTTTGTCTTTGCGCATTTTACAGTTCCTACGGGAAAGAGCACCTTCGACTCAAAGGAGGCGGGAGCCGTTGATTCATTTAGTCAGGGGTTTTGGAGCTCTGGTTTGGGATTTGTGGCTGTAAAAACGTGGAAAGTTTTGGACGCGACTTTCTTGGGTCAGATTCAATATTCCTTTCCCCGTCACTTCAGAGAGCCGCGCGAGATTTCTGTGGCACCAGGGTTTCAAGCCACCGGGCAGTTGGGGTTTGGATGGAGTCCCGGGGCGGGCAGTTTTCGAGTGGGTACTCGAGGGGGTCCTGCCTGGCGACAGGGCGGCGAGAGTGAACTGTACGGGGAAACATCAGTTGGAGTTGATCGGCTTGTGTGGGATGCGACCATTGAAGCTAATTGGATGATTGGTAGTGAAGTGTCTTTGTCGGCTTTTTTAACGGATCAAAGTCTTTTGGGTCCCAGTAACAATACTATGTTAAGTCGCTCAGTTGGTTTGACGATTCAGTACCGAAATCTTCGGTAAATGGTGGAGGCGGTGGGACTAAACAGTGGTAACCCACTGTTTTGCGATCCACATGATGGTGAACCTACCGGATTCACAAATGGAGGCGGTGGGAGTCGAACCCACGTCCGAATGCCTACAACTTACCCACACTACGTGTGTAGCTCTCAATTTGATTTAAGATCGCCGAGCTCCTGAGAACGGGATAACGACGAACCGAGTCTCAGATCATAATGCTCATCTCACACTGAGACGCTCTGAGAGAGCATACCTGCTTTTTTGACGCCGTCAGACTTTAGCAGGTGTGGAGCCTGATCGACGAGCTACAACTTAGGCAGCCAAAGCGAAATTTTCTTCGCCATTTATGTGTTTGCCAATGAGGTTACGAGATCACTGACGCCTCGACACGCAGAGCAAGCCTCCGTACATCCGTCGAAACCGGAGCGCCCCCTCTATTTACTAACTCTGACAAGATAAGTGCTGATTGACCAGGGTCAAGTCACAAAGACTCGCCGAAGGTGCTCACTTCCTTTGTTCTGGAAGCGGGCTTCCAATCGGCCACAGTTCATCGCCATAAAGTCGATTGAGGTCATCAATCGTGCCTTGGCATGCCTTTAAAACGGTTTCAGATCTAAGATCCTTTCGAGCTTTGAGGTCTTCATAGATCCGCAGGCCAGCTTTCGTCATGAGAGCTCGCTCATAGGCCGTTCCGTGATGAGAAGACAAAAGTCCAAATTCAAAATCACCAATCGAAATCACGGCATCATAAAGAGCCGCTTGAAAGTTTTCAGGCAGATCTTCCTCTGGCTTAACGACTCCTTGGACCTCGCGTTGCTGAGCCAAGATCACAGAGGCGACACAATCAGCTTCAAGTTCCTGATCGCGAACATAAAGAACGTCGGCCCCGGTCTTAGAATCTTTCTTTGTTTTGCCCATCGTGGGACTTTGATGCCAGGTCTGAAACTGATGAGCGAGCTCATGAGCAAGAATCATGCGCATCGACCAAGAGTTGGCTTTTTCCGCTCGAGCAATCTGGAAAAAAAGTTGAGGATCGAAAGCCATAAAGCCAAATCCAATGGAGAATGCGTTTGGAGCTCCAAAGTTGGCACTTGTTATACAGATTTCTCGATCCCGCGTTGAAGAGTTGTTTTGCCGAGCAAAAAATCCCAATTGTTTCCCTAACTCAAACACAAGTTGGCTTTCGAAGTAGCGAATCGAAAGCTGAAGATCCTTGGTCCTTTCGTGCGTTACTTGGTCGACGACCAAATCGTTAACATCTGGAATCGTCAATCTCATCGGGGGTTGCTGTAGCATGAACAAAGTCGAAAGATCTTCGATTCTGCAACGTGCATCGCTTCGGAAGTCTTTAATGCCTGGCGAGAACTCTTTTCGCTCAAATCTGCCGAACGGGCTTCTCAGATAAATACCATTGAGAAGCATTTGCCGAAGGTCTCCCATCTCTTGTTTGGGTGTCACTTGGGAATCAACAAGAAGCTGGTTCATCTGAAGGCCCCGGGGCGGGAATGATTCTTGGGCCAACAGGGGGCTTGCCATCAAGGCATGAAGAGCAATCAAGAAGAGTGTGGTGTTCATATGGGCCAGGCCTTTAGCTCAGTCAGGTGCTCTAGGCCAGTCGAAAGCGAGGCCTCTCAAGGCCCTAAAAGAAGCGCTCAAACAGCATTTTAACGCCCTCAAAGCCAACCACAAAAACGGCAATATGAAAGGCCCAGGAAAAGACGCATCCTAGAAATCCCAGAACGGCCATAAGCCCATCTTTCTCCAGCAGGGCCAAAGCCATCAGCGCAATGGGGGCCGCACAGATGACATTCGAAAGGGGAATAGGAATGGGGAGCATCAAGACGATGGCGGCTGCCACAATCATGACTCCTATGAGCCTTTCCCTCGCTGCGACAAAAGCCCAGCGAGGTCGAACAAAGGTCTCTATAAACTTAAAAAATTTAGTGGCAGCATCCAGCAAGAGATGTCCGACTCGCTCTGAGATCTCCCGATTGGCAATGAACGCCGGAATCCAAACGCTTGAGCGGTTAAGAATCAATTGAATGCCCAAAACAAGAATCACAGCGCCAAAAGCCGTTGAGAGGCCTGCCATGGGAAGCGGTTGCAAAAAGGGCAGGCATAAAAAAAGAATGATCAGCCCAAATCCCGAGTGTCTCATGCGGTGAACAATCTCGCCTAGAGTCACCTTTCCGTGGATCGCCTGGTTCAGCTGCTCGAGGTGTCTTGAAACCTTCATGCGGTCGGCTTTTTGACGAAGTTCTCTAAAGAGCGACAATCAATTTCCTGGAGGAGGGAAGAAATGAAGGCTTCCTTCTTGTGCATTCCCAGATCAACATTCTTGGAGGTCTTGATGGCAAGCGATCTCGCTTCTACTTCTCGATCTCCAATCACAGCCACATAGGGAACGCGTGCAACCGTAGCTTTTCGCACTTTGCCTCCCATGTTCCCTTCTTCCTTGTCACAGATCACTCGCACGCCCACTTTTTTGAGCTCATCAGCCACTTCATCAGCAAAGGCATAATGAGCATCGCGAACGGGAACAATGTAGACCTGAGTTGGTGCGAGCCAAGTTGGATAGAAGCCTTCGCAGTGTTCGAGGTAAACTCCAAAAAATCTCTCAAGAGATCCAAAGATGGCGCGATGAAGCATGACGGGTCGGTGTCGCTTTCCGTCCTCACCCACATACTCAAGCTCAAATCTCATGGGCAAAGCAAAGTCGAGTTGAAGTGTTGCAAGTTGCCAAGATCGTCCGATCGCATCCTTGATATGAAACTCATACTTGGGTCCGTAGAAAGCGCCTTCGCCTGGGCTGATCTTGTAGGGTACCCTTCTTTTGATGAGAAGATGTTCAAGGGTCTTCTCGGCTCGATCCCAAAGCTCATCGCTTCCGATCTTTTGATCCGGTCGAGTGGCGAGTTTGACTTCATATTCATTAAACCCAAAAGCTCGATAAACTTCGTTCAAAAACTCAAAGAATCCCTCAGTCTCAGCCTCAATCTGATCCTCTCGACAAAAGATATGAGCATCGTCCTGAGACATGGCTCGAACGCGCATCACGCCGTGCAAAGCTCCACCTCGTTCGTTCCGGTGAAGTTTACTAAACTCAGCGACCCGTACTGGCAGTTCTTTGTAGCTCCAAAGCTTTCCTCGATAGTACAAACAATGCCCCGGACAGTTCATGGGTTTGAGGCACATCGAGCGATCATCATCATCCTTCATGATAAACATATTTTGTTTGAAGGTCTCCATGTGACCGCTCGTCTCATAGAGTTTCTGATCGTAAATGAGAGGAGTTAAGACCTCTTGATAGCCGTACTTGAGATAAAGCTGACGAATATAGTCAGCCATCAAATTGAAAACGGTGGTTCCCTTTGGGTGAAAGAAGGGAATGCCTGGAGCCCATTCATGAAAGGAAAACAGATCGAGTCTTTTGCCAACTTCGCGGTGATCGCGCTTGGCTGCTTCCTCAAGCATTTTGAGATGAGCATCTAAAAGCTCTTTGGACTCAAACGCGGTTCCGTAGATTCGTTGAAGTTGGGCATTGTTTTGATCGCCTTTCCAGTAGGCGCCCGAAAAATTAAGGAGCCTGAAATGTTTGATTTCACCTGTGCTTCGAACATGAGGGCCCTCGCACAAATCAATGAACTCGCCCTGCTCATAAAAGGAAACCGCTTCACCTTCTGGAATCCAGTCCACCATTTCGATCTTGTAGATCTGTCCTTTGGACTTAAGAAAATCTTTGGCCTCCGATCGAGATTTTTCGGAATAGCGAACTTTGTGATCTTCTTTCGAAATTTTCTTCATTTCGGCTTCGATTTTCTGAAGATCTTCGGGTGCGAGAGTCTGACCGGCCAAGTCGATGTCGTAGAAAAATCCCTCGTCATTGGCTGGGCCCACGGTGAGCTGAGCTTTTGGGTAGAGGCGAATCACAGCTTGAGCCATCAAGTGTGCCGCTGAATGTCTGAGGGCATGTCGGTAATCTTTATCTTCTTTTCGTCGAAACTGTTCCACAGTGGTCTAGAATTGCCGTCTCTCAGCCTTTTTTCAATAGGCAAGATCGACGATCTTCTGAATCACATCCTCGGCCAGAAGCCCGGCCTTTTGAGCCGAAAGCATAAAGTCATCCCAGGTATTCAGAGATGGATTGGGATTGGCCTCCAGGAGGTAGACGGTTCCCTTCTCGGTCATGCGTAAATCAAATCGGGCATATCCCTCAAGGTGCAAGGCTTCGAAGGCTCGCTTGACAATACTGTTGATCGTCTCGACTTGTTCATCAGTCAGTCCCTTAGCAAACTCATTTTTGATTCCGTATCTTTTTCGGTACTCGTCGTCCCATTTGACTTTGTAGGTCGCAAACTTCGGGCGGTCCTCAGGAAACTCTTTCATCGTGAGCTCTCGAATCGGAAGCACTTGCAGGCGTTTACGTCCAATCACACTCACGTAGAGCTCTCGCCCAGTAATGAATTCTTCAATCAAAACATCTGATTCAAATTTTTGATGAAGAAAGTGAATCCGATCGAGGCAATCCTTTTCATTTTCGACGAATGAGTCGAGCGATATTCCCTCTGAGGCCTCCTCACTTGTGGGTTTGACGAAAGCTGGAAACTTGAACTTAGGGAGCTCTTTCAGTGGCTTTTTTTTCAGGGATGCCACCCAACGAGGAACTCGGATTCGATGATGAGAGAGAATCTTCTTACTGAGGTTTTTGTCCTGACAAATACCAAGACCCAGCCACTTGGTTCCCGTGTAGGGAATTCCTAGCAGATCGAGGCAGGCTGCGAGTTGCGCACTTTGATCGCGTCGATTGCTGAAGGCTTCGGCCATGTTAAAAACAATCTGAGGATTTGCGGTTTTGAGCTCGGTAATGAGTCGTGGCAAGTCGTTGTAGACCCCGATGTGTTGGGCTTCATAGCCCAAAGATTCCAGGGTCCGAAACGCGAGGCGCTCCGAATTGAAAGAGTCATCTTTCCACAGATCGGAGTAGTCATGATTTTCGGGGGGCGTAGAGCCGAGATCAAAAAGAACAACCGCCTTTTTCGAGGAAGATGAACGCATCTCTTTTTAATCCTACAAAAACTTTTCAAAAATGTTCAGAAAAGCCTCAATTCATTGATGTTTTTGGGATCTTTGTGCCCCGAGAACCATCAAAAATACCCTCAGACTTGGTTTAAATGGGATTTCATTTGGTATATAGATTGCAACACTTGGATTGGGGCCGGATGGTGTCTTGTCGACGAGTTTTAGGAATCCTTTTTTTGGCGCTGTTGCCATTGGACACAGTGTCTGCGGGTTCGTGCAGCTCATTTCTCTCCTCCATCACTCAAAATTTTAAGAAGCGTTGGAATGAGCAAAAGGCTCAAGAGGATTCCATCGCGCTCAATTTGGCGATGGTTGTTTATGAGGCTGCTCGCGATAATGACGACGTTGCTATGGGCGCCATCGGATTGATGCAGGCAGCTTCTGTGATTCTCAAAAACAATTCGGCTTATAAAAATGATATTGAGGCCTTTAAGGACACTCGAGTTGTGCTGGCGCGAATTTTTTCGCTGGCGAATTTGAACCATTCACCTGTTCGTGATGCCTATTTGAAAATTTATACCAATCCTAAACAGAAGTTGCGCGAGTTGAGCCAAGATGTTTTGAAGACTCTTCTGCCAACCGCCATCTTTCCCCTCTGGAGATTGATCAAACGAGAGGAACTCTCTTCGGCCTCCATTCGTTTTCCGCTTCGCGCTTTGATACAAACGAATCGCCTCGTCGTTGAGCGAGATGAATTTCTTGAGCGAGCGCTCATAGCGGCAGAACATTTCCAAGGTCCGGAGATAGAGGAATTGCTTCAGCCTATTCGCAGTCGAACCACTTGGGCGCGAAGTCTGCGTCCCGTAGCACTTTCGGCACTTCTATGGTTTGCAAATATTCATCCTTTGGCTGCCATGTATGGCCTAACGAAGCCCGAAACTTCCATGGAGTCCTTTCATGCGCTTCATTATCTAGCTCGTCTGGAGCAGGCGGATGAGAGGTTTGATCCCGATGGAAAGAAAATCTCGATCATTTTTGATTCCGAGTTTCCTCGAAAAACATTTTCTCACCCTGTTTTGCAAGCTCGAGCTGAAAACGACAATGTCATTGATGTCTGGAAAGAGCTTGATTTTGTAAGATTTCAGGCTCGTGAGGCTCAAAACTTTTCAGTAGAAACTTCCAAAGATCTTGAAAATGCGCTGAGTTCCTCCAAGGACTCTGACATCATTTACGTGGTCGCTCATGGACTGCCTGGGGAGATTTCGGTCGGCGATTCAGATCTCTCAGAGCTTCTGAAAGGCGTAGCGCTAGAATCTCCAACTTCGAATAAAGAGCAGAGCGTGGTTTTCATTTCCTGCCTCTACGGGAGTAAAACAGGTAGCTGTGCCAAGGATGAACCTTGGGTTGTTAATGGCATTCGACTCGTTGGAGATCAAACTCCAGGAGCGATAGCGGCATCAACGAACAATCTAAGTTTTCAGTATTTTGGAGATCGTGCTCCGTCGGATTCAGATACAGTGATCGATGCTGTGCTTCGCCATTTCACAATGACAGGACTTCAAACGGGACTGTCTTCCTTGGGATTCACTCAGTGGATGATCGTAGATCGAAACGTTTTAGCGACTGTTCCTGGTTCTTCAAATGATGTTGCAGGATTTAGAATCTATGACGTGCAAAAAGATGCCGAGAGCTTTCATCCAGTACCAGAATCAGAGGATATGAAGCGCATTTTGTTGACTGTCTCATCCCACTTTGGCGACCTGCCCGAGGACGTGTCTGACGATGATCGTCGAAAGGAAGTTTCTCGCTGGATTGATTTTCTAAACACCTTTGTGCGGGCATACAAACGAGACGGTGAGTCCCTCTTCCATGCTCCGGTGTTTCATGGCCCGTCTAAAGACTAAACGTCTCGCTTGAAATGGCCCGTGAACAGATAGTTGCTGACCAGCGTTGCTAAAAAAGAGGAAATTTCAAAACAGGTCTCTGCTTCGGGTCGTCCCACCACGAGTTTGAGCTGTTTACATCGATTGATGAACTGCTGAATAAGCTCATCCACAACAACTTTCTTTTCACCCGTCCAATGTGAAACCGCATTCAAAATGATTCTTCGATTTCGGTGCAAAAACTTCCAAGCTCTCTCGCCATCTGTGGCACCAGCGAGTTTGCCCACAAAAATACGTTTCAAGTCGGCATCGTAAAAATCCGGATAGTCCTCTCGAATCTCTCTCTGTCGTCTTTGGTAATAAACTTTCAGTGTCGAGGTAAGGAAGCGGGCCTCTGAGATCATTCGACCTTTGGGTTTGGAGATGGTTCGAGGGATGAACTCCCTGGCGAGTAAGTCGACATACTGAATCTTTTTGAGGGCGCCCCAGCCTCGATATTTTTCTTTCCACTGAGACCGGGGATTCAGCCATACAGCCATTGTTTCTGCGAAGTCCTCATCGGGGTGGGCCTGCGCATACCAGTGTTGAAGATTTTG
>JBEIHI010000007.1:0-26477 GCA_040381435.1 Bacteriovoracaceae bacterium | reverse complement strand
GTTTCAGATCTTACGTTCACGGGAGGTCCATGGCTTTCAGATTCATAGCATCGTGAATTGACAGTTCTTAGCCCTCTTTTTACGATTTAATTCGTTTATAGGCTTTATTGGCGAGGCGAAATCCTCCCTCAAAAGTGAGGTACGTTGAGGAAATGACAGATCATCATGATGCTGATGAGCATCTCTTGAAGAAAAGACTTCTAACCCTAACAATTGTGATTGTTGTGCTTTCCTTGGTAGGAACAGCGGTTGCCATTTGGCCCGCCTACTATCAGAACTATGCGCCCGATCAGCCTATTCCCTTTAGCCATCGGCTGCATGCTGGTCAGTATGAGATACCTTGTTTGTACTGTCATGGTTCGGCGGAGTACGCCCAGTTTGCCGCGGTTCCGGGAACCGAGACGTGTATGAACTGCCACTCTCAGGTCAAGACAGATAGCCCTTGGATTCAGCAAATCAAGCAGGCCCATGATACCAATACGCCTATTGCCTGGGTCAAAGTGCACGTTTTGCCTGATTTTGTTTACTTCAATCACTCGCGCCACGTCGCCGCGGGCCTTGAGTGTCAGACTTGTCACGGTCCTGTTGAAACAATGGAAAAAGTTTATCAGTTCGAAAAATTTACCATGGGCTGGTGCGTGAACTGTCACCGAAACGATGATTATCTCACTGAAGATCGAAAAAATTGGGCTGCGGCCACAGAAAAACTTCAGGGTGATGCAGGAATGCCAGATATGCTCAAGATGCTCGCTCATCCTGAAATTCAAAACGCTGATTTAAGCTGCTCAACATGCCATCGCTAAGGAGATTCAACGTGGAATCAGAAGTGAAAAAACAATCGGACTCTCAAGTGAAGTTTTGGCGAGCAGGCCTTTTGGCTTTGGCTGGCATTTTTACTTTGGGATGGTTGACGCAACGTGTGTCTAAACTCCGCTCTGCACAGGGATCAGTTGTGCGGGCACAGAATCAATTTGGTCAAAGGAAACAAAAAGTATGAGTATGGCCAAAGATGAGCTTGAAGCTCTTCGAATGAAGCAAGAAGAAATTTTGACCGGGACGACTCGCCAACTTTGGCAGTCCATAGAAGATCGTAGTGGAGATTGGGAAACGATTAAGGCTCGGCGTGGAAAAGAGTTCTCTGTTTTGCCGATTGAGCGCGAGTGGAATCAGTCGGATTCTCCTTCGAGTGTAGTCGTCGAAAATCCTGGTCGTCGGAAGTTTTTGCAGTGGACGACAGCAGCGTCGGCTCTGCTCGCATCGACAGCTTGTACCCGAAGACCCGTTGACCATCTGGTTCCTTATACGAGAAAGCCAGAGGGACTCACTTATGGTGTTCCTCAGTGGTATGCATCAACAAGTGCATCTGGTTTTGGATTGCTCATCAAGACGCGAGAAGGCAAGCCCATCAAGCTTGAGGGAAATCCGGATCATCCCGTAAACCAGGGCGGCCTAGACTCGCAAACTCAAGCGAGCTTGTTTGATCTCTACAATCCGGACCGACTCAAGGCGCCCCTCAATGTAAAAACGACAACCGCTATCACCTGGTCGGATGTTGATTCTGAAATGAAGAAGGTTTTGGCGGATGCTCCTGCTGGGTCTGTTCGAGTTCTGACGGGGCCTGTGGTGAGCCCATCACTGCGTTCGAGTTTGGATCGTTTTGTTTCGAAGTCGGGTGCTCGCCATCATGTGACTGAAAATATTCCAACGGATCCGATCGCTGAGGCCTACGAAGTTTTGTCGGGTCAGAAGATTGTTCCCACATTCCAGTTTGACGCCGCTGACGTGATTGTTTCAGTGGACGCTGATTTTCTTGGAACATGGATTCGTCCTCTAGAGTTTACAAAGAGTTTTTCGAAACGAAGAAAGATTCACCGTGGTGACTCCAATGTGAATAAACTCTTTGTTTTTGAGTCTGTTCACTCACTAACTGGGGTTGCGGCAGATGAGAGACATTCGATTCGGCCTTCACAGCAAACAGCATTATTGATGGCTCTTGGAGCTGAGGTTTCTGCAAGGGTCACTGCGGATGCGAGTGCGAAGTCGCTGTTTGGCGGGGCCTCGGCCTCGCAATTGGCGAGCCAAAATGGTCTCGATTTGGCTGCCGTTCGAGCGGCAGCTGCTGCACTTGTGCAGGCGCGAGGAAAAGCTCTCGTCGTCGCTGGTGGTCGAGGAGCGAATGCTCTTGCGGATCAGATTCTGGCGGCCGGATTAAACTCCATTCTTGGTGCTGCAGGATCAACGTTGGATTTCTCAAGACCGATGATTTTGGGAATTGAGAAGGGCGCTAGTTATGCGGAGCTGAAAGTCGATATCGAAAAGGGTGGCGTTAGCGCTTTGATTATTCAGGGCGTGAATCCCGTTTATACCGACCGGGAATTCGCAGGACTGCTTTCAAAAGTGAAAGCGGTGTTTACGATGTCACCCGAACTCACTGAGACCGCTGCTGTTTCGAGCTTTGCTCTACCTGAGAGCCACTATCTAGAGGCCTGGGGAGATACTGAGATTCGACAAGGGGTTTATTCTGTTCAGCAGCCAGTGATTGAGCCGCTTTACTCAACCCGAAGTTTTGCGGAAGCGCTTGAGAGCTGGTCTTCAGGTTCGACAGCGAACTATCGAGATCAAGTTGTCGCACTTTGGAAACGTGAGTTCTTCACTGGTGGTGATTTCACAGCTTGGTGGAACGATGTTCTTAAGTCTGGTGCCGTGACTCGTGCCGGCAAGGGTTCTGCCCCTGCCATGAAATGGGCTCAAGGACAGTCTGTTGTTTCTCGAGTGAAGTTTACGAAGCCAGAAGGCTTGGAGCTCGCTCTCATCCCGTCGATTAATTTGCGGGACGGAAGTTCGGCGAACAACCCTTACATTCAGGAGTTGCCTGATCCCATCACGAAAATCACCTGGGATAACTATGTCGGAGTATCCCCCAAGTTTGCTGCGAAAATGGGGCTCAACGAGAATCTGATTGATGGAGAGGCAAAAACAAAAGAGCTTCCCAGTGATTTCAGAAGTGAGCTCGTGGAAGTGACCGTGAATGGACAGTCGATTGTCCTGCCGGTCTTTGTTCAAACGGGCCTGGATGAAAATGTGGTTTCGATTCAGCTCGGCTACGGACGAACTTCAGCTGGTCAAATTGGAAGTGGCGTTGGCAAAAATGCCTTTGTGTTTGCTGCTTCAAATGCCGGACAGACTCAGTTTCGAGGAATGTCCGTCAGTCTGAAAAAGGTGAGCGGTCGTTATGAGTTGGCGAGCACTCAGAAGCAGTTTGATCTTCAGGGGCGGGATTCTGACATTCTTCAGCAACACAGTTTGAAGGATTTTCTTGCTCACAGTGGAGAGCACAAGAAGCATCCTTCTGCGGACCTCTACAACGAGAAGGAGTGGGTCTACCCAGGCCACCGATGGGGAATGGCCATCGATTTGAACTCTTGTACGGGTTGTAACGCTTGTGTTGTGGCTTGTTATACAGAGAATAACGTTTCAACGGTCGGACGCGATGAAGTCATCATGGGACGACACCAAGCATGGATGCGACTGGATCTTTATCACTCGGGTGATGCCAGAAATCCGGTCTCAGCTTTTGAACCGATGTTGTGTCAGCAGTGTGCGAATGCGCCTTGCGAAACCGTTTGCCCAGTTCTTGCAACTGTTCACAGTTCAGACGGTTTGAACGATATGTCTTACAACCGTTGTGTGGGAACTCGGTACTGCGCAAATAACTGCCCATACAAGGTCCGACGTTTTAACTGGTTCCAATACTCAGATAAGTTGGCCAACAAAGTGACGAAGGTTGATCCTTTGCCTTTGATGATCAACCCTGATGTTTCGGTTCGAACGAGAGGGGTCATGGAAAAGTGTACCTTCTGCGTTCAGAGAATTCGAAATGGTGTCGATGAAACAGTTCAGAGCCGAATGAAGAGAGTGCCTGATGGTCACATCAAGACGGCATGCCAGCAAAGCTGCCCTGCGGATGCGATCGTCTTTGGCGACTTGAATGATCCTGAGTCAGAAGTCAGTAAATTGGCTCATGCAAAAGGTGGCTTTAAGGTTCTTGAAATTTTGAATACCAAACCTTCGGTGACTTACCTGCCGAGAATTAGAAATAGGGATTCAGTATGAAGGGACAGCTTGTAACTCAGCCGTTGGTTGAAGGAAATAAATCATATGCCGACGTGAATAACGATGTCTGTCGGCCCCTGGAATCTTTTCCAACGAAGCTCTGGCTAGTGGCATTCGGTGCTTCGGCGACGATCATGACGATTGGGTTCGGCCTGATCGGATTACTGATCTTCATGGGAACTGGATACTCAGGGATTCGCTCGCCGGTCGGCTGGGGAATGATGATTATCACCTTCGTGTTCTGGATCGGTATCGGACATGCGGGAACCCTGATCTCTGCCATTTTGTTTCTATTCAAGCAGAAGTGGCGAACGGCGATTAACCGTTCAGCGGAGGCTATGACGATTTTCGCTGTGATGTGCGCGGGTATTTTTCCGCTTATTCACACGGGGCGTCCTTGGTATTCAGCTTATTGGTTGTTTCCTTTGCCTAACACCATGGGGCCGCTGTGGGTGAACTTTCGATCTCCGCTTCTCTGGGACGTTTTTGCGGTTTCGACCTACTTCACGATCTCATTGTTCTTTTGGTACACGGGCCTCGTTCCTGATTTTGCCTCGGTTCGTGATCGAGCCAAAAATTGGATTCGAAAGAAAGTTTATGGATTTCTTTCACTGGGTTGGAGGGGTTCAAGCCGAGGATGGCATCATTATGAAATCGCCTACATGATTCTTGCGGGCCTTTCGACACCTCTGGTTTTGTCCGTGCATACGATTGTGTCCTTCGACTTTGCCGTATCAATCATTCCGGGTTGGCATACGACCATTTTCCCCCCGTACTTTGTCGCGGGAGCCATCTTTTCAGGATTCGCCATGGTGGTGACCTTGCTTGTGATCGCGAGAAAGGTTTTCAATCTTGAGGAGTACATCACCGTCAATCATCTCGAAGCGATGAACAAAATCATCTTGGCTACCGGTATGATTGTTGGATTGGCCTACGCAACCGAGTTCTTTATTGCTTGGTACTCGGGCGTTCCTTATGAGCGCTATATTTTCCTTCAGAGAGCCATGGGTCCTTACGCTTGGGCTTACTGGATCATGATCGGATGTAATGTGATTTCGCCGCAATTCTTCTGGTTCAAGTCACTGCGTCGAAATATTCCTCTGATGTTTGTGCTTTCACTTTTTGTGAACGTTGGAATGTGGTTTGAGCGTTTCGTGATTGTTGTCACCTCGTTGGCTACGGATTATTTGCCGTCATCTTGGAACTATTTCAAACTCACTTGGTGGGATTATTCGGTTTTGATTGGAAGCTTTGGGATGTTCTTCACGCTATTCCTGTTATTTTGCCGATTCGTGCCAACGATTGCGATGGCTGAGGTGAAATCGGTTATGCCCACGAAGGGAGGTCACCATGGCTAAGCAATGTGTGGTCGGTTATTATTTCTCTCCTGAGGAGATCATTGAAGCGACTGCAAAGACGCGCGAGCGCAATTTTGCCAATTTTGATGCTTTCACTCCGTTTCCCGTTCACGGAATTGATCAAGCCATGGGCATCAAGAGAAGTACTCTTCCTTATGTGAGTTTTGGCGCTGGTATGATGGGTTTTGGAGCTGCATTCGGGCTACAAGTTTGGACTCATATGTTCAATTGGCCTTTGAATATTGCGGGCAAGCCACTTTTTGCCCTGCCAGCCTATGTTCCCATTTTGTTCGAGCTCACCGTTCTTCTGGCTGGAGTCACGACGGTGCTTGCGATGTTTGGCTACTATTTGAAACTACCGAACTGGAATAAGCCTATTTTTCATCCGGACATTACGAATGATCGGTTTGCTTTGGCAATCGAAGTGAATTCGGAGGCCGAGGTTGAACCTGTGAAGCGCTTTTTGAAAGAGATTCACGCTCAGGACATTCATCATGTAGGGGGTGAACTTTGAAAACCTCAACAAAAGCTATCTTGGTTGTACTTGTGCTCGGACTCGTTGGTTATTGGTTTAAGAATCACTCAGGCTTTTTTCTGTGGAATCAACAGCCTCTTCAATACATGCCAAACATGCATCGCACGGAAGCTCTGAAGCCCCAGCGAGGCTTTGATTTTTACAGCAATTTTTCGTCATCACTCGTTCCGCCTCAAGGCACTGTGTCTCGCGAAGTGAAGCCTTACAAATTCAAAGGGCCAGAGCATTTGGCGGAGAGCGTAGATAAGTTTGCAAACCCGCTGCCTCGAACCAAAGAGGTCGTTCTTCGTGGGAAGCTAATGTATGAGTCGAACTGTTATGTTTGTCATGGCAAAGATGGAAACGGCAACGGCCCGGTTGTCGGCCCCTTTGCGAACCCGCCAACTCTCAATTCAGATAAGATTCGAGGCTACGCCGACTCTCAGGTGTTTCATGTGATTACGAACGGTCAAAACACCATGGGTGCTTATGCTGCACAGATTCGTGAGCGCGATCGATGGGCGATTGTCCACTATGTAAGAGTCTTGCAGTTAGCGGATCAACCTCGAGTCGCGGATCTGGAAGCTTTTGACGCGATTGTGAAAAAGGAGACCCCATGAACGTTACTTCCATCACTCCTTACCGAATGAGCCTTCGCCAGCGAGTCATTTTGCTAGTGCTCTTGGCCGTTGGAGCTCTGTCTCTTCACCTCACCTTCAAAGAGGACCCAACGCGCGGGTGGATGAGCTACCTACTTGGCTCGGTTTTGTTTTTGGGGATGGGGCTTTGTGGTCTTTTCTTTGTGGCTATTCAGCATATTGTTTCCGCTTCGTGGAGTACAAGCCTTCGTCGAATTGCTGAAGCGATGGCCCTTACTTTGCCTGTGGCGGCGTTGCTGGGTTTTGGAATCTATTACGGAGCCCACTCGATTTATGAGTGGACGCACACCGATGTTGTAAACGCGGATCCGCTTCTCAAATTCAAAGAGCCCTACCTTAATATGCAAGCATTCGGATTTCGATTGATTGCTTATTTTGCAATCTGGATCGGGACGACTTTCGTTCTTGTGCGAAACTCCATGAAGCAAGATCACGATGGAGATGTTCAGCGAACGATTGCTAACCGGCGCTGGTCAGCCCTTACTTTGGTTTTGTTTGCTCTGTCGGTTTCCTTGGCTGGATTTGATCTTTTGATGTCTTTGGAGCCGCACTGGTTTTCGACCATGTTCGGAGTGCATTTCTTTGCGGGCTTTTTTCAGGCTGGACTCGCCATGACAATCATTTTGACCTGGATGGCAGTGAAATCTGGTGCGTTGAAGGGCTTCGTCAATGTGGAGCACTTTTACGACCTGGGAAAGTATCTTTTCGCATTCTCTATTTTCTGGGGCTACATCGCCTTTAGTGAGTTCATGCTGATTTGGTATGCACATTTGCCTGAGGAGACATTCTTCTATGCAGTTCGAATGACTCACGGATGGGAATGGGTTGGTTTGGCAATGCTCTTGATTCGCTTGGCGTTCCCATTCTTTGTTCTCATTCCTTACGGCAGCAAACGAAACTTTAAGATTCTCATTCCTGCCTGCTTTGTGATTTTAGTTGGCCAGTGGCTGGAGCTGTTTTGGATTATCAAGCCTGCGATGAGGCATATGGCCGAGTCACACGCAAGTCATGCTTCCCTAGCTTGGACTGACTTGGGAGTAGCTTTGGGTTTCTTTGCGCTGTTTTTCTTGGTCGTGGGTCTTATTATGGAGCGAATTCGTATCGTTCCACTGAAGGACCCGCGTTTGGAGGCGTCGATTCATCATCACGGATAAACAATGTTGAAACTCATTACCATTTTTGGATTTCTCTTTTGCGCATCGCTTCAAGCGATGGAGCCGACTAAGTCTGCTGAAAGCGCACAGCTTCCTGCAGACGTGGCTGCTGTTAAGATTACTGAGAAGCTTGGTGAAAAGGTTGATATTAAGGGTCTCCGCTTCAGGGATGAACATGGCGTTGAGGTTCCGCTCACTCAGTATTTTGAGGCAGGAAAGCCTGTCATTTTGATGATGGTCTATTACAAATGCCCAGGTATTTGTAATTACCTTCTGAATGGATTCACGAACTCCATTCGTTCGCTGGATTGGTCCATTGGGGATCAGTTTCAAGTAGTGACAGTTAGCATCAACCCTCAAGAGGGTCCGGATCTCGCTTTGGGAAAGAAGGAGACTTACATCAAAAAGTATTCTCGTCTTGATGCTTCTTTGGGCTGGCACTGGCTGACTGGCACAGAGGATCAGATCAAGAAGCTGACTGATCAACTAGGGTTTGGATATGCCCTTGATCCCAAGACCAAAGAGTATGCGCATGGGAGTGCCCTGTTCGTCTTGTCTCCTGAAGGAATGATATCGAGGGTTCTCTACGGAATTGATTTCCCAAACAAAGATCTCAAGTTGAGTCTTTTGGAGGCATCCGATGGAAAAGTCGGCTCAATTTTTGAGCGTGTTTGGATGCTTTGTTACCAATATGACCCGATGACACGTGGGTACGGCTTGCAGGCTCTGCGCGTTGTTCAGGCGGGTGGGGTTTTAACCATTATTTTGCTCGCGGCCTTTTTGTTTTGGTTCTGGAGGCGAGAGCGTAAGGAGAAAGTATGGGCGGATTAGGCGGAACGCTTCCCATTGATGCAACTGAGTATGCAAAGCAGTGGGATAATCTTTATTACTTTTTGATGATCGTTTGTGTTGTTTTCTTCGCGATCGTCATTGTGCCGATGGTTTATTTTGCGATTCGATATCGAGATAAGCCAGGTGCAAAAGCAGCGACTCATATCACTCATAACCTGAAGCTAGAGTTTTTATGGACTATTATTCCCACTGTAATTGTGATGGTGATCTTCGTTTGGGGCTGGGTTGTGTATCGACAACTTTATCAGATCCCTCAAAACGCGATGGAGATTCGAGTTGTGGCGAAAAGCTGGAACTGGACTTTTCAATATGACGATGGACGAACAACGACCAATGAAATGTATGTTCCCACAGGTCAGCCAGTGAAGCTGACGATCACGGCAGATCGAAATGATGTTTTGCATTCCTTCTATGTTCCTCATTTTAGGATCAAGAAGGATGCAGTCCCTGGAATGTTTACTTACCTTTGGTTCAATGTTCCCACCGAAGGTCAGTACGTCATTTTCTGCACGGAGTATTGCGGAGCGGGACACTCAGACATGTTGGCGAAGGTGATTGCCGTAAAGCCTGAAGAGTTTGAAAAATGGAAATGGGGTGCTGAGATCCCTCTGCCAAAGCCAGTAGGTTTGGTGGGGCCCGAGTGGGGACCCTCAGCGTCCAAAGCGGAGCTGGAGACCAAGACCGAGACGGCTGCTGTTTCTCCGAAGAAAAATCCTCACAGCGGCTTAGCTGAGCAGGGAAGAGCTTTATCGGGTTCTCTTGGTTGTGTTTCTTGCCACTCCGATGATGGCTCAACCAAGATTGGACCCTCTTACAAAGGTCTATTTGGAAGTACCGTTGAGCTTGCCGATGGTCGAAGAATTGTTGTCGATGAAAATTACATTCGTCAACAAATCGAGGATCCCCAGTCGGGAGTCATTAAAGGATTCGAAGGACAGTTGATGCCCACATACAAAGGGCAAGTGACTGCTGAGCAAATGAACGCGCTTATCGCGTATATGAAGAGTTTGAATTAAGGAAGGTTGGTTTATGCATCACTCACCCGCTGGAACAAATTACCTGACGTATCCCAAAGGGCTTTGGTCTTGGATCGTGACTTTGGATCACAAGCGAATCGGGATCATGTACCTAGCGACGACTCTTTTGTGGTTTTTGCTGGGGGGAACTTTTGCGACGATCTTAAGACTTGAGCATTTCACTCCTGGTCAGGGCTTCATGGATGCAGGTCAGTACAATCGGGCCTTTACGTATCACGGGACCATCATGGTTTTTATGGTGATCATTCCTATGATTCCCGCAGCGATTGGTAACTTTGTGCTGCCAATGATGTTGGGCGCCAAGGACGTTGCCTTCCCGCGACTTAACCTTCTATCTTATTATATCTTCGTCCTGGGCTCATTCATGGCTTTGGGCACCTTGTTTATCGGTGGCGTTGATACGGGCTGGACCTTCTACACTCCTTATTCAACTCGAACCGGTATGGGTGCAGCTCTGATGGTGAGTGCTGCTTTTGTTATGGGATTTTCATCCATTTTGACGGGATTGAACTTCATTGCCACGATTCACAAGCTACGCGCTCCCGGAATGACCTGGGATAAGTTGCCTCTTTTCTTGTGGTCGCTCTATGCCACTTCGATCATCCAGATTCTCGCCACTCCTGTGATTGCTTTGACTCTTGCCATGTTGGTGCTTGAGAAGTTGGTTGGAATCGGTTTCTTTGACCCTAACTTGGGGGGTGACCCTGTATTGTTCCAGCACTTCTTCTGGTTCTATTCACATCCGGCCGTTTACATCATGATTTTGCCTGCGATGGGAATCATCAACGAAGTGATTCCAACTTTCTCTCGAAAGCCGATCTTCGGTTACAAGGCGATGGCCGCTGCCATTTTTGGAATCGCTCTCGTTTCTTTCGTAGTTTGGGGACATCATATGTTTACAACAGGTCAATCGGCCTTTGCGAACTTCATGTTCTCTTTGATCACGATGTTCGTTGCTGTTCCAACGGGTGTGAAGGTCTTCAACTGGTTAGGAACCATGTACAAGGGCACGATTCGATTGAAGGTGCCAATGCTGTACGCGCTCCAGTTTTTGTTTGTGTTTGTGATTGGCGGATTGACGGGCGTTGTTCTGGCGACCTTGGGCCCGGATATTCACTTTCATGACACCTATTATGTAGTTGCTCACTTTCACTATGTCATGGTGGGCGGCAGTTTGATGGCTTTCTTGGCAGGCCTTCACTATTGGTTCCCCAAATTCTTTGGTAAAACTTACAATGAAAAAGCCGGGATCTTTGGTTGGTTGCTGGTCTTTACGGGCTTCAACCTCACATTTATGCCGCAATTCATTGCAGGTCAGTTGGGACATCCTCGGCGATATTTTAATTACCTCCCTGAATATACACCTCTGAACGTGGCCTCCTCTGTGGGCTCGTTGATTCTGGCGGTGGGCTTTTTCTGGACGGCATTCTATTTGATCTATGCTCTATGGAAAGGCAACAAAGCCAGTGGAAATCCATGGCAAGCCGCGACTCTTGAGTGGGCCTCTGACTCTCCTCCGCCCATTGAAAACTTTACTCATGATCCTGTTGTGACTCATGGGCCATACGATTACACAGCGGTGAAAGGGGGATAATGGACATGGGTGCACCAGCTCATCATCATTCATCAGATAAGCCTCAAGAGGGGCAGGTGAATTTTCATCACGCCCACCATTTTAAAAACGCTGACGAACAGTTTGTTACAGCGAAACTCGGCATGTGGGTCTTCATCATGCAAGAGATTCTTTTCTTCACGCCGCTGTTTGTTGGCTACTTCATGTACAAAGGACAGTATTTTCCAAGCTTCCATGAGGCTGCCAAATCGCTCGACCCAGTGATGGGAGCGGTAAACACCGTGATCCTGATTACCAGTAGCTTCACCATGGCTCGAGCCGTGTCGGCTGCACAGCGTGGAAATCGCGAGGCCTTGAAGGAAAATCTGCTCTGGACGATCTTGTGTGCCATTGGCTTCTTGGTTGTGAAGTATATCGAATACTCTCATAAGGTTCATGATGGTTTGCTACCTGGCAGTCACTTCAACAACGCTGAATTGCTCGGTGTTGCTCCGCAAGCCCCACTGTTTTTTGCATTTTATTTTGCCATGACGGGTCTGCACGGTATTCACGTTTTAGTTGGGGTCGGACTTTTGACTTGGTTGTGGTTTAGAGCTCGTCGAGGAGATTTCGGTTCAAACTATTATACGCCGGTTGAAATGACAGGTCTCTATTGGCATTTGGTGGATTTGATTTGGATTTATCTGTTCCCCATTCTTTATTTGGTGGGATAGCGGAAACGGGAGAAAACTATGTCGGGATCACATAACGATCATCACAACAGCGAATACGACTACAACATTCATCACATTCTCTCGGGACCAACGAGCAGGAATGTTTTTCTTTTCTTGCTTGGTATGACTGTTATCACGGTTTTAGCGGCTAAGATTGACTTCGGAGCTTCCTGGAACTTTGCTCTCGCAATGTTGATAGCCTCGGCAAAGGCTATGATTGTGACTTTGTTCTTCATGGGTCTTAAGTTTGACTCCAAGGAGAATCGAGTTTTCTTCTATTCCTCGTTTATTTTTGTGACGATTTTCATCGTTCAAACGGCCGCAGATATCTTCACAAGGCCTGCTGGCTACAAGGTTGTTGGCGATCCGTTGAAAACAGTTGCTGCTGCGGGAGGCCCAGAGTTTAAGCGTCCCTGGGAGCCCTCTCCGGAGATGAATGCCGTGGCGAAAAATTTGTATGATGTGAACTGTGCTGTTTGTCACGGTGTTGACGGAGGCGGTGATGGTCCTGGGTCAAACCTGCCGGTGAAGCCTCGAAACTATAAGGTTGCCGATGGATGGAAAAATGGTCGGCGACCCAGCGACGTCTTCTTGTCTCTCCAAAACGGTTTGGCTCCTTATATGCCTGCCTATCCCCAGCTATCCGCCAATGAACGTTGGGCGCTCGCTCACTATGTTTTGGCCATGGGTCCTGCCCCGACACCGGATAATGCCGATAGCCTAAAACGGGTCGGTATTTTGGATGCCTCCAGAGATGACGGTGGTGTCGCTAAGCAGGCCGTTCAGCGAAAGATTCCTAGGGATTTCGCGCTCGAGCGATATATCCAGTCGGGTCAATGACAACGCGGCCTCTTAGGGCTATATCGTTGCCATGACTTGGACTCTGGGTGGTCTTCTTCGAAGCTACATCCAACTGACTAAACCCACTATCGTGTTGCTCGTTGCGATTACGGGATTATGTGCGATGGCAGCTGAGGGTTCGCTTTTTGAGCAGCCCATCGAGATGTTGCTGATTCTATTGGCGATAGTTGTCGCTGCAGGGGCTGCGAATTCTCTCAATCAATTTGTCGACCGAGATATTGATGCTGTGATGGAGAGGACGCGCAGCCGCAGACCTTTGCCTCAATCCCAGCTTTCACCCAATCATGCACTCGCATTTGGTTTGATTACTTCCGTGATCTCCACTTTTTATCTTTGGTGGGCTGCGAATGCACAGGCTGCCTTGATAAGCCTTGGGACTATTTTGTTTTACGTCTTGATCTATACTCTTTGGCTGAAACGTCGTCATCACTACAACATTGTGATTGGTGGTGCTGCCGGAGCGACTGCTCCCTTGATTGCATCAGCCGCTTATCAAGACAAAATTTCTGCCATGGCTTGGTTTATGTTTTTGCTGATTTTCTTTTGGACGCCTCCCCACTTTTGGGCACTAGCACTGGCGATTAAAGATCAGTACGAAAAAGTCAAAATTCCGATGCTGCCCAACGTCCGAGGAGATCGAAGGACCATCATTGAAATCTACGCTTACACTGTGTTTTTGTTGCCGTTGACGCTGGTGCCCATCGCTCTGGGAATGTTGGGCTGGCTTGCAGCGCTTCTGCTGCTTGCAGTATGGGCGTGGTACATGAAGGTGACGGTTGAGCGTCTTAAGGAGAAAACAGTTCCTGCGTATCGAAAGCTGTTTGTGGTTTCGATTTTTTATCTTTTTCTCTCGTTTGTGATTCTCGGTTTGGATGGAATGATCCATTACTTTCAAGGCCTTTGGGTGGGTGTATGAGCACGCAGGCTAAGGCTTCGCGTTTGATCATCTTTGTCATCGTCTTTGTGGATCTGTTGGGATTTGGAATCATGATTCCCATGCTTCCCTTTTATGCGCGCAGCTTAGGTGCTGATGCCACACAGGTGGGGGCACTGATGTTCGTCTATTCGTTCATGCAGATTTTTGTTGCGCCTCTTTGGGGTAGTCTCTCGGATCGCTATGGAAGGCGCCCGATTTTGCTGATTACGATTTTGTTTCAGGGCTTAGCATTTTTTTGGGCAGCGATGTCCACCACTTACTGGTCTCTTTTGTTGAGTCGCGTGGCTGCAGGGATTTTTGCAGCCAATATTTCGACGGCCTCAGCCTATATGGCAGATGTGACCCCGCGGGAGGAGCGAGCGAAGGGCATGGGGTTGATAGGGGCAGCATTTGGGCTCGGATTTATTTTCGGGCCGGCGGTGGGGGGGTTATTGCTGAAGTACGGTCATTGGGCGCCATCAATGGCTGCGGGACTTATCTGTATGATGAACTTCATCCTGGCGACAATCATATTGGCAGAGCCAAACAATCGAAAACCGATAGAGAAGAAGTTTAGTGTTGGTCGCATGAAGTTTGCGCTCGAAAGGCCTGATCTTTTTTATCCCATGCTCACTTTCTTTCTGATTACTTTGGCGTTCGTTCAGATGGAAATCACATTTGGCCTATTTGTCGTCGATCGATTTGGCCTTGCGGAAACCGACGTCGGATTTTTACTCGCCTTTATGGGGGTCATGATGGCGATCATTCAAGGCGGATTACTGGGACCGCTCACAAGAACCTTTCAAGAGTATCGATTGATCAGTTTTGGTCTCGTAGGAGGGGTGATAGCCCTGACGGCGTTAGCCATGAATCAGCACTTTTGGATCTTTGTGACTCTGCTCGCAGTCCTGGCGATTTCTTACAGCTTGATGAACCCCTGTCTCTCCGCTCTGGCGTCGAAGTCAGCCTCTGATGATGAGCAGGGATCAACGTTGGGTATCTTTCAATCGGCAGGGAGTCTTGCGCGAGTGATCGCTCCACTCATAGCGGGATTTTTGTATGACGTGCGCGCAAATCTCCCCCTTCTTTGTGGAGCCGCTCTGATTGGTGTGGGAGCTTTCTCATGGTTGTTTTACGTGAAGAAACGCAGCGTCTGAATGCTGTGATGCATCATCTCTTAAAATTTGATTCTCTTTCGTTCGCACTTTAAAATGTGTGCGAGGGAGATTCGTATGAAGTCATTAATTCTTTCTTTGTTCATGGTAGGGATTTTGGGAGTTGGTTGCGCCACAAAAGGACATGGTTGCAAGTGCTGCACTGAGAAGTCTGAGTGCTCGTCCAAGTGTTCCTCGAAATGTTCATCGAAGTGTGGTTCAGGATGTAAGTCTGATTCCGCTAAGCCCTCTAAAAAGGCCAAATAGCTCTTTTGTTCATTGGCCTTTATCAAGCGCTAAGTTCTTGAAGACGCTGCGACAGTCTTGTGGGTAGCTCAGTGTATGCATAATGCTGAGTGCCTGCGAGAAGAGATGGCTTGCGGCTTCATCCGACAGTTGGATTCGGTTGGCGCTGCCTGTAATTGCCCGTAGTAGTTTTGTATCCATCAGGAAGCCCTGCAGTTCTTTGGGCGACTTGGGATTTTTATTGATCATCACCATGAGCGCACGTTTCAGATCTCTTTGAACCTGTCTGAGGTCAAAACTTTCGAGATCTGTATCGTAGAGATCCAGGTGAATCTTGGTTTCATCAATATTCAATCGTTTGACGAGATAGTCTGCCAATCGCGACGGATCCTCAGTTGTCACCAGATTTAGGCTGCGGGAGGCCGCTCGCTTAAGGGTCTTTGATTCGGGCTCCTCAGGTCGCATCCTCAAGTGGGGTATCTGGTAAAGATGGAACCAATCCTTCTCGGGATCATTATAGAGCCCAAGGTGGAGGAGGGTCTTTTGAACAAGGGGATGAAGCTCGAGATTTTCCGTGCGCTCGGTCATTTGAGAGACTCGCTCGCCAAGAACTTCGGCTTGTGCTGTTTGAAGAAGAACTCGCTCCTTAGGTTCGAGACCTCGGCCGAGCTTCATCGAGGCAGCTTGTTCGAGTTCCTCTAAGTGTGCTTTCAAAACTGGATTGTGCTCTTGCTCAATCATGATCGCTGCCTTCATGAGCTCGGAAATCGTCTGGATATTCGAAAGCTGAAGGGCTCTCTCGTTGCCCCTGGGAATCGGGATCCGACCAGCGGCCATGGATTCGGAGATCACCTGTGCAACAAACGAAGCATGGTGACTGATATAGGAAACATGAGGATCCACATGATGAAGCCTTTGTATGAATTCGAGCATGAACTCTTTGGCATCGGTATTGCGAGCCAGTTCGATGGCTTCAAGCTCTCTTTGTTGTCGCTCTGTTTCTTGTTGAGCTGCGAAGTCTCTTTCAGCATTGAGCTTTGTTATGCGTAGATCGTAGATCTCTGGATAGGACGCATTCAGAGCGTCTTGCCACAGGCTGCGCGTGGCTTTCGTCGAGAGGTTGAGGTTCTTTGCATACGGGAGCTTTAAAAGATTCGTCATTATTGTTTTGGTGAATCGAGTGGGATCTACCTCTCGAGCGTTAAGAATCACTTGGACCATCTCAAGCTTTTGCTCCTCTGTCAGATTTGATGCGTTCGGCAAGTGCTTCGACCAATTGATTCTGTTTTTGATGTTTTCAGCCCAGGTTTGCTTCCAGGTTGAGACGAGGTGAGGTGTGATCGATGAGGAAATCTGCTCTTCCAAAACATGGAAGACCCCGAGAGGAGGTCGATTTTGAACCGTGTTCATTGGCCCCATGGGCGTCATAATGAATTTTCCCGGTGTCTCCAGGGGTTTATAATTGTAGCTATCCCAGTGTCGCCAATGTGGGGCTAGGCTTTTTCCGTCAATCGTGAGAGGAAGTCCAAGTCCTTCCAACACTCTAAGCGCTTCTGATGTCTTAAACGAGTTAGGAACTGACCGTCCGTTAATCGTATTCATCACCGTGATCTCAGTTTTATCGGCAAGTCGACGGAGATCGTCGATCGAGTGATGGCCCGATCCCACTGCTTGAAGGATGAATCGGATTCCAGCCATCGTGCGATTAAAGGTGAGAGAGGATAACTGACCTCCCGTTGAATCAATCGCGATGTACTGAGATTGCATGATTAACCCCAGATAGTCCGGATGAGGATGAGCTTGGTGAGTTCGGGGTGGTGAACTCATGACCTGATCTGTCATTCCATAAAGCATTCCGTAAAGCTGGCTCCTGGGATCCACTCCTGCAAACTTCACAACTCGGTCTGAATCAGCCTGAAGAAACTCCTGAGTAAGGGAGGTCAGACTGATGAACAGATCCCGCTCCGGGCTTTGAGGAAGCGCCATGATTCGTTGTGCTTCCGGATTTTTGTCTAACCATTCCCTCAATTCCTTTGCATTGAGTCGGAGGGTCTGCATAGGCTCTGGAGTTTTTTCTGCGGCGGCAATCGAGAAGCTGCAGAGTGCCAGTGAGAGTGCGAAGGCGCTCAAACTTCCAGTGCGGAGAGATAGATGTAACAACTGATGAATCATGCTCTTGCCTACTCGCTTTTTCAGCAAGACCTGTGCCGCACGTCGATCACTATAAATTATTGAATTTACTTGAATTTCCACGTTCTTGGGTGCGGCTAGGAATCCCCCATGGGGAATGGTATTCGCAACAAAGATTTGGCCAAATCGTTGAGGGATCGGCAATACTGGGTCTCCAATGGCAGCGCTTGTTTTGATTAGACATGGTCAGTCTCAGTGGAATCTTGAAAATCGTTTTACAGGTTGGATTGATGTGGATCTTTCCTCCCTTGGTGTGAAGGAAGCTGAAGAGGCTGCCTCGAAGTTGGCTCAAACAGGTCTCAGTTTCGTCAAGGCCCATACGTCTCGACTTCAGAGAGCTCAGAGGACTCTAGATCTCGTCCTCAAGGGGCTTAAGCAGAATCCACCGATCTGGCAGGATTCAGCACTTAACGAAAGACATTACGGCGAGCTTCAGGGACTCAACAAGGACGAGACGCGCAAAAAGTTTGGTGACGAACAGGTTCATATTTGGCGGCGAAGTTTCGATGTGGCTCCTCCGGGGGGCGAATGTTTGGCTGATACGGCCAAGCGAACACTTCCTTATTTTAAGGAGTATATCTTGCCTGACCTCAAAGCTGGCAAGAATGTGCTCGTTGTAGCTCATGGCAATTCTTTGCGATCGATTGTGATGTTGATTGAGAACCTTTCGAAGGAAAAGATTCTCGAGCTCAATATTGATACTGCAGTTCCCTATGTCTATGAGATCGACGCTTCAGGCGCTGTAATGTCTAAGAAAATTCTTTGATCGTCGATTTAGATTCTTACGTAATTTTTTTGAAGATTCTTACTTGAGAGTCGATGTTTGCAAAGGGATTGTCCCCGCCTCTGCGCGTAAGAGTAATCTGATCCTCTTTGCCTTGCAGCGAAAGATAATTGTAAATCATGGCAAGAGACATCATGCTTGGATCCCTTGCGATGAGGGGAAGGTGCGCGAGATTGACGCCGGTTGAAGAAAATGCGCCGATCTGACGTCCCGAATTGTTCACGAAAGCGGCTGGATTGCTGATTCGTGAAACCGTCGGATGCACAACAAAAGCCATGTGAGCGGTGAGAGAAGCGGCATCTCCGGGCCTATTATTCATTCCTGCACCTCCAGGGAGGAAGTTGGCTGAAGGGATTCCACCCTCAGCTCCGGGATTTCCCTCATTGGCAACACTGTCGGTCACATTCGTTTTTCCCATCGCTCCATCAGTGATGATCATGAAAAACGCTGGCTTGTTCTTCATGAGAAAGTACCGCATGGTTGAACCGATTTGTCTGAAGCGGTTATAGACACTTCGCCTTGATGTGCGCGCCGTATTGTCATGGTCGTCATGACCCTCAAACTCGATTGTGGCTGCGGATCCAAAGCCTTGAGTGAGCATATAGGAAATCACTGCGACTCGATTGTTTTCGGGCTCTGATCCAAAAATGTTTGCTAGCTCATTGTACTCAGCGGTCCCATTGGCCGGGAAAACTTGAGTGGGCGAAACTCTCTCGAGCAAGCTTTCGGCTTTGAGGTGTCCACACTGAATAAGGTGATGGATCTGTTCATTGGGAGTGAGATTTGAGAAGCGAGAGAGTTGGCTTTCGCTAAGTTGGGCGAGGGCCTGTCTGACCTTAGATTGCTGACCCATCGCGACGGCGGCCGTTTCAGAACTGACAAGAGCGTTGTAGGTAGCGCCTCGAGAAACGAGCAGTCGAGCCATGTTTGCGTTTGTGATTCGGGTGGGCCGTTTGTCAGGAGAGAATGAACCTGGGTTTGCCTTAGCATATCCGCCTGAGTCCGCTGCCCGAGTTCCAAATGAAAAACTTAGGCTTCCAAAACTTCCGAACTTGGAAAGAAATCCCATCGGATTCATATAAGTCTCCTGAGTGTCATCCGGAGTGTGACAGGCTACAGAAAATCCATCGATGTTAGATCGCATGCTTGCGGGCACGCTCGCTCTTAGGCCCTGAAGAGCTGCTGAGTCATTTCGAAATCGCAGCCCAAACTCGCCACTACTGGCATTCCCAAGTTCAGTCGGAATTCCATAATTGATAAGATTGCTCAGAGGGTTCGTCTGGCCTCCGATTTGACCAAGTAGAAGCTCAGCCGCAAAGTGGGCTCCTCCTTGAAAGTCGAAGACGATCAGGGGGAAATTTGGGTTCGATCCAGCGCCTGATAGATCGCAGGTGAGCTCCTCCGCGAGCAGGCTTGGAGATTTGAGCAGATTCACAAGAGATGGCATCAGTAAGTAGGAAGATCCAGCAAGTAGGCCTCGAGCCATGAAGTCGCGACGAGTCTTTGGTTTTCCATGGCCTTCAAAATGCTTCTGAAGCTTTTGAACGGCTTCAGCGTTTTTGATTCTTGTCTCTTCGGCTTCTGTGATCGGGCCCTTTTTCTTCATAAATATCTCCGCTTAGTGAAAAATGACAATGGGTGCCGAAAGAGTAGCCATGCAGGCTGCGGATACAATCCGCTTTCCCTGTTCAGCATTGTTGCTGTTCATAAGAGACGCACTTGAGGCGTAGAGATCCTCAATCAAATCCTTCAAGATGGAAATCTCGCTTTGTCGATCAGCCGAAAGAGACGGACGCCAGAATTTTGAGACGAGAAACTCCACAAGTTGAGATCTTTTTTGCGGAGTCTCAAGAAGGCTGTCTCGAACTGAGACGCCTGTTTGTGTGAAAGATGTGCCCGCAAAAAATTGGTTTCTCGCAGCGCTGTTTCCCAGCATTTGCCAACAAAACTCATCGGCATAGTTCTGAATGGCAATTAGGTTCACATCAGAAACCATTGCGGCATCATCTCCGCTAGGGAGATTTCCGTTGTTGTCATTAAAGTAGTTGTTGAGTGAGGCGATTGCGGCAGTATTTGGTAGATTGATCCCTGTGAGCTGCTCAAACGTCGCTTTGATTTCGGGGCCAGCTTTGGTTTTTAAAAACCGAGTTCCCTCAACGACGGGTCCCGTCTCTGGCTCGGTCTCGGGATTGATGATTGGGGGGGTTGTTCCTCCAAAGGGCGGCTTAGCAGTGGATTCGAGATTCGTCGAGCAAGCGGTCATCGCCAGCAGAAGGAGCGCTGCCGGGATTCTGAAGACTAGGGCCTTTTGAGATTTAGCTAGATTGTTGAATCGGGGGCAGAGCACTGAAAATCTCACTCCTTTCCAAAGCAAAAGCTTGATATCTTTGCCACAAGGGCCCTGAAGTTGTAGGGGCTTGCTGCTGAGAGGCCTGAGTACTCAGAGAAGCCCATTTCAATTTCGCGAGACAGGACGGCGAGTGAGCCATTTTCCTGGTCCGTTGGATCTCTTCCGCAGATGGAATGGAAAACTCTCTTCGACATGCAGTTTGAAAAAGCTTCTGTTTCGGCAATCACCCGAGCGAGTTGGTTCGCACCTTGGCCCTCTGAGGCGCTCATGCCTTCTGGTGACCTCCATCCTAATGAGGCATTTCGGCCCAGGGTCCAGTAGTTCACAAAAGAGTTGTTGGTCTGAACATGGCCTTGTGGAAACACGGAGGCCTGACGGACTTGCTTACATCGAGGATCGCTGTTGTCGCCCGAACCGCAGAATGCGGGCCAGGCGGGATCATAGAAGAGAGCGTCGAGATCACCTCGAAAATCCAAGAAGGTAAGGCCGCCGGTAAGGCCATCCATTCCAGCGTGACAAGATCGACACGACGTCTGGAAAAGGTTCGGATCGCCTGCAGGCAGTCGATCGATGTCTCGGCGGATACGGTCGTCGGGAAGATCTGAATCTCTCAACGTCTCGAGCGGTGAGCAAAGAAAGCGGTCAAAAACCGCATCGATGACTCGTCGATTTGTTCCCGCCATAAAAAATTCAGTGGCAGCTTTTCGAGTCATCAGGACTCCCATCGATTCACCTTGAGGCCAGCTTGAAATGATTTTGGTCTCAGGCCCTGATGCAAGTCGATCAAAGGCGGCTTTCGTTAGCACTTGGCTATGAGGAAAGAGTTCAAGCTTTGTATGCCAGTTAAACGGATATCGCTGCTGCAAATCATTGAAGTGATCGTTTGAGTTGTATCGGATTCTTGCGCGAAGCCCATTGCTTCCGGCAAATCGCTGATTCTCAACGAGTGCTCTGATTTTAGTCTGATCGGTCGGCGCTGGCTGTGATGTCACTTCGCCCCCCGTTGGATTTGCTCCTGCACGCTGAATCAGAGGATCTGTACCATTGTCAAAGTCAACGATGTCACGAGAGCCGGCATAGATGTAGTCGCCAGTGAGGATTTCTTTAAACGAGCGATTGTTGTAGATCATTCCGGCGATCGTGGTCAGAAAGTCATTGAGGTCAGTCTCGTATTTTTTGCTTCGATTGGAATCCGGAGAAAAAAACTTAATGAGGAACGTTGTGTAGAAATACGAACTATTCATCGCTTCAAAGGCGGCGAGATCTGGTCTGCCTAAAAGTATCTGATAGGTCATGTTTTCGAGCACATCGTTCTTAGGAGGAACTCCGGTGAGTCGATTGTGAAGAGACCAGGCCTGATCGCTAGCCGACTCGACCGTAAGGGCAAACGATGGTGTTCCATTGAGGCTTATCAGCAGGAATGCCGAAAAGAGCCGCAGGATAGGCTTGATTGAAAATATGACTCGCTGACCGCACATACGCACCACCTCTTAGAAGACAGCAAATGTCGGACCATGCCATGAGGAGCCTTTAGGCAGGTTTTAGCCCGGGCTATGCAAATCATTCAGGGTGGAGGCAAGCCTTTATCGGATCAGCTTTGCAGCCTCGAGTGCGTGATAAGTCAGTATCAAATCGGCTCCGGACCTCTTAATAGCAATCAAAGATTCCATGATTGCTCGAGATCGATCAAAGAGCCCATTTTGAGCGCCCAGTTCAATCAGCGCGCACTCACCGCTGACCTGATAGGCGGCCACGGGAACTTGTGAGCGGCTTTTAAAATCCGAAATCACATCGAGATACCAAGAAGCGGGCTTTACCATCACAATGTCAGCGCCTTCTTTGAGATCGAGCTCTAGTTCGCGCAGCGCTTCTCGTCGGTTTGCTGGATTCATCTGATAGGACTTTTTATCGCCGACAAGATTCACATTCAGAATATCTCTGAATGGTCCATAGAGTGACGAGGCATACTTGGCGGTATAGGCCATAATGGAAACCTTTTCGTGGCCTGATGAGTCGAGTGCTTCTCGAATTGAACCAATTCTTCCGTCCATCATGTCCGACGGAGAAACGTTCTGTGCACCAGCTCGAGCGTGCAGCTGCGCCATTTGGCTGAGCACTTCGATCGTTTCATCGTTAAGAACTTCACCGTCTTTATACAGACCGTCGTGACCATGATCCGTATAGGGATCCAGCGCGATATCTGTAGAGATGATCAGATGTGGAAATGTTGATCGAATCTCTTTGATCGCCTGGACGACGGGACCGTTGGGATCCAGAGCTCCAGTTCCCCTCGCATCTTTTTTACCAACAACGCCAAAGAGACATACCATCGAAATGCCTAGAGACTTGGTATCCTTCAGATAATCTTTGATCTGATCGACAGAGACAGTCAAAGCAGATGGCAGATGCTTGTTGCGACTGGCGATGCCTTTTCCTTCTGTAACAAAAAAAGGCAGGCAGAGGTCTGAGGCGTGAACACGAGTTTCACAGGCAATCTCGCGAATGCTCTCTGACGCTCTCAAGCGGCGAGGCCGTTGCATAAGTCTCACGATACATCTCCTTTCACGACAAAGTTATAAAGCTTCTTCGGAACGAAAATCTCTTTCACGATCTCGCCCTTAAGATAAGTCGCTACCTTGGGGTTTTCGGTAGCCAGCTTTCGAATCACCTCTTTGGAAGCATCGGGAGCGGCTTCAACCGTTGCACGTAGCTTGCCATTCACCTGAATGGCAAATGCAACAGTTGATTCGACCAGATACTTCTCATCGATGACCGGCCATGGATAACTTGAAATGGAAGATTTCATGCCAAGCTGCTCTCCAAGTTCCTCAGCAATATGAGGCGCGAAGGGTGATAGTAGAATTGTGAAGATCTGAGCGGCCTCGTTGGAGATGTCCGTCTGATCAGTCAATTGATTGTGGCAAATCATCATCTGCGAGATCGCCGTATTAAACTCCAAATTTTCAATGTCTTTACTCACTTTGAAGTTGGTCTGATGAATGATCTTTAGCTCAGCTTCGTTCATCGCTCGATTGCTCACTTTGGACTCGTGAACAAAGCTTCGCCAGATCCGATTGAGGAAGCGGTAGACGCCGTCGATGTTGGCCGTTGACCAGGGCTTCACCTTTTCAAGAGGGCCCATGAACATCTCATAGAGTCGAAGAGAGTCGGCGCCGTATTTCTCAATGATATCGTCTGGATTGACAACATTGCCACGTGACTTGCTCATCTTCTCGCCGTCTTCGCCAAGGATAAGCCCTTGATTGACGAGTTTTTTGAACGGCTCCTTAGTGCTCACGAGTCCCAGATCAAAAAGCACTTTGTGCCAAAACCGAGAGTAGAGCAGGTGAAGAACTGCATGCTCCACTCCACCGACATACAGATCCACCGGCATGAAGTGCTTCTCGGCTTCTTTGCCCCAAGCCGCGTTTGGATTTTTGGGGTCGATGAATCTTAGATAGTACCAACATGATCCCGCCCATTGAGGCATGGTGTTCGTTTCGCGCTTCGCCTTTTTGCCTGTTTTGGGGTCGATCACGTTCACCCAGGATTCAATGGTGGCCAGAGGGCTTTCTCCAGTTCCTGAAGGTTCGTATTTATCCACGTTCGGAAGGAGTAGAGGTAGCTCATCTTCATCCAGCACGCGGTACGTTCCATCTTCAAAGTGCAAAACGGGAATGGGTTCTCCCCAATATCGCTGGCGACTAAAGACCCAATCTCTTAATCGATAGGTGACCTTCTCCTCGCCAAGATTTTTAGACTTGAGCTCCGCGCAGATCTTTTTCTTAGCATCAGAAACATTGAGCCCATCGATCAGAGGTGAGTTGATGTGAATGGAGTCGCCGGTAAATGGCAGTTTATCAGATTCGAGAACCTGAATGATTGGCAGATCAAACTTTTTGGCGAACTCAAAGTCTCGCTCATCATGAGCGGGAACTGACATGAGAGCGCCCGTGCCGTAGTGACCTAGCACATAGTCAGCAATCCAAATGGGAATCTCTTTTCCGGTGAGTGGATGAATGGCAGTTGAGCCCAAAAACACGCCTGACTTGTCTTTGGCGAGCTCCGTTCGATCGAGATCTGACTTTCGGGCGGCAGCTTCCTTGTAGGAACTGACCATCGCTTTTTGAGAAGATGAGGTCAGTTCATCGACAAGCGGATGTTCTGGCGCGAGAACCAAAAAAGTCGCACCATAAAGAGTATCGGGTCGTGTAGTGAAGACTCGAATCTTGCTTTGAGAGCCCTTTACTGAGAAATCAATCTCAGCTCCTTCGCTTCGACCAATCCAGTGACGTTGCATTTCCTTGATGCTCTCGGGCCAGTCCAAATCATTGAGATCTTCGAGCAGGCGATCTGCATAAGCTGTGATTTTTAAAATCCACTGTCGCATGTTCATGCGAACAACAGGGTGGCCCCCTTCAACTGACAAACCATTTTCGACCTCTTCATTAGCCAGAACAGCCTTCATGGTGGGGCACCAGTTGACGGGAACAAAGGCTTGATAGGCGAGCCCCTTCTTTGCGAGCTGAACAAAAATCCACTGAGTCCATCGATAGTAATCAGGATCAGTTGTATCGACTTCGCGATCCCAATCATAAGCAAATCCAATTCGTTTCAATTGACGTCTGAAATTGGAAATATTTTTCTCTGTGGTGATCCGAGGATGGGTTCCCGTTTTCAGCGCGTAGTTCTCCGCCGGCAGACCAAAGGCATCCCAGCCCATGGGATGGAGAACATCAAAACCCTTCATTCGTTTGTAGCGTGCGACAATGTCCGTGGCTGTGTAGCCTTCGGGATGTCCTACGTGAAGTCCTGCGCCAGAGGGGTAGGGAAACATATCAAGGACATAGAATTTGGGTCGCTTAGATCCCTTTGAGGGATCGAATTCCGTTTTAAAAGTTTTATGATCGTCCCAATACTTCTGCCACTTGGGTTCCAGACTTGCAGGATTATAGTGCATAGGCCTTTTTATGCTGGCCATGGGGTCTTTTCAAACAAATTTAGTGTCTCCAAAAGCCCGTTTGATTGTCTTAATGGGGGATCTTGAAGTAAAAGCGAGAGTAGGGAAAAGGGAGTCTAGTGATGGGTCGAGCCTTCAATGGGGGCAAGGGATTTGCATGGATCTGTTTGGCTGCGCTTTGGGGTTGTGGTCAGTCGGATTATTCCACAAACAACTTAGGGGATTTTCTCTACGATCATGAGAAGGATTTCGTTTCGCATATTCAGGCTCATTTCGATACATCAACCTATGAACAGTTGATCCACATCGACTTTAGGCCGAACGATTTTGGCTATCTGGCCTCATCCGAAAATCGTCAGGATTTTACGATTGTTGGGCCTGGATTTGAGGTTAAAGCGATGGGCCCATTTGCTCGAGAGACTTTGCCGGAAGATGCGGCCGCATTGGATCTAAAGACCCGCTTTCTCGAGCCCAAGATCATTGCTTCACTTCAGTATCGGCATTCTTCTCAAGATAAAGCTGTTGAGGCTTTTAAGTATCTTTTTCACTGTGAGGGCGGGAGAAGCTATCGGCGTAAGCTGAATAAGACCTTTATTTTGGGGTCAGCAGGCAGTCATGGAGTGGAGGCACTTGAGTCGTTTTCCCGAGCCCTCAATCGAGTTTGCGGGCGGCGAATTGATTACGCGATTTTGGGCGATGCCATCTCAAAGCCGGGACCTTTTCCTAAGACTTTGTTTCGTGCTTTTGAACAAAACGGTGGTTGTCTCCATTTTTATCAAAGACAGGATGTGTTGGCCGGCGCTCCCATTGAGCAGTGTGTAAATATCAAAGTGGAGAGTGAGACGACTCATGCTTCAACTGCCGAGCTGGGAAGGAGTGTTTCGGAGTTTCTCCTTGCAAGACTAGAGATGAGAAAGAACCGATGGTCATTGCGCGATTTAACTCAGGTTGGAAGCTTTGACCTCATTAGTTATGCACATAGCTTTGACGGGTATTTGCTGAGGTGGTTTCAAGACGATCCCAGTGCTATATGGGCTTTGATT
>JBEIHI010000006.1:0-27826 GCA_040381435.1 Bacteriovoracaceae bacterium | reverse complement strand
AGGGCTGCTATATCGGTCAGGAAGTTGTGGAGCGAGTGCGAAGTCGCGGAGGACAGGCTCCTCGAAGACTAGCTCTTGTTGAGTGGAATCAACAACCTCCGGGGAAATCCCAGAGCATCGCTTCCCTTTCTCAAGAAAACATTGGTAGCACCACGGCGACTCAGGCTGTTGAGTTCGAAGGAAAATGGTTTGGACTCGCCTATCTCAAAAGAGGCTTTGGAATCGAGGGTGCGCAAGTTCGGACGGATGGAGTTTCAGGTCGCTGCCTTCGCAGCATTTAAGACAAAGATCGTCCCAATCGGACCAAACTCGACAAAAGAGACTCGAATTGAGTCGCCCAAAAACCTCAGTGCAACTTTAGTTGCGTGAGCGGCGGGCCACTTAGGTGGTCCTTCCTCCAGGGCATGAAGCTTGCAATCTCAGTTGGTGTCGAGACAGGTAATAAGAGGGAGGGGCGTGGCGCTTCGTAAGTCTTTAGAGCATACCCCCTACTTTAAAGAATCCCCTTAGTTTACGTGGTGTCCAGCCCTCCATCTCCTGTTGATGTCATCTTGCGCGGTCAAAGCCATGAGGGAGTGGTTTTGGCGTTGGGTGAAGCGAGTGGAGGAAGCTTCATCTGCTGCACTGAAGTGAGATGACATGAGTGACGATGTACGAGGGGCGACTACACCTACTACACCACCAACTTAACTCGTCGAAGCGAAGCTCTCTAATCAGAGCTTCGCGTTTTTTTTGGGGGGTAAAAGGCGGCCAGGAATAATCACGTCAACAGGAGCACCCACGTACCGTTGCTTTCTTCCGAACCTGGCGGGATTAGTGGACTCGCTTTGAGTGACCTCCCGGCCACTTAGTCTTCGGTTTATCTGCCTTTACTCTTGCGAGCAATCAAGAACTGGGCGATACCTTGGAGTGGCCTTCGGCTCAGTTGACCAAAGTAAAGGACTTGGAGAGGTGGGTGAGTGGCCGAAACCAGCAGATTGCTAATCTGTCGTACGGGTCATACCGTACCGCGGGTTCGAATCCCGCCCTCTCCGCCATTTCTTTTTCCCTTTCGTTTTTTCACATTTTTGATTTGTTGGACCGCCCTCTTGATGAGCATAAGCGTCTGCCAAAAAATTATTCTATTCCTCTACAATAAATCGGATTGGCTCGTTGAACGATGGGCCAATCAGCTACTCGAGTTTCGGGGAGATCGAAGGGCCGAGCTGCATCGAGAAGTTCAGGGCTTTTTCAAAGAGCATCGCTCCGTCGAGCTGCCCTTGCTGGTCTACTATCTTCACTCCACCGCTGATCTCATCTCGAGATCTCAGCCAACCGAAGCCAGGATTCAAAACAGTCTCAACGATCTTGAAAACCTCACCCAGCGGACACTCTCTCTTGCCATTCCTGGCACAGCACGCATTCTGGCATCACTTTCCCCAGCAGAAACTGAGCGCCTGAAAAAGAACATCGAGACCAAGAACTCTCATCTGCTCAAAGAGCGAGAAGAACTGAGCTTGGAAGATTGGCAAAAGCAAAGACGAAAGAACTCTCAAAGAGCGTTCAAGTTTCTCGCTGGCACTCCCTCACCCGAACAGGAGAAATTAATCGAGCAGTGGATCTTGGAAAGCGACTACTCAAAGAGAAATCTTTGGCTGAGTTTTCGGCAGATTAAACAGGCCGAGCTTTTCAAACTCTTGGAGCGCAAAGCCCCAGAGAGCGAAATCAAAAACTTTCTTCGCAGCTGGATCGAACCGAAACAGGAATCTCTCCAAACCCAATCGGACTACTCAAAACACTTTAAGGCTGAGCGCCAACGAATCACAAAGACGATTCTTGCACTCAGTCTCTCACTCAGCCCCAAACAAAAAGAACACTTTGTTGAAACCCTTCATGAGCTTTCTGACTCCCTCAAAACTCCCTAGCCCAAATCCGCTCCTTGTCTTTTGAATGCATTTAGCCAATCCTATCCAGACTGAATCGCTCAGTTAACTTTTACAAATGGAGGAATAAGAGAAATGAAATACTTTTTAGTTTTATTTGCATTGGTCAGCACAAGTGCCTACGCCCAAAATAAACCCGGTCTCTTGAGACGGGCTGATAAAGAAATTTCCGGACAGAAATACGGTATGGCCGGATGCGGACTCGGCTCAGTTGTGTTTGGCAACGAAGGCGGATTTTCCCAGGTGTTCGCGGCAACAACCAACGGAACTTCCGGAAATCAGACTTTTGGAATTTCCTCTGGAACCTCTAACTGTGAGGGCTTGTCCGGATCAAGCGCAAGCCGCGCTGCGGACTATGTGATCGCTAACCGAATCCAAATCGAAACTGATGCGGCTCGAGGTCAAGGCGAAAGCATCGATGCTTTGGCGACACTGGGCGGCTGTGACTCCAAGCAACTCGCCTCCTCACTACAATCTGGCTACGGCAAGATCTTTGAAGAAGAGGCTTCAAACGAAACAGTCTCTAGCCGAGTGGTCGAGCAGCTTTCTGTTTGCTCTGCTGGATAAGCAACTAAATTTTCTTTGATGAAAAGAGGGAAAGTGCCACATTCCGAAGGGAATGTGGCTTTTTCTTTTTTTAGTTTCAGCAACGGCGGATCCTGCTCTTGCAGACCCTTGGTTGAAGCTCCTTCGCTATAAGCCCCATACCATTTCGGCGGGCTTTGAATCTCAAATCGACGCCCCCCAGTTTTTTCTTTCTCCCAACGGAAAAAGTGATCCAAGAGCTGAATGGATCGTCACGCTCAACGCACTAAAAACTGATCCCAAGATAAAATGTCGCTTTCCCGCTCGGCACCTCCTCGTGAACGGAAAATCAACGCAATCCATCCGAGAGCTTGATTCATGTTCTGAGTTTCAAAACTTTCGAGATATTCTGAAGGCAAAATCCGTAAGTCTAATTTTCTCTTCATACTTTCTCAACAACCCCTCTTCAGCTTTCGGACATGTTTTTTTGAGATTCAATCAATCCTCCAGTGAGGGTGGTCCAGAGCTTCTGGATCATGCGATAGACTTTGCAGCAAACGTGGACACCCAAAACGCGCTCATCTACGGCATCAAAGGAATCTTTGGAATGTTTAAGGGCACGTTTTCACTTAAGCCGTATTTCTTTCAGGTTCGGCAATATGCCGCATTTGAGTCTCGAGATTTGTGGAGTTATCGACTCAGACTTTCTCAGGATCAGGTCGACTATCTCATCGCGCATTTGTGGGAAGTCGGACAGGGCTGGATTGATTACTATTACTTTGATGAAAACTGCGCTTACCACATTTTGGGTGCGATCGAAGCCACTCGACCAGATCTTGCACTGACAGAAGCTCTTCCTCCGTATGTGATCCCCATTGATGTCGTTCGGATTCTCAAGACGAACAATCTGCTTGATGAGCCTTCGTATCGCCCCTCGGTGAAAACGAGCTTGGATCATCGGCTTTCTGTTCTAAACTCAGATCAACTCATTCAAGTGCGCCTTTGGACAGACCTCAATGAGTCAGGTCCCACCGCCGCAGTGGCTGAGGATGCTTCAACTCTCGACGCTGCTCTCGACTCCATGGATTATCTCTATCCGTACGAAGTGCAACTCCCTCATTCAGACGCCTCCAAACGAAAAAGTCTCCTCGGCAGACTGCGCGCTGAAACCAAAGTCGCCTCTCAACCCTTGGCACTTAGGCCAGACCCTCTCACTCAACCTCATCTTGCTCACAAAACATCTCTTATCTCCGTCGGTAGCGGCTTCTCTCAAACAGATCGAGCCTTTACTGACATTCGCTTTCGTCCCGTCTTTCATGACTTTCTCGATCCAAGTGCAGGACTTCCTCAGTATGCTGAGATCAAGTTTTTTGATGCGAGCGTTCGATGGCTCATCAACGAACAAAAGATTTTTCTCAAAGATTTGACGATTTTTGAGGTGCTATCACTCACTCCATGGGAGTCTGTCTACAAACCTCTTTCGTGGCATCTGCGAGTGGGCGCTCAAACCAACGATGAGCGAACGTGTCGTCACTGCTTATCTCTTTCCACTGAGGGAGGTGCGGGCCTCAGCAGTAAAACGACAAGTCTCTTGGTAGAAGCTGAGTCTACACTCAACTCGAAACTCCAAGATGATCGCATCGGATATCTGGCGCTGGGACCTACCATATTGCTTCGACTTCAAGACGCGCAGAAGTGGGGAGTCGTCTTGAGAGCTCGATACCGCTACCGATTTTTCTTAAACCGCAACGAGCATTTCACTGAGGCAGAGTCGGCCATGCGATACCAAATGAGTGAAAATCTTTCGATCGTCGGCACAATAGGAGCGAATGACTTTCAGCCCCAAGGGAAGTTGGAGGTGCGGTATTATTTTTAAAATGCAACTGATTGGGGCGTGCTTGCTGCTCAACGCCTGCTCTGGCCTTCTTTATCACCCCTCCGATAAAGTCTTTTGGCCCGCAGAAAATTTTGGACTTCAGGCAAAAGATATTCACTTTGAAAACGCCGAGGGCGTTCGACTTCATGCCTGGCTTCTTGAGCCAAAGAAAGTTTCCAAACCTTGGATTTTCATCTTGTTTCATGGCAACGCAGAAAACCTAAGTTCGCACTACTCTGGACTCGCCTGGACAGTCGAAATGGGGGCTCGACTCTTTGTCTTTGACTACCAAGGCTATGGGCAATCGGAAGGAGGGCCATCACCACGAGGAACTGTCCAAGACGGAATAGCCGCTCTTCGCTGGGTGAATGATCACTTCCCTAATTTTAAAATGATTGTGGTTGGACAGAGTCTCGGCGGCGCGGTGGCTGTAAGAAGCCTTCAAGAACTAGATCGCGATGAGAGTTTTCCCGCGCCCAAGGCCTTGATCCTTGAAGGTAGCTTTTCTTCCTATCAGAGTGCGGGCGTCAGCGTGCTCAGTCGATCATGGCTCACTTGGCCGCTTCAGCCACTTGCCTATGTTTTGCTCAGCGACACTTGGGCCCCTCAAGTCCACCTTTTTACGCAATCGCGCCATCTCCACACCCCGAAGCTCATCATTCACAACGAGAGGGATCCTGTTGTGGCTTACGCGTTGGGAGAGGAATTGTTTCAAGCTCTGCCAGAACCCAAGGAGTTTTGGACCATACCCGCTGGCCGACATATGGATACGTTTTGGCGAGAGAAACCAAACTATCGCAGGCAGCTGTGGGATTGGCTCTCGAGTCTGGAATCACGTCCCATTTCGGGGACTTTATACCCCTCCACCCCTCGTAAAGACTGATTAACAGGCACTTTGAAGTGGCAGGATTTTTGCTCTAAAGAGTCTTTGTATGGTGCGGCGGCATTTGGGCTCGGGATTTCTTGTGGCAAGCTTACTCGCCTTTGGGGCTGCTTCTGCCGAATTTCTTTACGCATTTGAACCCAAACCCCCCTGTCATCAGGCCCTCCACAACATTGCACCAGATCCAACCGATGGTCTGAGCGAGGAAACAAAGCTCGCGCGAGCCCAGCTCCAAAGATCGTACTTCTTTCACGGCTCGCGATACGATTCGAAAAATTCTGAGAGCGCTACCGATTTATTGAATGCATTTCCCCCAGCGATTTCATTTAGCAATGAAGCAGAAGTCTGGGACTTCATTCGAGACCGAGCGCTTAGAGCGTCTTCTGAACACCCCGATCGATATGTTGTTTCAACCGGGCTCCAGCAAAGCCTGGAGTTTCTCTTTGCGGGAGTGCCTAAACTGATCATGGCCGATGCCTATGGCCCAAACATTTCCGCCTTCACTCTCCTGAGCGAAAAAGCAAAGCACCACGCCAGCGCTGAGAGCTTCTTCAAAGAAGTTTCAACCCAACTCCAAATCATCAAAAGCACCGGGGCAGGCCCATCCAGTTGGTTTGGAAACCAGAATACCGTCGAAGACTTTTTGCAAGCTCTTAAGGACTATGGCGAAATCGGCTATCAAAAGTTTCGAGCGGCAGTCCTTAGCGGAAACGTCAAAGCTTTTCTGCAAGACCTTAGCGATTCCTTTTGGGGAAAGGATGTTCGACAAATGGCCGACGGAAAAGCACCGTCATTTATTTACACGAGTAACATCGGAAACTGGATCAATTCAAGCCACTGGGAGAATTACAATCGGAACCTACAAATTCTCTCGATTGAGTTTGATGAAAAGCCGAAATGGTTTGATTTTTCCAATCGAAAGAAGATCTCCTTCGGAAGTCTCATCGGACAAACGGGCGTACACTATACAGGCTTCACCTATGAGATCGGTCGCCTTTGGGATCTTCGGCTTGGGCCAAGCACGCTTTTGGAAAATCAGTGGCCGAAGTATGGTTTTAGTAAAGCAGCAAAAGAGACTTGGCAGCCCCTGTCGACGAAGGATCTTGAACCCCTCGATCGCTCCTACGTCCGAGTCTTTTCTCAACTCACCAATAAAGTTGCCTATGAAGGTCTTCTCAAACTTCATGAGCAATTCGTGATCGTCAACAACTTGAGCGGATGGGATATAGAGGTTGCTTATGATCCTCGACTTCATCGGATTGAAGCGGCCAACCCCCCTCAGCCTGTACTTGATTTGATTCAGCTCAAGGGGAGTAAGATCCGAGTGAAGTCTTTGAAAGATAATCAAATAGTCGAACTCACTCTGAAGCGCCCTCAGAAGATCATTCCAGATGGAGACGCATTCCTTTTGCGATGGAAGGTCACAAATCACGAAGGTCGATTGATTGATTTTACTTTCGATCCAAAAACGCATGAAATCGTTGAGGTTCTGAATTCACCCTCACGCTAACCTTACAGACCAAAGGCTCACCAAAGCGCCATTGCGTTGCTCCCTCCGGCCCGATCGTCTAAGTTTTTATAATGCCCAAAAGAACGGCCCGCCACCGCTATCGCTTTCACGACAATATTCATCATATTGATTTTCGAATCTCCAAAGCCGAGCAGCTTTTTGATACGCGCGATCCCTCGCCCTTTCGCGATCGGGATCTAGACGATGCCTTTGTACGCTCTCTAGTCAACAGTGCCCGCGAACTCGAAAGACATGGACCCTATAGACTTTGTTTAATCTTCGAGGGCGCCGCAAAAGAAAAATCTCAAGCAAAGGAAACCATCGATGCAATTCACCACTACTTTTCCTACGAAGCTGAGTTTGAGGAAAACGAACTCCGAGCGCAGCGAACGCGTGGATTCGTCATTCTGATTCTTGGTCTTTTGTTTCTCGCTTTATGCACTGCGGGCGCATTTTTTGTCCCGCGTACTTTTCCAGGCGTGGCATCGCAAATTTTTGCAGAGGGTTTGACCATCATTGGCTGGGTTGCCCTCTGGGAGCCCCTGAGCGTTCTTTTGTATGACTGGTGGCCGCAGTCTCGAAAAATCGCTCTCTACCGAAACCTCTCTACCATTCCAGTCGACATTGTTTTTGAAGTCTGACGCCAGGCCGCGTAACAACAACAGGCCTATACTGAACGTATGGCCGAGCGGCTCCCCATCTCATTTTGCTACTTAATCAAAGATGATGAGCCCCTCTTTGAACGCTCGCTCTCTTCAATTGCCGAAATTGCCGGCGAGATTGTCGTTGTCGATCTTGGAGCTCCAGCTCATATGCGAGAGATCGCCGAGAAGTTCACAACAAAAATCTCAGACCTTGAATGGAAGCACGACTTCTCCCACGCTCGAAACTTTGCCGGAGATCTTGCGAACGAAGAGTGGATCTTTATGATCAACCCCGATGAAGTACTCGATAGCTCCAACACAGAGCTGCTAGCAAATGCAACTCAGCAGAGCGACTTCTCAGCATTTCAAATTGTCCAAAGATCTTATACGGATAATGTTCACTGTCTGGGCTTTTGCTCTCGTGAATCTTCACCCTTTCCATTTCCGCAGGAAGTTCTCCACATCAGGGGATATTTTGATTTACTTCGATCCGCGATGTATCGAAATCTCTGCGATATCAGATGGGAAGGAGTTATTGGGGAAGATTTTCTGACAAGCGCGCAGGAGCTAAAACTTCGACACGGCATTCTCAACGTTGTTACCCACAAATTCTGTCACCTCAAGAGGCCAGAAACGCTCGAAGCCGAGGGCCGTCTTCATCTTGAACTCGGCCTTACGCGACTTAAGCAGAATCCAAAAGATCCTCAGGCTTGGTTTGATTTTGCTCAAACACTCACTCACATTGGAGAACACGCACGCGCAGAGCAGTCTCTTCGAAAGGCCCTTGATCTGAACCCCGATTGGCCAGACGCGGAACTCTTGCTGGCCCGGCTTCTTTTGATTTCAGAGAAGTTTCACGAAGCTGAGTTGGCGCTTCGTCGGCTTCGATTTCGATCGACCTCACCGGCCGAAGTGCATGGACAACTCTCAACGGCCCTCCTCTATCAGCATAATTTTGCAGAAGCCCTGCAGATGGCAAAGATCGCCGCTCAACTGGATCCTGAACTATTCGTCGCCAATCTCAATTGCGGCATTATCTTTTACGAGAAGGGGGATTCCGAGAGCGCCCGCCAGCACTTTCAGCGCGCCCTTCGTGCAAACCCCGAGGACCCGTTTGTTCAAGGGGCTATTCACCGCCTCAAGCTCGAGTCCTCTTTGACACAGGCAGATGGCGCAAAGTGCCAAAATCATTGAAAAAATGTCATATTTTTGACGGAAATCAATGCATAGCTTCTATGTCTTCTTTGCAGATTAAGACCCCTTTGCCTTGACTAAACCCACTTAAAGCCGCTTTAAAGCCCGCAGCCTCCGGGGCACGGCCCTTGCTCTCTCTTCATGGTGAGGAGAATGAGTATGGGTAAAGGACTGCGAGTGATGGAAATCTTCAAAACAGCGACTCTCTTAGCCATGATTTTGAGCCCCCTAGGCGCTCAGGCCTCCGAAGTTATTGGTTTGCGCTCCTGTGAACAGATCTCACGAACCGCCCCCCGGGTCCAAGAAGCTCAGGCCGGCCAACTGGTGGACTTCGTGTTCAATTCAAAATCCGCTCTTCTCTATCCCATCGTTAGTATTGAGTGGAGAGACGCTCAAGGAGCGATATATCGACAAGAACAGAAACTGGATGAGATTCGTGGAGGTCAGAATTTTTTCACTACTTCCATTCCCGATTCTTTCCAGGCTGCTTCGCTCAGAATTTTGATTAATGATCAGCACTGTTATCAAACCGCATTGAAAGTGAATGCCACTGTTGTTGCTAAAGCCGAGCCTGAAGACGCTTCTTCTTTGTTCTTTAGCGTTCGACCCAAGGTCAGCCCGATGTCCATGTTGCTGATGAGTCTTTTGATTTCTTTAGGACTTCTTGCTCTTGTCCCTCAAAGAAAGACTTATCTCCTCAAAAGAAAATTGGCTTTGCCTGAGTGATTAAGTGGCAGCTGAAACTTTCTCTTGGGCTGCATAAACAAAGCCGATACGAGACCCAGTAAAAACAGAATCCAAAAACCTAGAGTGGCAACAGAGTGGGTTGACCGGAAATCCCACAAGCCCCCTCCGTCCAAACCTTCGACTAGCATTCGAAGGCCACACGTTCCCACCAACCAACAAGAAGCAAAGACCATTCCTCGAATGCGAGATGCATTCAGATACAAAAACCAAGAAACTAAAACTGAAAGTGAATATCCAAGAGCTCCCGCCGAAATGGCAGTCTCGAAATCCTCAGAGATGCCGCGAGTGGAAATCGCCGATAATTGAGTAAATGCAAGATCAACAACAAGCGTCCAAAACACTGCCATCCAAAAATCACGACGGCGATATGACGGCATCGCTGTTTGTCGAAACGATGGAAAACTCGACAGACCCAAAAACATCAAAAGGCTCCCAAGCAAAATCAACATCGTATTCTGCTGCCACTCAAAGAGCCCAAAAACCTGCCAGGCCATCTGAAGTCCAACCCCAAGCGCTAGACCAAAACCAACGAACCCCAACTGATGGGGTGATGGGAGCCTTCGAACAACAAGCAATAGAGCTAAGAAATTGGTGACCCCCAAGAGAAACACCAAAACCGCTACCGTCCACAGAACCGGATCAGCCAGATTCCCTTGGAAAAGAACCACCTGATCGTTTTGCATGAGCTATCTATACAGGATTCCGGCAGATAATCTGCTGGTCAGAAGTCGAGAGAGCCCTTTAAGGCCTCAAGCCATGCCGATTGACGGCCCATCCCCCAAACGATAGACAGGGTGTCTGTGGGAGAGACAGAAAAGCTCAATTTAGCTCGCAAGTATCGGCCAAAAAAGCTCGATGAAGTCATTGGTCAACCCCTAGCGAGCAGAATTCTTGCTGAAGCGCTGAGCAAAGATCGAATCGCACCAGCTTATTTGTTTTGCGGGCCTCGAGGGGTGGGCAAAACAACCTGTGCTCGGATTTTTGCCCGAGCCGCTGCATGCACAAGCAAGTCTCTTGATAAAAGACCCTGCGATGAATGTTCATCCTGCAAAGCGATTCTTTCGGGCAACTCGATGGATCTCATTGAGATTGATGGCGCGTCTCACACAGGAGTGGATGATGTTCGCTCTATTATTGAGAGCGTCGTTTATCGACCCTCTGTCGGGCGCAGACTCATCTATATTATTGATGAAGTTCATATGCTCTCAAATGCAGCCTTTAATGCGCTTTTGAAAACTCTGGAAGAGCCTCCACCGCATGCGCTGTTTTTGTTTGCGACCACCGAGCAAGAAAAAATTCCAGCGACGATTTTATCTCGAGTACAGCGAATTGAACTTAAGCGAATGAATATGCCGGAGATTCTCAGCAACCTCCGGATGATTTGCGAGAAAGAAAAGATCAAGGCTTCTGAAAATGTGATGGAGCAGATTGCTGCTGCTGCTGACGGAGCTCTTCGAGATGCTCAGACTCTTCTCGATCAAATGATTTTACTGTCGGGCTCTCGAAGCGTTCAAGATGATTTGGTCGATCAGTTTTTGGGCACCATTGGAATCCAGCAAGAGCTCCAACTGCTGAAGTGGATTGCTGCTCAGGAAGTTTCTTCTCTACTGACAAAGGTCGGGGAGTTTTTTGAAAAAGGGAAGGATCTCGAAGGCGTTCTCAGTCGTCTTGTGCTTTGGACTCGCTCGCTTTTGATTGTAAAGGCCTCTGGCTCCAGTCAACTTGTTGAATCGGAAATCTCATCAAGCGTTTTGCCTCAACTACAGGAGGCCTTTAAGACCTGGGGTGTTGAGGATCTTGACCGTTTGTTTGAGGTGCTCTGGGCTGGAAAAGAGCGAATCAAAAAATCAGAAGTGCCTCGAATTGTTTTAGAGACCACCTTGATTCGCGCTGCTCGAATTGTTTTGACGGAAGATCTTGCCGTTGTGATCAATCACCTTCGCTCCGGTGAAGTCGCGGCGAGTCCGGCACGGCCCACGATGAATCAAACGAGCGAGCCCCCAGCCGCTCGCCCACGGATCCCCACACCCCCGAATGCAGCGCCTTCTCGGGTCCCCTCACCAAAGACGGCAACTCCAGCCTCAGGTCCGATCGAGACAGCGCAAGATCTCGTGCGCGAAATCAAAACCAAGCGACCAAGCTTGGCTGCACTTCTTCAATGCGCAGTAAAGCAAGATCTCAGTGGAGACACTCTGGAGATTCGATTTCCGAACGGACATTTTGCATTTAAGCAACTGTCCGAAAAAATTGTGCTTCGCGAATTAGAAGAACTTATTCAAAGCCTCACTCAAAACAAGGTTTCGAAGCTCAATGTTGTTGAAGCCGAGCGAGAAGCGAGTGCTCCGGTAGCACCCAAAGCGCCCGCTTCCGGGGGAAGAAGCTTTATGAGTGATGCAAAGAAAGCAATTCTCTCAGACCCGGACATTCAAAAAGCGTCTGCCCTTCTCGGTGCTGAAGTCGAGAGCGTTACGATCGAGGGCATCAAAAACAAATGACCCTCCTTGTGTTCACAGCCTGCCCCTCTCGATCCGTCGCTCAAAAATTAGCTCAAAAGATTGTATCGAAGAAATTGGCCGCTTGCGCTCAAATCAGCGGTGCCATCGAAAGTCACTATGTCTGGAAGGGTCGACTGACGAAGGCCAAGGAGTTTTCGATTTGCTTCAAAACCACGGCTAAAAACTACAAGCGACTTGAAAGGGCTCTACTGGAAGACCACCCCTATGAAGTCCCCGAAATCCTCGCGCTTAAGGCTCCATCCGTCCTGCCGGCGTATCTGCGCTGGATTGCCTCAAACGTGGCCTAAAGACCCCTTATAACCCATCAAGAAGATCTGGGTATTTATTTGATCCCAGACTAAACGTGTTTATCTTGCTGTTAAAAGGAGAACGCTGAGAGCCATGTCTCAAATCATTCATGTTCCGCCACACTCAGAGGCCCCAGGCAACGATCACCTATTGATCGATTCCGGTCGTTCACCAAAGGCCTTGCCCGCAGAGCTCACTGTTTTTCCGCTTTCAAATTTTGTGGCCTTTCCTCACATGATCCTTCCGGTAGTGGTTCCCAAAGGTAAGCTTCAAGATCTTTTGCACAAAGGATCCACAAGCCCCGACTACATCGGATTTGTTGCGCGAAAGCGTGGGCAAGGCGAAGACCCCTCACCCTCGGATTTGTTTGATATTGGAGTTTGTGCGCGAATTCTCAGAATTTTGCGCCTCCCCGAAGGCTCCACAAGTATCATTGTCCAAACCCTCAAAAGGTTCAAAGTTTCCAGCTTCTCTCAGTCTGTCCCTGTGATCAAAGCTCATGTTGAATATCTCGAAGATCGCGTCACCGATGAAAAACGCCTAAAGGCCCTTACCACAACAGCGCATGGCCTCCTTCAGGAAGTGATTCAACTTTCTCCCACTCTTTCTGAAGAGTTTTCTTTAGCAGCTCTTAATATTGAAGGCCCCGCCAAACTTTCTGATTTCATCGCCGCGCATCTCAAGCGTATTGATCTCAAGGATCGTCAGGCGCTCTTGGAGCTTGTTGATGTTGATCAGCGGCTTGAGAAGTGCACACAGCACCTGACTCAAGAGCTTGAGATTCTCAAACTCGGTCAAAAGATTCAGGGCGAGATTCAAACCAAGATTGGAACTTCGCAGAGAGAGTTCTTCTTAAGGGAGCAGCTGAAAGCGATTCGAAAAGAGCTCGGCGAAGACAAAGACGATGTCTCTCAAGATTTAAGCAAGCTCAGAGAGAAACTAGATGCCGCAAAACTTCCTGAAGAGGCGAGAAAAAAGGCAGATGAGGAGCTTCGCCGACTTCAGATGATGCCCATGGAGAGCGGCGAGTATGCGCTGGTTAGAAATTATCTTGATTGGCTGGCATGCCTTCCTTGGCACACCATGTCCGAAGACAAGACAGACCTCAAAGCCGCTTCCGCTATTCTTGAAAGAGATCACCATGGACTCAAAGATGTAAAAACGAGAATCACCGAATTTCTCGCGGTGAGATCTTTGAAAAAAGATCTTTCGGGAAGCATCATTTGCTTTGTGGGACCTCCGGGAGTTGGAAAGACCTCCCTCGGCCGAAGCATTGCCGAAGCCTTGGGCCGAAAGTTTGCGCGCCTAAGCCTTGGCGGCATGCGAGATGAGGCCGAGATTAAAGGGCATCGTCGAACCTACGTGGGATCAATGCCGGGACGATTGCTTCAGATTTTGAAGCGCGTTGAAACCCGAAACCCCGTCATTCTGCTCGATGAGATCGACAAGATTGGATCGGACTGGCGAGGAGATCCCGCCTCAGCACTTCTTGAAGTTTTAGATCCTGAGCAGAACAAGAATTTTTTGGATCACTATTTGGACCTCCCTTTTGATCTTTCGAAAGTTTTATTCATTTGTACTGCCAACGTCCTAGAAACCATCCCGGCTCCTCTACGAGATCGAATGGAAGTGATTGAATTGTCGGGATACATCGAAGATGAAAAAGTTGCGATTGCTGAGAAGTATTTGTTTCCCAAGCAGCTCAAGGAAGCTGGTCTGACTGAAAAGTTGCTCAAAGTGAAGTCGGCTGCGTTTCGAGAGATTGTTAACTCTTACACTCGCGAGGCCGGAGTTCGGAACCTTGAAAGAGAGATTGAAAAAGTCTGCCGAAAAGTCGCAACGCAAGTTGCTAAAGGCAGCAAAAAGCTGACCGTCGTCACTCAAGAGTCTGTCAGCAAATACTTGGGAGTACCCAGCTATTCCAGAGATTCTGTCATCCCACGACAGCCAGGCGTTGCGATGGGATTGGCGTGGACAAGTGTTGGTGGAGAAGCGCTTTTTATCGAAGCGACCAAAATGACTGGGGCTAAAGGACTGCAGTTAACCGGCAAGCTGGGAGAGACTATGACGGAATCCGCCAAGATTGCGATTTCGTATATGCGCTCAGCCGCCGATCAGTTTGATGTGCCCATGGAGAATTTCGACAAAACGGATTTACACATCCACTTTCCGTCCGGAGCGATCAAAAAAGATGGCCCCTCTGCCGGGATCACCATCGTCACCGCGCTGATTTCGCTTTTTAAAAATCAGCCCGTGCGACGAGGCGTTTCCATGACGGGTGAGATTTCGCTCACAGGCCAAGTCCTCCCGATTGGTGGACTCAAGCAGAAAATCATTGCTGCGCGTCAATTCAAATGCACTGATATCGTGATTCCTTTTGAAAACAAAAAAGATTTGTCCGAAGTGCCACCCGAGGTAAAAAAAGGTCTCAAGTTTCATTTTGCCAAATCATATGCGGACGTCTACAAAGTAGCCTTCAGGAAATGATTCGAAGGGCCCTCATTTCAGTCTCAGAAAAAACCGGACTCATTGAGCTCGGCAAGGCACTTAAGCACTTTCAAGTTGAAATTTTATCGACTGGTGGAACTGCCCTGCTTTTGAACGAAGCTACCATCAAGACGATTTCTGTCAGTGACTACACTGGGTTTCCTGAGATGATGGACGGCCGACTGAAGACGCTTCACCCCAAAATCTACGGAGCGCTTTTGGGTCGAAGGGACTTGGAAGTCGATCAGGCGGAAGCGCGAACCTACGGAATGGATTGGATTGATCTCGTTGTGGTCAATCTCTATCCCTTCGAGAAGGTGGCTTCTCAGAATAAGAAGCCCGATCTCAAAGAGCTGATCGAAAATATTGATATTGGTGGCCCCTCGATGATTCGAGCGGCAGCCAAAAATCATCAGTTTGTCACTGTGGTGGTTGATCCCAAGGATTACCCGATCATCATTCAAAAGATGAAAGATAATCCCGAGAATCCTTTTGATGCTTCGTTTCGCTATGAAATGGCTGTAAAGGCTCTTCGCACCACAGCTCTTTATGACTCCTTCATTTCCCAAACTCTGAGCCAGTTCGAGTGGAACGGATCCGATCTCAAGAGGACATCTCATCCCAAGTATCATTTTTTACACGGACGACTTTCTCAAGAACTTCGATACGGCGAGAACCCTCATCAATCAGCGGCTTACTACAAGCTTCAGCACCCCGTAGAACGCTCCCCCCTCAGTGAAAGTCTTCAGGGCAAGGAGCTTTCATTTAATAATATTTTTGACAGTGACGCTGCGTGGAGACTCATCTCTGAGCTGCCTGCCAATTCTGCAGTGATTATCAAGCACAACAATCCCTGCGGTGTTGGAATCGGAGAGAATCCGCTCGAAAGCTATCAAAGAGCTTATCAGGCCGATCCGGAGAGTGCATTTGGTGGAATCGTCGCGATCTCGGGAACCGTTGATCAATCTCTTGCTAAGGAGTTGAGCGAGCCCTTTTTTGAAATCGTCTGCGCCGAAAATTTTACGGTGGAGGCTCGAGAGATTCTTCAGGTGAAAAAAAACTTACGGCTCATTTTGATTCCTGAACTGCCCGAGGAGTTTGATCGATACCGATCAAGCGTGGATCTGAAGAAGGTCACGGGAGGATATCTCATACAGGAGCCCGATCAGATTGGTGTCTTTAGCGAGCGAGTGTTGGGCCACGAAACTCAGTGCGTGACCAAGCGACAACCCACCCCTGAAGAACTAAAAGCCCTTCAACTAGCCTGGGTGGTTTCTAAGAACACCAAGAGCAATGCTGTTGTGATTGCCAATACTACTCAAACCCTTGGGATTGGATGTGGCCAAGTGAATCGAAAATTTTCCACTGAACATGCCTGCTCGAAGGCCTCGACTTTTGATTCGGCACTCAAGGTTTGTGCCAGCGATGGCTTTTTTCCCTTCCCCGATAGCATTGAGATTTTGGCTCAAAATGGTGTCACGGCCGTTGTTCAGCCCGGGGGGAGCATTCGAGACGCTCAAGTCATTGATGCGTGCGACGCAGCTGGTGTTTCCATGATCTTTACAAAGGCACGGCATTTCAGCCATTAACAGGTTATGCCCAAGCAACGAGTTTTAGTCATAGGAAGCGGCGGTCGAGAACACGCTCTTTGCATGCACCTCGCCCAACACGAATCTGAAGTTTTCTGCGCTCCTGGAAGCGATGGAATTGCCGAGCAGTTTAAAACATTTTCATTTCGAGATTACGCTGAGCTCTTTCAAAAGATTCAAGAGCATAAAATCGATCTGGTCGTTGTGGGCCCTGAGAAATATCTCGCTGATGGAATTGCTGACGATCTATCCTCGCGCGGCGTTTCCGTATTTGGACCTACCCGTGCCTCAAGTCTTCTTGAGGCGGACAAAGCTTGGGCCAAAACATTTTGTCTACGCCATAAGATTCCCATGGCTCGATCTTCCGTGGTTCGCTCCCCGGAAGAATTGGCCTCAGCACTCAAAAGTCATGAAATACCCTATGTGATCAAAGCATCAGGCCTTGCGGCCGGAAAGGGCGTCTGGATTGGTAGTAACCTCTCCGAAGCCCTCTCTTTTGGATCAGATGCCCTCAAAGGACACTCCTCTGTTGTGGTCGAGGAGTTTCTTCAAGGCGAAGAGCTTTCGTTTTTTGCGATGGTCGAAGGTTCTCGCTTTTTGATCTTGGGGAGTGCGCAGGACCACAAACGCCTTTTGGAGAACGATGAAGGCCCCAATACTGGCGGAATGGGTGCCTACTCGCCCGTCCCCATTTCAACGCCGGAACTTGAAGCCAAGATTGTGGAGCGGATTCTTAAGCCCACACTCGCAGGACTTGAGAAGGAGAAGCTGTTCTATCGAGGGTTTCTCTTTTTAGGAGTGATGGTCAAAAACAATGAGCCTTATTTGCTCGAGTACAACTGCCGACTGGGCGATCCCGAGACTCAGGCCCTCATGATGCGACTTGAAACACCCATCGTCTCTTTGATTGATTCACTTTCCAATCACCCTATCACGGCAAGCCTATCTAAAAAAGTCGCCCTCAATGTGGTGGTTGCTGCTCGAGGATATCCTGACAAGCCTGATGAAGGCTTTGACCTCGGCAAGCTTGATGGACTTCCGGAGAACTGCAAGCTCTTTCACTCAGGCACACGGCGCGCCAACGACAGATGGCAGGCAAAGGGCGGACGGCTGTTTTCAGTCAATGCTGCGATGCCGTCACTTCTTGATTGTCAGCAAACTCTCTACCCCTGGATCGAGGGTTTGAGCTGCCAAGACAAAATCGTCTATCGCAAAGATATCGCCGTAAAGGCCTATCGACATTTACGCGATGCCGTTTGATGTCATTTTGATTTAGTCATTGATGGGAAGGTTCCCAGTTTCTATTCTTATCCAATGCCCTCAATCATTCCCTTTCGTGCCTGGCTGTATGCGAAGTCCTTTTCAAAGGAATATGATCGTCTCATTTCTCCGCCCTACGATGTGATTTCCTCGGAAATGCTTGAGGAACTTCGGAATAAACATTCCTACAATTCGGTACGACTGAGTCTTACGGAAGACACCAACGATCCGGATCGCTACAAAAAAATGAGGGATCGATTTATCGACTGGAAATCAAAGGGCATTCTTGAACGCGCTTCGACCCCAGCGGTTTACTTGATTGAAGAAAAGTTCAGTGTTGAGGGAAAATCGAAGACGCGGCTTGGATTCGTTGCCCTCATGGAAGTAAGCGACTTCTCAAAACGTGAGGTTCTTCCTCATGAGAAGACTTTGTCGGGCCCCAAGAAAGATCGATTAGCCCTCCTTGAAGAAATGGGTGCAGAGCTCTCGCAGATTTTTCTTTGCTACAAAGATCCCGCTCGCACGCTTGAAACACTTCATGCGGCGGAGTCCATCAAGACACCGACAATGCGCGTTGCGCCCACTTACGGCGTTGAAAGAAAAATGTGGGCGCTTACAGATGAGGCGCAAGTTTCAGCCCTCCAGGCTCTGATTCAAAACCAAAGTGTTTTGATTGCAGATGGACATCACCGATATGAAACAGCGGTTGCCATGCAAAAATCTCATCCGGGTCCCAAGTCTCATTATGTTCAGGGATATTTTACCAATCTCGATGCGCCCGACTTTTCGATTCTGCCCATTCATCGAATTTTTTCCCTGCCCAAAGATTTTTCGCCCGAGTCTTTTCAAAAACGTCTTGCCGAGAAATTTGAGATTCATCCCTTTGATCCTGGCCTCAACCTCGAGGAGCTCACCCAACGAAAGTCCTCGCAGCGAATTCAGTTTCTTATGCAGATGTCAGGAGACAGCAAGGTCTGGCTTGTCTCCCGAAAAAAAGAAAATGCGGACGACGCTGAGATTTTTGCGCTTCAAAAAGACATCTTTGAAAGTCTCTTTCAGTGGAACATCGCTGAGATTTCGTACGACACCTTGAAGTATGAGCACGAGACCGAGGCTTTTCAGAAGACATTGGCAAAAATGCCCCGCGGCGTTGGATTGTTTTTACCACCAACTGATTTGGATCTCGTGATGAAGCTCGCTCTTCGAGGAGAAAGAATGCCGCAAAAGAGCACCTTCTTTTTTCCAAAGATAGCGACCGGGCTTATCAATTATGAATTGGGATCGATCTAGTTAGGCTGAGCGCCTTCGAGAAGCGGCTTCCATCGCAAGACGAATACTCTGTCTGAGCTCAGGATCTTCAACCGATCGAAGAGTCATCTCCTGCCTCTCGCTCAACTGAACAGGCAGGGTCTTAATTTTTTTATCAAAGGCATCATCCCCCTTGGGAAGAATGGGCTCAACCTTGCCCACCTGGAAGCGAAGATCTTTGACTTCACAGTTTCGACAAAGTCCTTTGATTTTGGCCAAAATGGATGGCTTCAAAAACTGAAGTTGCTGCGCCCACGCCTGATGCGCCACCTGAATCTCCAAAACCTTCTGCTTCAGTTCCACCGGAAGAGTGAGCCGAGCTAACTCAGGTCCGACAATATCTCTCCAACGAGCCCAGATCTCATTGCTTCGCAAGTGTTCCTTCACCTGCTTGGGAAGTCGGATTCCTCCTAAAACCTCTCCAAAAGCACTAAAATCTTTGGGTGGCGCCATAACCAAAATCATGCCAATTTTATGGGTCTAGGGCCATTAAAACTTGGCCCTCTAGTAACGGAGAGGAATATGACGGCGGTCTCTGAAAATCAGGTCTTTGAAGTACTCAAAAAATCAATTTTAGCGGACGGATTCGATATGGTCCTCGATCTGGAGAAGAGCCAGGGAGCTCGGCTCTATGACTCCAAGAATCGTCGAACCCTGATCGATTTTTTCTCATTTTTTGCCAGCAATCCCCTGGGTTTTAACCACCCGAGACTTAAGGAAAAAGCATTCGAGGACAAACTGCTCAGAAATGCCAAAGTCAAAGTCTCCAATTCGGATATCTACACCACAGCGTATGCAGAATTTGTTCAGATCTTTCACCAGAAATGTGCTCCGATGTTTGATCGACTTTTTTTCATTGAAGGGGGCGCCCTAGGCGTTGAGAACTGCCTCAAAGCCGCTCAAGACTGGAAAGTTCGAAAAAACATCGCCGCCGGTCGAGGTGAGATTGGCACTCAGATCCTGCACTTCAAAGAGGCTTTTCATGGACGAACCGGATACACGATGTCCCTCACCAATACAGCGCCGAACAAAGTGATGTACTATCCGAAGTTTGACTGGCCTCGCGTGACCAACCCCAAGCAGCACTTTCCAATCACAAAGGAGTCGACCGAAAAAACTCTCGCGCTTGAGGCGCAAGCGTGTCGTGAGATTGAAGAAGCTTTCGAAAAGCGCAAGCACCATATCTGCGCCATCATCATTGAGACGATTCAAGGCGAAGGAGGAGATAATTTTTTCCGCCGCGAGTTTCTCCAAAAACTTCGCAACTATGCCGATCAACACGAAGCCATGTTGATTTTTGATGAAGTGCAGTGCGGAATGGGAATCACCGGCAAATATTGGGCGTGGGAAAACTTTGGAGTCACCCCTGACCTGATGAGCTTCGGGAAAAAAGTTCAAGTCTGCGGCACAGCTGCCAGACTGAATCGCTTAGATGAAGTTGAAAACGTTTTCAGACAACCCTCTAGGATCAATTCCACCTTTGGGGGAAATCTAGTCGATATGGTTCGAACCACTCGATTCATCGAGATTATCGAAGAGGAACAGCTCCTCAATCACGCAGCAAGCCTCGGCAAAAAGATAACTCAACAGCTTGAGCAGATTTCACAGCAAGATGAACGAATGACGAATGTTCGAGGACTCGGTCTTTGGATTGCGTTTGATCTTCCCGATCCAGAGATTCGAAACCAATTCGTCGATAGTGCCTTTGAAAACGGGCTTGTGATTCTACCCTGCGGTCACAACAGTGTCCGAATTCGGCCAGTGCTTGATCTGAAAGAAACTGAAGCGAACGAAGGTCTTGAGATTATTCGAAAGACCATGAAGAACCTCGCTCACAAAAACTCTGGAGTCTCTGTTCATGAAGCAAGAACCATTTAAAACTATTCTTCACGATTCAAAGAAGCCGTATGGACCTGAGATTGTCGGCGGACATTGGATCAACTCAAAGCTCGTACGAGGAACAGGTCACCAGCCTTCACTCAATCCGGCCGACAACTCTGATGTTGTGGGAACGTTCCCTCAAGCGACGGATTCCGAGATGGATGAGGCTCTTAAGGGCGCTGAAAAAGCATTCCAAGTTTGGTCTAAAACTCCAGCTCCCGTTCGAGGCAGCATCATTGGCCGACTCGCCACGGTTCTTGAGAGAGAAAAGCTTGCACTTGCGGCCATTATCACTCGCGAGATTGGAAAGATTCCAAAAGAAGCTTTGGGCGAAGTGCAAGAAGCCATCGACACCGCACACTTCTTCCAGAGTGAAGGACGTCGACTCTACGGCCAAACAGTTCCCTCTGAACTTCCTCAAAAGGAATTGATGACTTACCGACGCCCTCTAGGCGTTTGCCTGATGATTACTGCCGGGAATTTTCCCTTTGCTGTTCCATCCTGGAAAATCATTCCAGCTCTTTTGACAGGAAACACGGTTGTTTGGAAACCCTCTCAAGACGCTCAAGCGGTTGCCCTTTCCTTTGCGCTTTGTTTGGAAGAAGCAGGATTTCCCTCTGGATGTGTCCAAGTTTTGTTTGGAGACGGCACACTTGGAGAAAAGCTAGTCGCCCAAACAGAAAAGGGGCGAATTCAAAAAGTTTCATTTACCGGATCGACGGCTGTGGGAAGACGAATTGGTGAAACCTGCGGTCGAGCGCTTCAAGTGCCCTCCTTGGAATTAGGCGGAAAAAATCCGCTCATCATCAATAAGGATGCGAACCTTGAAAAAGCGATTCCGACCTCGATTGTCTCCAGTTACGGAACGGCAGGCCAGCGCTGCACTTCGACAGGAAACATCATCATTCATAAAGACATCTACGATGAGTTTAAGAAGAGATTTCTTGAAGCTGCGAAAAAAATTAAAATTGGAAACTCTCTCGCTGACTCAAGCGTGTTTCATGGGCCACTCATTGCGCAGCGATATTTGAAAACATTTTTAGAGCATCTGGAGTGGGGCAAGAAGGACGGAGCTCAGCTTCTTTTGGGCTCTGGACAGATTACATCCAAAAATCCCTACCCGCACTTCTCTGGAAATCCCGATGAAGGATGGTATGTCAGCCCCACGCTTTGGGAAGGCGTAAATCCGAAGATGCGATTGTTTCAAGAAGAGATTTTTGGACCGACGGTGAATCTCTGCAAGGTCGACTCTTTTGAGCAGGCTCTTGAGTGGGCAAATGCTCATGCTTACGGGCTTTCTTCCGCTGTGTTTACTGAGGATCCCCATGTGATGCTTGCCTTCAAAGAAGGAATTCAAGCGGGAATGAGCTCTATCAACAACTCGACTACGGGAGCTGAGGCTCACTTACCTTTTGGGGGCATTCGAGCTTCAGGAAACGGAACTCGTGAATCTGGAATTTGGGTTTTGGATTCATACACGCGCTGGCATGCCGTCAACGTTGATCTGGCAGGAAAACTTCAGCTGGCACAGATGGACGTCGACTACGGCTCAACGCGCTCCGAGGTTCATTTTTCAGACTGGACCAAGAGCTAGGACACTGAGACATCGAGATCTCGGGATAAGCGATTTAAACGGGTTTTGATGCGATTAAACGCTGATTCCGGCTGGTACATCTCTTGCTCATACTACCTCTGAGGATCTTGGTACCGTGTTTTCTACACTTCTACATATTGCCTTCGTTCTAACCCCCGCCACTGGCTCTCAGCCAAACTGTGCCAACGCCGTGAAGTATTTTGTGGCCCTTGAGGATCAGCAACAGTTTGTGGGGCGAATCCAAGCTTTGCACAATATTTTTCGCAATTCCAATTACAGCGATGATGAGATTGAGATCTTCCACGCAGCACTCGATCGAATGTTTGAGAGAAACGAGCGCATTCCCCAAGCTCGGTTTTTGAGCAAATTCAGTTTCACCGAAGAGCGGCGCACACTCTCCGCTGAAAATGCGGTGATCGGAAACGCATGGGAGCCTTTGATTCCTCAACGTGAAATCATTCAACCCTTTGGCACATTCGATCTCACGGGGGATTTTCGAATGATCCGAAACAAAACGAGTTCCGAAGGAATGACCATTGAAGCGGCCGAAATCAAAAATACCGCCCTCATTCTTCGCTCACAGCGAGGCCCCTCTGAATTGGGAGCGGTGAGAAAGACGGCCGCTGCCGCTCGCCTCAATGAGGTCTTGCGATTGAATACCGTTCCCAAAGCTCGATGGGTTCGTATCTTTGACCGAACATCTTTAGCCAGCACTTTTGTGGAGGGAAAGACACCGACTGCATTTGTACGAACTCACTTTGATCCCTGGTCAGTGGCTGACATGGAAGGCTTTGAGTTTCTGGTCGGTCAAACCGATGGAAGTGAGTTGAATGCCAAGGAGTGCTCTGACAACACCCTTCGCCTCTTTGATCACGATCAAGCCTTTCTGACCTCGATTCCTACCCGATCTGATTTTTGCATTGCTGGTGCGAAACTACCCGAAACCTACTCAGCACGCTTTGCAAGCTCTTTGAAGGGCCTCAAACGAGAGGACCTCTTACAACACCTCGGGCATCTCCTCACGTTAGATGAAATCGACTTTATCATGTTGAGGCGCGAGATTCTCTTGGTCGATCTTGAGCGAAATCAAAAACGAAAGTTGCTGTACGGGCCCTAAACACAGCCTGCCATTTGATCTTGCGAATCAAAATTTTACGAATTGATTGCCGCGAACAATAAAGGAATCAAGAGTCTTTTCCACTCGTTGATCCTTTACCGTTAGACTTCCGGTGACGCCTTCGAAATTCTCAATCCGGCGGAATCTGTCCAAAAAGATGTCTCGAGAAACAGTGTTTTGATCTCGAGTCATCACTTCAACTGCCATCATTGCCAAATCAAAAGCTTCAGCAGCAATTCGCGATGGCTCTCGTCCCTGAGAGACTTTTTTATACTCTTCACGAAATAGCTTCGCGACCACTCGCTCGGAATCAGGCGCAAAACTGTCGACGAAGACAAAGCCCTCAGCAGATTCGGCCGCTCTCTCGAGAAGTCTCTTGGAATGCGAACCCGAAAGCCCCACCACCTGCACGCCATAAAGACGAAGATAAGGCAGATTCGGCAGAATCAATCCCACGGACTCCGCAAAGTCAGGAACAAAGAGAGCTTCAAAAGAAACGATGGGCTTAAGATCGCCGAGTTTTTTGACACAGCCTGGAGGCAGTAATGCGGGGTCTTTGACATCTTTGGGACAAAGTTCGTCCTTTCGAAGCTTCGGCTGATCCAGTCGCGCCATTCGGCGAAGTTGGTCTTTGAAGTCAGTGCCTTCTGCCGGATAAATTTGAAGGTCAGTGACCTCAATGCCCTTCGAATCAAATGCACTTGAGACTTTATCCATTACATCCCATCCATAATCTGAATCCGGGGACAAGATGCCAACACGCTTGACGTTCATCTTAGAACGAAGCAACTCACTGACCGCTCGAACCTGATCCTCAATCAAAAGTGCTGAACGAAAACCATAAGAACCCAGGGGCTTTAAGCTCTCTCGAGTTGCCATCGAAACCACAGGCACTCGAACCACCTCTGCGCGCTCAAAGACCATTTCGGTGTCTTTTGCCGTAAGCGGTCCCAAAATGGCTGTGACGTTGTCGCGATCTACAAGCTTAGACCAGCCGTCGACCAACTTCTCCTGGCGCTCGCCGGTATCCTCGATCAGGAACTCAACTGTTTCGGCCACAGCCAGACGGGAGGCGATCTGAATTCCAGTAAGCGCTTCTTGTGCAAATGCTTTTAACTCTCCGGTCAGTGGGAGCAAGACACCGATCTTTCGAGTCCCCGGGCCAGCCGGCTTGATATTGAGCTTTAAGATTTCTTGCGCTCGATCATAAATATCGGTGATTCCATCCGCCTCAATCTGATTTAGAAACTTGAGAGAATCCTCCACTTTCTGCTCTCTCAGGCGATCCTGATAAGCAGCATAGAGAGCCACATTGCGAGCAAGGGGCGACTGCACCTTCTCCAAAATAGTCCCAAGCCCACTCGACGTGGGAAGCGGTTCCTTCAAAAACCCATCAAAGTCTGCCCAAAAATCACGGCCAAGCTCTGGAGTCAGACGCCCTTTTTCCGAAAGAAGTGACGTCCAGCGATCTAACCAAAGATATCGCTGAACCTGTTCCTCAGATCTCTGCGCGGGATGCTCGCGAACATACGCAAGGCCCTGCGTAAGCGAGTCTAAACTCACCGTCATTTCCTGAACGGTAGGAGCAGGAGGGGTTTGAACGGCTGCCGATTTGGCACCGCATCCCCCCAAAAAAACTAACAATGCGAGAATCGAGTACTGATTGAGAATGAGCTGCTTAAGACTCGCCGCCCTTTGCGGCAATGTTTCCGTAAATATGCTCGGCCATTGTGTGTGCTGCTTCATTTAGCTCCGCCTTTGCCGAGCGAATTTTTTCTACATCTTGCCCCTCAAGCGCTTTTTTTGCATTTGCTACGCTCTGAACAGCTTTCTCGGCTAACTCAGAAGGTAACTCGGTTTGAAATTCATGAATAGATTTTTCTGCGGTGAAGAGCAGAGTCTCAAGCTCAAGCTTCGCCTCTGCCAAATCGCGCATTTTCAAATCCGCTTCTGAGTGAACCCGAGCATCCTCAATGATTCGTTTAATCTCCTGATCGTTAAGTCCCGATGACGCGGTGATCTTAATGGCTTGCTCTTTCGACGTACCGAGATCTTTCGCCTTTACATTGACGATTCCATTCGAGTCGATTGCAAACGAAACCTCAATCTGAGGGACACCTCGAGCAGCTGCAGGAATATCCGTCAGATCAAAGCGAGCCAGAGTCTTGTTGTGTGAAGCCAATTCACGCTCCCCTTGAAGAACATGAACAGAAACAAATGACTGATTGTCCTGTGCCGTTGAAAAGACTTTCGCTTTGACCGTTGGTATCGAAGTGTTCTTATCAATGATCTTTGTGAAGATTCCTCCCGCGGTTTCAACTCCCAGAGAAAGTGGAGTCACGTCCAAGAGAACAACATCTCCCACTTCACCAGAGAGAATCCCGCCCTGAACAGCGGCACCAACCGCAACCACCTCATCAGGATTGATTGACGAATCGCCGGGCTGACCAAAAATTTCTTGGACTCTCTCTTGCACAGCTGGCATCCGAGTCATTCCGCCCACTAACAAGACCTTGTTGATATCCTTATGAGAAAGCTGCGCATCGGCCAAAACAGTGCGACAAGGTTCAGCCAAGCGCTCGAGAAGATCTTTACAAATCTCATTCATCTGAGAGCGAGTGATCTTCATCTTCAAATGCTTAGGTGCACCGTTAACGGCTGTGATAAACGGCAACTCGACTTCCGTTTCCTCTAAGGAAGAAAGCTCATGTTTCGCTTTCTCCGCAGCTTCCTTGATCCGCTGCAAAGCGAGTTGGTCTTTTGAGAGGTCAACCGATTCAGCCGCCTGAAAGCCCTTGATGAGATGGTTCATCAAACGATGATCCCAGTCTTCACCACCCAGGAAAGTATCTCCGTTTGTCGCCTTGACTTGATAGACGCCATCACTCAGTTCGAGGATGGAGATATCGAAGGTTCCTCCACCCAAATCAAATACGGCCACTTTTTCAGAAGCGGAGCGATCCGCTCCGTAAGCCAAAGCCGCTGCTGTGGGCTCATTCAAAATTCTCAGCACATTGAGGCCAGCAATCTTTCCAGCATCTTTGGTGGCTTGTCGTTGGGAGTCGTTGAAATAGGCCGGCACTGTCACCACGGCATCGGTCACGGGCTCTCCCAGATAATCTTCAGCGACTTCCTTCATTTTCTTTAAAACCATCGAAGAAATTTCACTCGGGCTCATTTTCTTAGTGTCGACTTGAACCCAGGCATCTTGGTTACTGGCAGCCACAATTTTGTATGGCAGCACACTCACAGACGACTGAACAGCAGAGTCCACAAACTTTCTTCCAATCAGCCTCTTCACAGCATGAATGGTTCGAGTGGGATTGGTCACCGCTTGGCGCTTTGCAATCTGCCCCACTAATCGCTCTGAGCCTTTAAATCCAACAATCGAGGGAGTTGTTCGAGCACCCTCGCTATTGGGAAGAACAACGGGCTTTCCTCCATCCATCAAAGCCACGCACGAGTTGGTTGTACCCAAATCGATTCCAATCACTCGGCCCATGTTATTCCCCCTCTTCCTGATTTCGATTGACCACCACTCCGGCAGGTCTCAGAAGTCGATCGCCTGTTCGATAGCCCCGTCTGAGCTCTTGAACAACAACGCCATTTGAAAGATCCGATCGACTCACCTGGGAGACAGCCTCATGAAGATGAGGATCAAAAACTTCTCCAACTGAGGCAATTCGTTCAAAGCCCTCGGCTTTCAACCACGCCTCTAATTGCGAAAAAATCATTCTTACACCATCGACAAAGGGACTCGACTCGCCCTGAACTTGAGAAAGCGCTCGATCAAAGTTATCCAAAATCTCGAGTACACTTCGAACCGCTCGTTCTTTTCCGACCTTCTCAGCTTCGATTCTTTCTTTGCTCGCACGCTTTCTGAAATTTTCAAAATCAGCCGCAAGTCTCATGTAGGCTTCGCGATCAACATATTTCTGAAGATCCACACGACCGATCGAGGCCAAGTCCTGCTCGTCTTCGGGAGCGCTTTCCTCTTCTTTGGCCTCAACAGCCTTAAGCGCTTCTTCGATGAGAAGGTCCGCTCGAGATTTTGATGAATCTGGTTCCCGCTTCTTCGTCATGATGTAACTCTCTATTTTAACCCGACTTTAAGGACTTTTGCGCAGCTGCAATTTAGGCCGGAAGCAGGCGCTCAGCGACGCTTTCCATCAAGAGCCATCCCCGGTCCGTCAGGGTAAAGACCCCCTCGGCGGGGCGAAGCTCAATGAGCCCTGCCTGCTGCAGCGCCGCAATTGCTGCGGAGCGGAAATCTTGAATCTTGGCAGGCTTTCGGGTGCGAAGCTGCATATAGAATTTCTCGAGATCCTGCTGCTCTTGGGTGAGGACTTCAAAGGAGCCCACGCCATGAGATGACTTCATCCAGTCGTTGGGATCGCGAATGCTTTCATAGCGAACCTTGCCCAGATAGCCGTGAGCTCCCGGCCCCAAACCAAGATACGAACTCTCCACATCCCAGTAGTTTGT
>JBEIHI010000005.1:0-28548 GCA_040381435.1 Bacteriovoracaceae bacterium | reverse complement strand
GAGCCCACTTAAGCCCGCCACCGATGCAGAAATGATTGATACTTCCAGCCTGGACATGGAACAGGTCTTGCAGATTCTGATCCAAAGGGTCGAATCTCGGCGAAAAGCTTAAGTCTTTATTTTGACTTGGTAGAAGCGCCTAAGGTAGCAATAAAGGCCTATTCGGGCCTGTCACTGCCATAGTGCAGTCGAGGACGGGTTCGGGAAGGAGAAACTAAAACTTTGATTATGGCATTAAAAACAGACACTTTTGGAAACGGGCAGGACGAAGATTTCGAAACACTGCTCAATGAAATGAAAGACCGGGAGAGACGATTTCGCGTGGGCGAGGTTGTTCCTGGAAAAATCGTTAAGGTACTCAACAACGCAGCTTTAGTGGATATCGGATTTAAGTCCGAGGGTCTCGTGGAGCTAGATGAGTTTGTTCGAGACGAAAATGGTCAGGTGCAAATTCACCCTGGCGATGAGCTTCTCGTGTTTATCGAGGATCTCGAAGATGACAACGGCTACCTTCAATTGTCCAAAGAAAAGGCAGATCGCCTTAAGATTTGGGATGAGATTGCTGACGTTTATGAAAAAGGCGCAGTGATTGAAGGCAATGTCGTGGATCGGGTTAAGGGCGGCCTTGTGGTCGACATCGGAGTGAAGGCGTTTTTGCCAGCCTCCCAGATCGGCTTGGTCCCTGTGAAAGATTTCGACTCTTTTGTCGGTCAACCCGTGAAGTGTCGTATTGTTAAGTTCAATAAACGCCGAGGAAACATTGTTCTTTCTCGACGATCGGTTCTGGAACAAGAGCGTGATTCTCGCAAATCCGAAATGCTTTCAACATTGGATGAAGGCCAAGTCGTTGAGGGAATCATTAAGAACGTCACCGATTACGGTGTGTTCGTTGATCTTGGCGGCATCGATGGTCTGCTCCACGTCACTGATATTTCTTGGGGACGTGCAGAGAATCCTCAAAGAATGTTCCGTGTTGGCGATCCGATCAAAGTTCGAATTTTGAAATATGATCGTGAAAAACAACGCGTCAGCTTGGGCCTCAAGCAACTGAGTGAGGATCCATGGACAAACGTTCCGATGAAGTATCCTTCGGGCAGCGTCGTGACTGGTAAAGTTGTGTCGTTGACGAATTACGGAGCCTTCGTCTCGTTGGAAGATGGCGTTGAAGGTTTGATCCATATTTCCGAAATGAGCTGGAATAAAAAGGTGAAGAGCCCCAGCAAAATTTTGGCTCCTGGACAAGAAGTCAAAGCGAAAGTTTTGGAAGTGGATGTTGAAAACAAGAAGATCTCTTTGGGTATGAAGCAGCTTGAAGCAAATCCCTGGGAATCTCTCGTTTACAAGTATCCTATTGGAAGCACCGTCAAAGGAACGATTTCCAACATTACTGATTTCGGAATCTTCGTGACCGTCGAAGATGGAATTGATGGCTTGGTCCACATTTCTGATTTGACCTGGTCAGGAAAATCCAAAAACCCCGCTGAGATCTACGAGCGAGGACAAGAAGTGGAAGCGAAAGTTCTCCATATCGATGTCGATAACGAGAAGTTCTCATTGGGTGTTAAGCAGTTGGGTAACGATCCTTGGGATCGAGCTGACAAGAAGTTCAGCCCCTGAACCTTGATTCACGGAAAGATTACTAGAATCACCGATTTCGGTGCCTTCGTTGAAGTCGCTCCTGAACTTGAGGGATTGATCCACATCTCGGAAATCTCGGAAGAGAAGATCGAGAACGTGGCTTCAGCTCTGGCAGTTGGACAAGAAGTTGATGTTGAAGTGACGAATCTGGATGTCAAAGAACGCAAAATTTCACTGTCGATCAAGGCGCTGAAGCGTCGCGAGCGAGAGAGTGAAATGAAGAAATATTTGGATCCAGGAGAGTCCCTCTCTTCGTCCTTGGGTGATGCCTTTAACAAAAAGGGCTAAAATCCCAATTTCAGTTTTCTGAGCAAAAAAGCCTCCGCAAGGAGGCTTTTTTGTTATCAGGCGTCTTCAGTTTTTGTAGACTCAGGGTCTAATGAAGCCCTTCTTAAAGTTCCTGCTGACCGCGTTTTTGATTCTCATGTGCATTTCTCTGATTGGGAGTGTTTATCGTCTTTTCCAAGGCTCCGATGAATACGAGCATGCTGATGCCAACATCGCAGTGATTGAGATTGATGGTGTGATCACCGATAGCATGCCGACTCTTCAGCAGATTCGAGATCTTCAAGATCGGACTTCCTACAAGGCAGTCGTTGTTCGAGTGAACTCACCGGGGGGTGCGGTAGGAGCTTCACAAGAAATTTTTATGGAGCTTAAAAAGCTAAAGGCGAAGCTGCCGGTTGTTGTTTCGATGGGTGATCTGGCCGCTAGTGGAGGTCTTTACGTATCGTTGGGCTCAAACGTGATTGTCGCTTTGCCAGGGACATTGACGGGTTCAATGGGTGTTTTGCTTGAGCTCATGAACTTTCGGCGCTTGCTGGAAAAGGTCCACGTCGATCCTCTGACTCTGAAATCGGGAGTCCTCAAGGATGCTGGAAATCCGACAGCTACGATGGATCCGAAGACCAGGGATTTTCTTCAGTCACTGATTGCAAAGACTTTTCAAAGTTTCAAAGAAGATGTGGTTCGTGAGCGCGAACTCAAAGAAGACGCTGCGGAGCTGCTCAGTGACGGACGAGTGATCGACGGAAAAGAGGCTTTGAAGCTGGGTCTGGTCGATGAGCTTGGAACATTTGAAGATGCCGTTCGCGTTGCCAGTGAGTTGGGCAAGATTGAAGGTAAGGTTAAATTAGCCTTTGTCTCTCGCAAGCCCAAATCATGGGCCCATCGAATCTTTGAAGAAGCTTCCTCTCCGCTCATAAACTGGCTGGAATCAAAAGTGGATGGTCCGGCACTTCAGTATCGGTGGGAGCCTCTACGATGAAGTCCTTGTTTGCGCCCTGGCGAATGGAGTTTGTCGAGGGTCATCGTGACGATCAAGGTTGCGTGCTTTGCAAGATTCCGCAAGCTGGAGTCTCCAAGGAGAACTTGGTTCTGCACTCTGGTAAGTCCATGTATGTGGTGATGAATAAGTTTCCGTACTCAAACGGGCATTTGATGGTGGTTCCGCAGCGCCATATTGGCCAGTGGACGGAACTTCAGCCCGATGAGTTGGTGGAAATGGGATTATTGACCCAAAAGGGCATTCAAGCGCTGACGAAAGCTTTTTCTCCGCAGGGGTTTAATCTGGGAGTGAATTTGGGGCGCGCTTCTGGTGCTGGCATTGCTGATCACGTGCATCAGCATATTGTTCCACGTTGGGTGGGAGATTTTAATTTTATGCCGTTGTTTTCGGAGACCAAGGTGATTTCCGAGCATCTCGAGAAAACGTATCAGCGGCTAGCGGAGGCATGGTCATGATTAAGGTAGTCTGGGCTCACCTGATTATTATTTCGATGGGGCTTCTGGTCTACGTGTCGTGGAGCTTCATCCGCGAGAATCCAGAGAGCATTCAGCTGCAGATTTTTTACTGGCGGCTGTTGCCTGTCTCTCTTGGGGTGCTTGTCTTAGGCAGTCTTGCGATCGGGTTTCTTGTCTCGTTTTTGATCTTTCTCTTCTGGGGCACGAGCCTGCTCTGGGAGGCGAGGAGATTGCGACGGGAGACTTCGAGTTTGCAGCAGATGTTGGACCGTCAGCTGGCGAGCCATTCGGCCAGTCGAGCAGATGGAGATTAGTTATTCGAGTTCATCAAAGGTAAAGATCGACGTCATCAAGGGATTTTGAGTTCCGAGGGCGGTTATACTTCTTCGAAACGTTGAAATCTCCCCATCTCCATCCAAATCTCCAAACGCCACGCAGTCTACGCTCATTTCGGAGCCATCTCCCTCTTCGCCCACCGCACGAGTGAATCCCGCAGAGATGACAATGGCTTGATAGCTGTATCGAATCGAGCTTGAGAATGAAAAGTCAATGAGCTGCCAGTTGGGATCATCCTCAGCGAAGTCAACGGCTTGGGGCTGTTGTTGTGGGAATGCTGGCGTGGGGCCCGCTCCAATGAATGCAGAATTTTTTGCGTAGTAGGATAGCTCTCCTTGAGCCATCTTGCTGACTCCTAACATTGCCTCGGGGGTCTTTGAGCGGAGGATATAGTTTTGAAACATGACGCCTGCCGTGGAGGCTAAGAGTCCTAAGATGCAGATGACCAAAAGGAGCTCAATGATTGTTAATCCGCGGGAATCGGCAGAGGTGGACGAGAGAGTCTTCACAATCTAGTTCCTTTCTCCAAATTTTCTAAATGTGTTCGCAGAGCAAAATGCGATGAGACGATTTGAATCATAGATTTGAATTCGATTGATCCCGTGGAGTCGATTGCCCTCTTTGACAAACTGAAAGCACTTTGATCTGAGAACGGGGTCGGGAAGATCCTTTGACCATCCGTCCTCTGTGATAACTTTAGCTTCCTGTTCTTTGACTCGAATCTTGAGGCTCGGAATGATGTGGTTCGTTTGATTGCTCGAAACAATCTGTCCCTCTTCGGATTTCCCCAATTGGGTCTTCGCCCAATAAAGTCCAGCCGCCGATCCTAAGAGGAGAAGTGCGTACATTGCGACTTGAGTTAGTTTTTTGGACCGCTTGTTTAGTCGAACTTGCTGCTCTTTGCTTTGAATCTGAACGCCCAGCGTGGCTAGTGCATCGGCTGCGCTTTGGCTTTCTGGATTCATTCGCAGCACTCTTAGATACGTGTCACGGGCCAAGTCAGAGCTGCCGTGAAGTCGAAACACTTGCGCTAAAAGAATGAGACCTGTTTCGGAAGCCTGAGCTCCCTTCATCAACTGTCTCATCGACTGAAGAGCAGTGTCTGCTGCTTGATGATCATTGTCTGCGAGAGCCATTCGGAAGTCACAGTAAAGAGTGTAGGAGGGATACTCAGAAGATCGGCTCCAGATGGATCCCGCCTTTTGAAACATTTCCTTAGCCGACTTGAAGTCGGACTTTTCGAGAAAGGCCATTGCTTGTCTGGCAATGTTTTGAGCTTCGAGAAACTTTTTGGATTCAAGAGCAGAGTCGCGACGAGATTCAGCAACATGAGCCTGGTAGGCTTCGCGTTCGTCCGTATGGCTCAATAACTGGTAGGCCTGATCAATTCGCGCAAGCATATCATCCAGGATTCGTTTGGCCTCTCCACCGATCTCAGTTTCAAATCGATCCGGATGGAGTTCGAAGCGGCGTTGACGATATGCCTCTTTGATTTCCTGCTCGTTCGCATCGAGTGCAACATCGAGCATCTCGTAGAAATTTTTTCCAATGAGCTCAATGTACTGTGCTCGAAGTTGTTTGGTGATCTCAGCGGAAGAGGACTTTTGACGTTCAAAGGCTTCGGCAAAGTCGAGCGAATCCAGGCGTTTAATTTGCGGAGCCTCTTGGTGCTTCCATTCGAGAACCCCAATTGATTCCATAGTAAACAAAACTCGAAAGAGGTTCTCAGTCTTGTTTGCAGAGATCTTTGACATCGATTTTGCCAACGTTTGATCCGGGGGCAGATCTCTGAAAAAAGACATCGATTCCGCATCGAGATTACAAAGCGGAAGTACCTGGAAGAAACGCTGACTTCGATGGGGGTATGATTCCATCTTGGTGGCGTAGAGCGCGTTGAGAAATTCAGCCGGATAGAGTGTTTTGTGAGCTCTCAGGATCAGGAGGAGGGGGTTGAACTCAATATGGATAATGTGCTGAGGTAAATTCTCGAGAGGTTGAAACTCGAATTCCCCTTCTTTGAGTGTGAAGGCGTTGAGGATGACTCTCTGAGAGCATCTGCGAAGGCCATCAAAAATTTCATCGGCGGAGAGGAGCCCCATCTTGGTGAGCATTTGACCAAACTGGCAGTGTTCTTCGACCATTCGTTGGGAGACTTCTTGCCGCTGATCCTCAGTGATTTTTCCTTGGAGCACGAGAGATGCGCCAAAGCCTTCGCCCATAATGGTGGAATCAGCAGATACAGGAAATCCATTCGAGAAAAAAATCCGCCGTTGAGCGGAGCCCATTGAAATCACTAAAGCCCCGGTAAAGAGACTGTCGTAGGCGCTCATGAGAAGGCGTTCAAAAGATTGGGTCTTCAGGTCTCCTCGCAGATGAGAGCTCCCGGAGGCTTTCGACTGCTGATTTCCCAACTGGCTGATCAGTTCGTCGGCGCGAAAGGGTTTGGTCCAGTATCCTTCCAGACCATGAAGTTCAGAGATCTCTTTGATTTCCTGAGCTGATTTGTAGACGCCAGACATGGCGTGGATCTTGAGCTTAGGAAAGCTTTCTGCCTCGCGAATTTGAGTCAGGAGCTCAGCACCCATAGTCCGAGGAAGCAGCATATCGAGGAGAAGGATGTCGAATGGGTTGGAGTCTTTAGCCAGGTTCAGTTGCTTCCATGCCGACTCACCATCGAGAACTGAAACGACCTGAAAACCTTCAAGACTCAAGCGATCGTTGAGAAGTTTATTGAGGTACTTATCATCATCAACAAGAAGGACCTTGGACATTCAAAGCCATTCTATCGTTCTATGATCCGTGTTTCGAGCCGGATTTTTGAAAATGAGAAGATGAGCGCTTGATACTCTGCAGCAGAATCATCAGAGCAGCAAAGCCCAACAAAAACATCCAGCTTTGACTTTGAGAATGCCCGCGAAGACTTCCACATGCGGCCTGAAGATTCTCTCCAAATTGGTAAGCCCCTCCGGGATTGTTTGAGTCTTGATCAATGGGATCAACTGTTTCTTCAATAGGGTCTTCTCCACCTTCGTCGGGACCTTCAGAAGCGTCTGAAAGCATAGTAAAGCTCTCTTCCGATTGAGACACACGATCTCCGCCGACCCCTGAGTTATTATTTGATTCCATTCGGTAGAGCCTAAAGCGAACGCGACCGTCGTTGGGCGCCTGCCACTCGAGGCTAAGATTGTCAGCGGCTTGTCGATTTGCCGAAGTGATAATGCGTGCGTTTCGCTGAGGGATTGTTGGACCCTCATCCGTAACGACGCCAATCGTCCCTGAGTTGATGATGCTTCCAGCGCGAAGATTAGTTCCCGTGGACGTCTCCGCAATCATCAAACGGTAGGCATTTTTCCAGGGGCTCGTGTTAGATGGATTCGTGAATTTGATTTCTAAGCGATAAACTTTACCTGGAGTGTATGCGGTGACCGCGGCATTGGTGAGAGGATCAATCACAGCAAAGGATTGTGATGCCGGTCTGTTGGGAGAATTCACTCCGTGACAACCGTTGCAGCTTGTTTGTTCTAGAATGCCAGTTAGATTGTTGAAGGCAAAAGCTTCGTCCAAGCCTCCTAGGGCCAGAATGAAAACAAGGCTTGAGACAGAAGCAAATCTCATGATGATGACCTCAGCAGTGCAAGGATGGGAGCTTCTCCTGTGAAGCGAGAAATCTCAGGTCCTGGAATTCCGAGGGATCGACAGATCGTGGAGTAGGCTGATCCTGTTGAGAATCGCGGAGCATCAACGTCAAGCGTTCCAGTGACTCGATCAATGCTGACAGTTTGCCCCGAGGTGTGGTCCCAATTCGAGGCGGAAGTATTGTTCACCGTCGGGCCGATGATGACGAATCCATTGGTTCCACCGTCGTTGTGATCATTGCAATCTTGCTGAGTCCAGCCACGAGTGAACTCAGAAGTCATGACTGTGACCATCCCGTCAGCGACTGATTTTCCTGGTGCCAGAGGATTTGGCAAGGTTTTGGCCAAATTGTAGGCTCGAGCCAAAGCATTCGATAGATACCGAACGGTCACGGCATGACTATTGTTTGCTCGGTTAGCCGAGGAGTTCGATAAGTCCACTCCGCTGAGTCGCCCATGCCAATCGCCTGTATCGATGGTGATCGTCGCGGTTCGAATCAAGCCTAGAGAGAAAGCTGTGGTGAGGAGATACATAGCTTCCGCAAGTCTTACTCCAAAACGAGATTCGGACATTTGCCAGTCGGTGTAGGTCGACATCGATGGTATAAGAGCATTTCTATAATCGGTGGTTAGGAGATTTGTTCCTTGCTTGAAGGAGGCGACATATTGATCTCCGTTGTTGATGGTTCGGTAGGTGATGAAGTTGCGATTGAGCTTCTCAGAGGCGTTGGCAATCAAGCTGACTTCGGCAGCCGAAAACGGAATCTGAGCGGGGGAGAAAAGATTCAAAAAATTCGAAGCCTGAGCTGACATAGGAACCCCTTGAACAGAGGTTTGATCGGTGCCGCCTCCAATGCGAATGAGCGGCGAGTAGCCTGATGGAGCATTATTGTAAGTTTCAGCATCACTCATTTTCCACTCAACGCCAGAAAGCATCGTTGCTTTGGGCATCACGTGGGCAAAGTGAATCGCAGGGCAGGGGGCTCCCGTGGTGACCAATTGCATCCCGGAGTTTCCCACGACATTTCGTGTCGCAAAGTTTGAGCTGTGACCTCCGTTGGTCATGACAGCTTGAGTTCCGGCGATCCGCAAAGTTCCGTCTTGAACAAGAGGTGCCAAGCTTGAAGCATAAGGCGAAAGATACAGAGGCGCTGGACCTGAGCTGTTTAGCTCAAGAACCTCGGAGGGCAAGTGAATGGCGGCTCTTCGACTCAAACGACCTGCCGCACTGTCAGCAACGGAGCAGGCAGCCACTCGTCCCGGGTTTAAATCCACAGGTGGGCAAACAAGGGAGCCAACGGGAAATCCTGCGCGCATTACAAACTCAATGCAAAACTGAGTTTGCCCGCCTGAAACTTCACTCGCCAAAAGATCGCCACCCCCTAAGCCAGATTTCTTGGCGATTTTTTCGATGAGCTCAGCCCGAATACTCGGAGCGACTCCCAGGGCCGCAAACCAAAGAGAGGAGCGTGCGAGAAAGTTTCTTCGATCAAAGTGTTGGGGTGATTTTTTCATGGTGAGCTCCTTGAGTTAAATCGTTTGAGTGGCCATTGATGTTAGTATAGCCGTACAAACGGCTGCTGCTCGTTTTGATTGCAAAGATTCAAAGGCCCGGCTCTCAAAAGTGACGATCGATACGGCTAGTTCCTGCAGAGCGGCAATCTCTACTCCGTCTGGATTTGTTCCGGTCAGAGCACGATAGGCAAAAGCAATGTCAGATAAGTTTTGAGGAAAGAGTGTGGCCGCATTGTTTTCGGCGATCCAGTGACAAGCGTATATGGCGAGCTGAGAAGCGGCTTTGACGTATGTCATGGAGCATTCGCGTACTTCGGCAATTCCCTCTCCACCAAGAGCGGTTTTAGACGCAATCAAGTGCTGCTCCAGAGTGGTGCCGTTGTAAAGCATCGCATCTTGGGGAATCTCGAGTGCCTCATACAAGATGGATCGAAGCGAAGTATATCCCAAAACACGGCAATCAACAGCAATCGGATCTCGTGTACGAGTATCCGCTGAGGAGTTGCCTGATGACTCGGAAGCTCCTTCGGGTGCTGGCAGACAAGCTGTCATCGAAAGTCCGATGAGGAGAGTTGCAAGTGTTAACGTTGACTTCATAGGCTGCCTCACTGATCCAAAAAGTCCGTGCTGCTGAGAATCTCAATCAGCAGGACCTTTAAGTTGAAGTTGTTGTTTTCCAATTGATTAATCAGATGCTGTCGAATTCGATCGGGAAGTCTGTTGTTGATGTTTTGATTGATCCCCATCGCAAGATTGTAAAAGCGTTGGGCAGTGCATTCAGCAAAGGCCGGGCTTTCCGAAAGAATTCGACCGTAGTCGGCGAGCTTGGGATAGAGAGGATTCGTGGCAAGGGCCAGGTTGATATCATAAGATGTAATCTCTTGGCCGTGATACGAACTAAGGACTTCCTCAAATGCCATTGTGGAACTCTTCCCATACAGATTTTGATAATCAGGCAGGCTCAACGTTGCCGCCTCAACGGTGTTGATGGTTCTGGGGGTGACAGGAGAGTCTTGTCCTGTGTCGAGCCTTGCGGCAGTCTGACCCATTTGAATCTCACCGAGAGGTCCAAAGCCTGTAAAAAAGCCCCGCACTTTGTTCAAAGTTTGGTGGCAGCTTTGACAATCTTGATCACCTCCATCTGGTGTGTAGTAGAAAGGGTGAAGCTGTCCATTCGCTTCGGTCCATCCCTCATTCTCTTCGGCGTCGGGGTAGTTTCTGCAGAGAAAGTATTCTCGAGCAGCTGCTGGTCTTCGGAAGTTAAGAGCGCCGGAGAATCTTGCCAAAAAGGCTTGAGTGCTGATCGCGCCGGCTCGCATTTCCATGGGAACAGTTGTTCGACCGTAGAATGCTGGGTTGATAAGGTTGTCGGAGTTCAGAACGCGTCTGCCGCGTGAAACGCAATCGCTTTTTAAGGTGAGACCATTTTCGATTTTGTTGACGCAGTAGTCGGCCGTTAGAATCTCTCTGAAGTCCATTTCGTTTTGGTAGAGGTAGCCCGCAAGGCTTGCCGGCTCGTCGTCATCAATCACGATGTTGAAGGATGTGTTTTCGAAGTTGGTGACTGTTCTAGACCCCTCAAGCTGAAGGAGTTGTTGGTAGAACTGAATGATTCGCTTCGTGGAGCGGTTGTCATCCAGATAACTTTGGATGAAGGTTCTGTAGGAGCTTACTGAATCAACTTCAAGCTCTGCTGCCGTAAGAACAGGAAGATCAAGCAATAGCGTTTTGGCTTTTCTCAACCCCTGAACATATTCGGCGGAGCTAATGGTGGGCTCGACTTCTTCGGGTTGCTCGTTGGTCTTAGATGAAAACTGAGGAAGGGAGTCAATCATCTGTGAGCAGCTGCAAAGCAAAGCGATCGAAATTGACCCCAAGAGGACTCGACAGGACAGGCTCCAAAGACTGTTGCTAGCACCACACACGCAGGCTCTGTTTAAGCAATCGTGATGCCAAGGCGCAGGATCAAAATGGATCTCTAACCCCCTGGAATCTTTGTGAATCTTTGTCATTTTTGGGCCGGGCATTAATGCCTCAGTAAATTCTGCCAAATCAGTGAATTTTTTAGGGCAAAAATGGGAGAATTTCAGACCCCCGGAAGCTTCTCAGGGGGGGAGATTCATGGCATAAGAGGGGTCCTAGGGAATCTATGAAATCGCTCTTTTGCCGCTCAATCGTCCTCTTGTTTGTTTTGTCTCCACTGTTGGTGTTAGAGGCCGCAAATGCCTCTGAAGGGGTGGAGCGTGAGTTGGCTGTTAAGCTCAACAAGGCAGGTCAGTGGGCGCTAGCGGTTCATGGTGGGCTTTATGATCGGCAGATTCGGCCCATTCTCTCCCTGACGGTACAGCAACTGCAAAGTGACCGGGGCGGGGATCTCCTCGATGCGAGGAGCTTTGCTGCAAACCGACCTGGCTTGGTTCCCGCAGGTATTTTGTTGGCCTCAGTCATTAAGAATCTCACTGAAAAGAGTCCGATTCTTAAAGAAAGCATTGAGCTGGCCCGTTCGGAATCATCGAATTTAAATGCCCTCGTCGTCGATGAGTTTTTCTGGTCGCTCCTGAAAGCAATCTACGAGGATTCGCGATTTCAGATCAAATCTGAGCAAGATCTCGAGGCTCTCGTTCAAAATCTTTCAGCGATGAGTGCCCTGTCAGATCTCGCTCCGGGCGCGGAAGATATTTTTGTGAGTCTCTACATGAAAGGGCTGGCGGCTGCTGAGCGACTTTCTCCGGTGTTCAAGGGCAGATCCTCTTTGTCAGTGGAGCGCCACTTCATTGCGAGAGCTGGAGTGCATCCCGCGTTTGCCGAGAAGGTGCGACTCGCGATCATCAAGCATTTTGGAGAGCGAATGGATCGTGTGGATTACTCCCCTGAGAGATCTCGTGATTCCGATGATGCGCAGAGAGAGGCTGTTGTCCAAGAAATTTTTGATTTGGCAGAGCTTTCCTTTGTGTCTCATCAGGCTGAGAGTTTAGTTTCCACTCAGCATCGGAGAACTGTTTTGAGTTATATGATTCGTGCCCTTCAAAACTCGGAAACAGAGTTGAGTTTTGCGGATATTAACGAAGCTAAGCTTCGAGTGTTTCCCGAGGATCGCATTCCCGATGCTCAGAAGTTTTGGGAGCGTCAGATGGAGTTTTTGTTGCTCCAATCAAATATGGAGATCGCAGAGCGACTGAAAGATGATTTCAATCAGTTTTCGGTTGGTGTTTATGACCGGCTGAAAGCTACGGCCTCTGAAGCTATTTTGGTTCGTGCTCAGATCCCTACAGTGAGGGGGGGCCTCGATTTGTTGGCTCAGATTGTTCCCGCTCTGCAGGCCATCGATGATCCTCGTGATTCCGAAGATTTAACGTCTGAGGAAAGCAAGATTTACGGCCAGTATTTGCTGAGACTTTGGATCGAGCGATCTCAGGACTTGTTGAAGGATAGAGTGCACTACGATGCGGATGAACTTTTGATGGTGCCGCATGCACTGAATGATCTTTTTCGAAAGTTTCCAGAGCTGAGGAATGAAAAAGCGCAAATCAAAACCATTCGAAGCATCCTAGAGCGTTTGATGAAAGTCGCTGTCTATATCACCTTCGATCGCGCCGAGAGCGCAGAAGATATTTTAGCAGGCCTCTGGAGGTTGAACCCGAGCGTGATCGATGAGACCGGATTTTTCACCACGAAAGATTGCAAAAGAATTCAGCGGGAATTGATGAAGGAGCTGATGCCCATTTTTGCTAGCCTCAAGCCTTCGGAAAAAAACTGGAGCGATTTTGCGTTGATCTGGGCTCTGGAAGAAGCTTATCCGGAGGGGGATTTGGAGGACGGCATTGAAAGTGCTCAGTATGAGAGAATCAAGGCTTTGATTGCTTCAGAGCGATCGCAGTCTAAAACTCTGCCCCAGCAAGTTAAGTCTCTGCTTCGAACTCAATGGCATCGAGTGGGGCTGCAAAGCCAACGCTTGAGACATCTTGTAAGGCCCGTCAGTACCTATCAGCAACTCGTCTGGGATTGTCGTGCTCGTCTCGCTGGCCTCAAAAAATAAGATGACTCAAAAATGCCATCGTATTCCGAGATCGGCCTTTCGAAAACTCGTCGAAATTTGACCATCCTCGAAGTTTTCCCCTAAGCGTGTTGCGCTGCCGTTGCCTGAGGCCTTGAGATCCAGCCACTGAACGGCCAACTCCAATTCAAATCTTTGCGACCACTGCCATCCGATAACCGATTGCAAAATCCAGGGCGTGCTTGAAAGCTTGGGATCCGGAGTTACCTCAGGGGTTTCTTTGAAAGAAGAGACCAAGATGGGTTTCGCTGTGAGAGCGACAGTGTATGTGGATTTAATCTTTGCAGAAACTTCCAGGGGAAGGATGAATCCCGATGTGCTTTGCTCCACAAAAATAAGTTCGTCGCTGCCGGGGATCGGATCAAGGTCAGGAGCGACTTCATGAAAGATGAATCCAGCGCCAAGACCAAAAGCAACTTCAAGAGCAGAACCAACTTTTCGGGAAACGCGCGCGATGGTCTCAAGTTGGTAAGTGTTGGTGTCGATACTGTATGCTTGGCCGGAAACTTCGGGGACATCGACGAACGGATTTCCAAAAGCCACTCGATGAAGGCCGTAAGCATAAGAGGCGCGAATGAGGGGGCTCAGTGAAAAGCCTTTGCCAAGGGTTGTTGAGAGGGGAATGAACTCACCATCGAGGCCAAAATGACCACCCAAAAAGTTGTAGCCGGGAGAGATGTTTGACCGGTTGCTTCCGCCAGTTATTCCGCTGAGGCTGTAGATGCTTTGCTGGGGGCCTACTGAGAGTTTCAGGCTTCCGCGCGAGTGGGCCCGCTTATCCCAAAACATCACAAATCTCTGGGAGGTGATCGGTTTGGGCTGTTCTTTCTGAATTACGACCGGACTCGGCTCCGGTAGCCGGCGAGCGGTCGCCAGCTCGCCTTGAATCCAGCCTCGAAAGGTGAGGCCTTCAACAGTTTTGACTTCAATCTCATACCAGGGCCCTTGAGATCGGAGGTAGGTCACCTGATCATCCGAGCGGATCTGGCGGATGCTGACGGCGCTGCTGTTGGGCTGAATCCGAAGCTCTTTACCCGTTGGGGAGTCTGCGGGGGGCTGAAAGGGGGCCAAGCCGGCTCCAGGGGTGGGTGCGAGGGGAAGCTGTGCTGATAAGGCCAAGGCACAAAGGAGGCTGAAAAAAGCGGTCATTTCTAGATCATTTCGGCTTTTAAACGGTCTGCAAACAAAAAATTCGATCTTTCAAAATCTTTGCAAAATCGTTAAATCTTGAGGTGAGTGCACCTATCTCATACGGAAAAAGAAACCCTCGATGAAATCCATCGCCATTCTCATTTGCTGCCCCAAAAAGTGGGCTGGATTGAAGTGATTGTGGGCAGCATGTTTTCCGGAAAAACCGAGGAGCTTTTGAGGCGCATTCGTCGTGCCATGATTGCCAAGCAGCCAACGGTGTTGGTGAAGCCACAGATTGATAATCGATATTCTGAAGATCATGTGGTGAGTCACGATCAGATCAAGTTACCGAGTATTGCGCTGAAGAGCCCTGCAGAAATTTTGGATGTAGCGCGGGATGCATGGGTTGTTGGGATTGATGAAGCACAATTTTTTAGCCAAGACATCGTGGATGTCTGTAATCAGCTTGCTCAGCAAGGTAAGCGAGTGATCGTCGCGGGTCTTGATCAAGACTACCGTGCTCAACCCTTTCATCCCATGCCCGAGCTGATGGCGTCTGCCGAATATGTGACGAAGCAGTTAGCGATTTGCTCCAAGTGTGGAGCTCCTGCTCTTCGCAATCAGCGAATGGTCGGAGGAACTGGACAGGTTCTATTGGGCAGTAGCGATGCTTACGAGGCGCGGTGCCGCCGATGCTTTGAACTGCCGCTATGATGATTTGCAATTTCCATAACACTTTAAGAAAACAAACGATAACTTAGGAGGACCATTTTATTTCTGACTTTAGACGAGAAAACCGACGTGATGATTATGTTCGAGTGAATCACCAGATTCGATCGCCCAAGATTCGAGTTGTTTTGGAGAATGGTGAGATGCTGGGGGTGATGTCACCCTCTGAGGCATTGAGAGAAGGAGAGCGTCGAGGCCTTGATTTGGTGGAAATCTCCCCCAAGGCTGTTCCTCCCGTTTGCAAGCTCATGGACTATGGAAAGTTCAAGTATGAGCAAAAGAAAAAGACTCAGGGTCAGCGAAAGCAGACGGCTGCGAGTATCGTGAAGGAAGTTTCCATGGGTCCGTCAACAGATGCCCATGATCTCGATTTCAAAATGCGAAACTCACAGGGATGGCTTGAAGATGGCCACCGCGTGAAGGTAACGATCCGCTTTAGAGGCCGTGAGATGGCACATCCTGAGATTGGTCAAATTCAAATGGCTAAAGTGATTGAAGCCCTCAAGAGCCACGGAGCTCCCGAGTCGACCCCTCGTATGGAAGGCCGTTCATTGGCTGCTCTGTTTGCTCCGTTAGGTCAGGGTGGGGCTAAGAAGCCGGCTGCGGCGCCTGCTCCGGAGAGGCCCAAGCCTCAGGCCCCCTCGGGCCCGATTGTGGAGCGGACAACCTCGCCTTTGAAGGGTTCTAAACCGACAGGACGCTAGGGGGGTCTGGACGCCTCTAAAAGGGCAATTTGGACGTTGATTCCTTTTCTCAGGCTGGGTTAGAACTTCTGTCTATTATGGCTTCGTACAAGATGAAAACGAATCGTTCGGCTACCAAGCGCTTTCGCGTGACGGGAACTGGCAAAGTGAAGCGTAAGCGCAATCACTTGTCTCACATTCTGACCACACATCCGCGTAAGGTGAAGCGACGATATCGTAAGAAAACCTATGTTCGTGACACTGAAATGGGGCACATGAAAGTTCTGATGCCCTACGCCTTTTAATTAAGGTCGATGAATTTTAAAGAGTTGAGGTAAGTATGCGCGTTAAAGGCGGACCAAAAGCTAAGAATCGAAGAAAAAGACTGCACAAGCTTTCTGAAGGAATGACAGGAAGAGCACGAAACACAATGGCTGTAACGGCCGAGCACGTGGATCGTAAACTTGCTTATTCCTATGAACACAGAAAAGCGAAGAAGCGAGATTTCCGCGCTCTGTGGATTACTCGTATCACTGCAGCAGCAAGAGCTCGTGGTTTCTCCTACAGCGGTCTGGTGCGCGCAATGAAACTCAAGAATGTCACCATCAACCGAAAAGTTCTTGCTGATTTGGCAGCGACAGAGCCGAAGGCTTTTGATCAAGTTGTCAAATTCGTTGGCTTGTCGGCGTAGTCGTTCTTCGTTAGCATTCCATCGTGAGTTCGGTGGATCAAATCTTAAAGAATCTGGATGTTGCTCAGTCTCAATTCGAAAAGCAGTTAGAGTCTTCGAAGACCTCTGCTCAGATTGAGGACTGTCGTGTTTCGTTTCTAGGAAAAAAGGGACGGATCTCTGCCATCATGGCAAGTTTGAAGGATCTCAGCCCTGACGGGCGTAAAGAGATCGGGGCTCGATCCAACGAGATTAAAACTTTGATGGAAGCTCGACTGCTCGAGAAACAGCAGTTTTTTGAGCGAGAAGAGTTGAATCAGAAGTTGTTGTCTGATCGCCTGGATTCCTCGGCGCCCGGTGTATATTTTCCTGCCGGTTCTCGCCATCCCTTGAAGCAAGTTTTGAATGAGGCGATTTCGATTTTGGAACATGCAGGTCTCAAGCCTACCTATGGTCCAGAAGTCGAGTTTGAGGATTTCTGTTTTGACCGATTGAATTTTAAGCCCGGTCACGCAGCTCGAGACATGCAGGCGACTTTCTTTATGAAGGATTCTCCGGCTCAGGGTCCCACTGTTTTGAGAACGCACACGTCTCCCGTGCAAGTTCGAGTGTTGATGGCGGCCGCTAAGGCTGGCGGGCAGCTTCCGATTCGTATTCAGGCTCCGGGACGAGTCTACCGTGTGGATGACGATGCGACTCATGCGCCGATGTTTCATCAGATTGAGGGCCTCGTTGTGGATACGCATTCAACGATGGGGGATCTCAAAGCTTGTTTGGATTTCTTCTTTCGTCAGTTTTTTAATCAGAACACAAAGATTCGATTTCGGCCGAGCTATTTTCCTTTCACCGAGCCGTCGGCTGAGGTGGATATCAGCTGCGTGTTTTGTTCTGGCAAGGGTTGCCGTGTTTGCAAAACGAGTGGATGGTTGGAGGTGGCAGGAGCGGGGATGGTTCATCCAGAAGTTTTCAAGGCCTGCGGCTGGGATCCTGAAAAGGTTCAAGGTTGGGCGTTTGGAATGGGAATTGAGCGGCTGACGATGTTGAAGTTGGGAGTTCCGGACCTTCGATTGTTTTTTGAAAACCGGCTTTCCTTTCTTAGAGGGAATTTGAAATGAAGTTGAGTTTTAAAGCCTTTCAAAGATGGTTGGATTTTCAAGGCACAGCCGAAGATTTGGCAAAAGTGTTAGCTGGTCTTGGTTTTCCTAATGACGGAATCACCAAAGTTGGTGGAGGGCTTTCTCAGGTTCGAGTGGGCAAGATTCTTTCTCGAAACAAGCATCCCCAGGCAGATCGATTGTCTTTGCTGACCGTGGATGTGGGCGCCGAGAAATTGCCCGTCGTTTGCGGCGCTCAGAATATGAAAGAGGGCGACTTTGTTGCCCTAGCTCCTGTGGGTGCGACGATTCCGGGAAAAGATGGTCAGGGAATGACCATGAAAGAAGCCAAGATCCGTGGTGAAACTTCACGGGGCATGTGTTGTTCTCTCGCCGAGCTTCAGTTGGCGGATGAGGCTGAGGGAATTTGGATTCTTTCTTCGGGAGTGGTGAATGAAAAATCGCTCGGCAAACCCGTCAGTGATTTTTTTGATCTCGAAGACTCTATTTTGGAAATCGATGTCACTCCCAATCGCCCCGATGCTTTGTCCATTCGAGGATTGGCTCGAGAGGCGGCTGCGAAACTGGGATTGAAGTTGAAGGTTCCTTCTCTGACCAAGTTCAAGGCCTCATCGAGTTATGTCAACTTGTCTGTTGAGTCTGGCAAGGACTGCTCGGGGTTTCTTGCGGTTCACATTCAAAACGTTCAACAAGGGCACACGCCTGCGGACGTCTCCACCATTTTGGAGCGAATGGGGTCGCGTGTGATTTCTCCTCTCGTGGATATCACAAATTTTGTGATGTTTGAGCTGGGTCATCCGATGCATTTCTTTGATGCTGACAAGGTTGATCTCAAGACTCTTTGCGTGAGACGGGCAAAGGCAGGAGAGAGGCTTGCTCTTCTCAACGATCAAACGATTGAATTGCATGTCGAGGATTTGGTGATTGCAGACTCAACGGGTCCGTTGAGTCTGGCCGGAGTCATGGGTGGGGCAAAAACATCCGTCTCTGACTCAACAAAGAATGTTTTGATGGAAGTTGCGTGCTTTGATCCTCAGTTGATTCGTGCAACGGCGAGACGTCATCAGCTTTCGAGTGAATCCTCGTACCGATTCGAGCGGGGGTTGACTCCTCATCGACTCGATGAAGTGGCGGAACGCGCTCTTGCGTTAATGAAAGAGTGGGGTGCATTTGAGTCTGCGGCGGGCACCAAGGTTTCAGAGAAGGTTGTTCCGCTTTCTATTTTGTGGGATCGCAAGAGAATCGAAGCCAAGATTGGCAAAATTAAACTCAGTGATGATGAATTGTTCGAGATGCTTCGTCGCCTGGAGTACTCCTTTGAAGCTCGTGGCAAAACGACTGTGAGCTTTCCCTGGTATCGAGTGGATGGTCAGTGTCTGGAAGATATCATGGAAGATGTTGCGCGCCTGATTGGCTACGATGATCTTGAAGAACGTCCATTGACCTTTGCTGAGTCCATTTCAACAATTCGCGACCTGCAGCCTAGGTATTCCTTGGGAGAGAAGCTCGTTGAGCGCTGGACGAATCTTGGATTTTCTGAAGTGGTCCATATGAGTTTTTCTGATCCCGCGATTGAAGGGCGATTGGGTATTCCTCTGCCGCAACCGATGACGATTCAAAATCCCATTCATGCGGAAAAATCGACTCTTCGTCAGACCCTGATTCATCAACTGCTCGAGCGCGCTCGTTTGAATTTGTTTCATGGTGAGGAAGATGTGCGATTGGTGGAAGTGGGCCCGGTGTTTCGATCGGATTTGACCTCCATGTATGAGGGATCTCCTATTGTGGAGACCTTGGCTGTAGCTTGTCTGTGGGTGCCGCGTCCTGATGATAAGAAGCGGTTGTGGTCTCGATCCGCGGATGCGTTTTTTGAGTTTAAGGGAATGGTCGAGCGAGTGTATGGCGACGTGCGATTCAAGATGAAGCCCGTTTCTTATGAGGGACTTTTTCATCCGAAGCGCCGCATTGGCCATCAGGCTGGGGAACTTCATCCCTTGGTGCAGAAAGCGTTTGATCTGCCCTCTCGAGCGTAGCTGGGAGAGTGGATTCTCGAGGTGGAAGTTCGAAATCCTCAGTATCTTGCTCCCTCGGCCTATCCAGCGATCGATCTTGATGCTTCGTTTTTGGTCGATGATAAGATTTCCGTCGCGGAGATGATTAAGACTTTTGAAAAAGCCAAAGCCCCATTTTTGGAATGGATTCGTTGCTACGATTTGTTTGAGGGTGGTCAGTTGCCCGCAAATAAAAAGTCACTGACTTTTGCGATGCGTTACAAATCGCCAGAGAAAACATTAACTCTGGAAGAAGCGAAGCAGAGTCACGATAAGCTCGTTTCCTCGGTGATCGAGGCCTTTGGTTCGGGCTCTGTAGCTCTGCGTTAAAACTGCGAAAGAACTACGATTTTTCGTGTTCGGTGCCTTGCCGCCAACTCACTGCATTCGTTAAACTGATGAGGGTGGGGGAGGTAACGTATGCCCGTTAACGAAGCGAGTAAGATGACATTAACTAAAGCCGACATCGTTGAGCAGGTTTTTGAAAAGGTCGGTCTGACGAAGAAAGAAGCGACCGATGTGGTCGAATTCGTTTTTGACTCTTTGAAGGGACAACTTCAAAAGGGTGAGAAGGTAAAAATCTCCGGTTTTGGAAATTTCATCGTTCGACAGAAGAAAGCTCGAGTGGGTCGCAATCCTCAAACAGGCGAGGAGATGACGATTACGGCTCGTAGCGTTTTGACGTTTAAACCCTCACAGGTTTTGCGAGCGATGTTGAATAAGGATTTGCCCAAGACATCGCCCGAAGATACGGCCGGCTCAAAGAGCGTGGGTTAACGAGCCTGAGCTGTTAGGGTAGTCACTTCTTCGAGAAGTTGCTGAAGGACCTGAGCATTCAGGTCCTTTTCTTTTTTGGCCAAGAGAATCTCAGAGCGCGCATTCACTCCTTGCCGATAGGCACGATGGAGAGCTCGCGAATAATCTTTGGTGTACAAAAGCTTCAGGGCAAGCTCCTGAGGCTGATCAGAGACTGCTGGCGAAAGGACAGCGGTCTTGAGATCTTTGATGGCTAGAACTTTGACGACTCGATCTGGGTTTTGCAGCTGATTGAGTGTTCGGCGAATGGTATCAATCGATATCCGAGCCAAAACTTTTGAAACGAGATCCTGAATTTGCGCTTCTGACAATCCCTTTGGGGATGCTTGAATGGCAAAGAATTCGGCGATCGTCTCCACGTTTGTGCGCATCTCAACGGCGGCGATCACTTGTTGATAGGCGAGACTCTGCTCGGGGGCTGGGGATTGCAGATCCGCAGCCTGTCGAATCCATCGATTCAGAGGAGATGAGGTTTCTTCAGGGCCTGAAGTGAGGGACAGGAGACTGAGAAAAAGGCTTGAAATCATGAAGGTTCTTTTACCGGAAGGCCTCTGAAACTGAAAGGGGATGGGCATAAGGCCCGAGATTCCTTGGGAAATCTTTTGACTTACGGGGCCAGCTAAAGTTTGTTGTTGGGATCTTCGGAGCGTACTCAGGTTTCCGAGAGATTATCGGGGCGTGGCTCAGCCGTTCGGCCGTAAGGCCGACAAAGTGAGTAGAGAGCGAAAGCCTCTACCAGGCTGACTCAAGTCTTCCGAAAGAATATCGGGGCGTGGCTCAGCCTGGTAGAGCGTTCGCTTGGGGTGCGAGAGGTCGCTGGTTCGAATCCAGTCGCCCCGAAATTTTTTCTCGTCTGATTTTTTTCTCATTTTTGTTGGTCTTTATGTCCGTTCCTTGTTTTGATGATGGGCGTGTTGCGTCAGCTAAGCCTCTTTTTTTGTTCGTGTTTTTTGGTGCTTTCTTTTCTGTCGACTCCCAACGTGATTGGGAATCCAACAAACGAGCCTTTGCCTCCGCTTTCCGATCGGCTCGGTTTTTGTAAAATCGTCGTGCGGGAGTTTGCGGGTCATATCTCGCGACGGGATGCCGACGGTCAGGCAAAAGGCCTCGCAGATACCGACTTGGCCTTGATCTCACTGGTTGAGCGTCTCAAATCTCGACTCGATGAGGCAGGCGAAACTTCAGAGGTTTCGTTCTCTGATTTTAGTCCTATTGATCTCGCAGCTCTTCAGGAACTGACGAGGGCTATTTCAAGGGGTGAGCTTAATCTTAAAGAGGCTGTCGAAAGAGGTTATCGAAGGCTTCGTCAGCGAATCGGCTTGAGTATTCGCGAGCTCGAATTTGAAAAGGTTCATTTGTTGAAGATGGGCGCTCGAGCTTACGCTTTGCTGCCACTGCAAAATCGTATTGATGATCTTCGAAAAATTGAAATGCGCATCATCCGTTTGAATCCAGATGATCTTGCTTCGCTGTTCTTGGAGGGTCTGGGCGTGGCTGAAGTCTTGAACTCATCAGCGGTCTCATCCAAAGACTCCTTGAATGGGAATTCCTGGCAATCAGAGCAGGTGCGATATTATCGAACGGTGCAGGCCATGGTGAATCATCTTCGGGCCCACTTGCTTCAGGATTCAAAAGTGGGGGCTCGTCTTCAGGCTATTCAGGCTCAAATCAAAGAGTCGAAGCTGAGCGTCTCGATTGATGACTACTTGCTCATTGGAGATTTGTATCGAAAGCATCTGCTACTTGGAAAATGGGGCAGTGAGGCTGTGGATGTTCCTCGATCGGCGCGCGAGGCGATCACGAGATTTCTTACCACAGACACTGATTTGGTGCTCGACTCTCAGGGGCAGTTGCCATCAGTAGGGCCCTCTCAACAGGGCATTCATGAGCGTCTGACCAAGCGAGCGACGGATCCTCGGTTTTTAAAACTAGATCAGGGATTTGCTGCGGCCTCTGAGGAGGATCGTGGCTATCTGATGGAATTGAAGGCGGCGATTGCCAATGTGTCGCTGGGGGTTCCTCTGCCGTTGAATCCCCGATCCACCAAAAATCGAGTTGTCCTTCAAAATTATCTGGGTGTTTCGAAGATTCTTGTTCGCTTCTTTGAAGCGGCAACTTACGAAACTCCATCGCGTGAAGCGGCCGCACTGACCTTGGTGGAGTGGATGTTTGATTCAGAGCTGGCTAAATGGGAGAAGCGCCAAAGGGCTCGCTACGTAGATCAGGTATTGGCCAGTCTCTCTGAAGCTCAATTGGTGACTCGAAGAAATGCTCGTCATTTGTTCTATGCTCGAATCACAAAGTCTGTGGGAGCTTTGCTTCTCTTGGGTGCTGCGAGTTCCGCAGGAATGCACGGACTTTCAGCTCTTGATGTTCTGCCTGAGTCATACTCATGGCCCGAACAGTGGGTTTGGTTTCACAATCATTTGGCCGAGCTGTTGAAATGGACTGATTTGCAAATTGATGACGCGAGAAATTTGTTCATCAAAACAGCAGACACTTTCGGTAAAAATCTTTAAAAATTGAGTCTGAGGATCGGTCTTCATTGGTATGCAGGATTCGGTCATATGTAAACTCGTCGGCTGTCCTTTGACTAGCCGGCCTGCGGCGAAGGTGTCTTGTGGACCAAGAACACAATCAAAGAGAATCGTGGATCCAGCTCAAGGAAATCGTTGAGTCAGGCAACGTCGTTGGCCTTAATAGCTTTTTGGACACTTTGAGTGCGGGGGATACGGCGCGTGCCATTTCTCGACTCGATGAAGAAACTCAAAAACGTCTTTTTGTTTTGCTCTCACCGGTTGAAGCTGCCGAGCTCATTGAAGATCTGCCCGACGCGCAGGCTGCGGACCTGATCGACGATTTGCCTGAGAACACGGCGGCCGCGATTGTGGAAGAATTGCCCTCAGATCAGCAGGCCGACATCTTGGCTCAGCTTCCGCGAGAGGAGGCTGAGGGGATTTTGCAAGAGATGGATCCTCAGGATGCTCAAGATGCGAGACGCCTCATGGAGTATGCCTCCGATACAGCCGGGGGGATTATGGTGACGGAGTTCCTGTCGTTTTTTGAAGACCTGACCGTCAAAGACATCCTGGATAATTTGCGTCAGCACGCAGAGGTCTATGCGGGATACGATGTGCTCTATGCGTATGTGGTGAATCGAACGAACGCCTTAATGGGAGTTGTGCGACTGAGAGATCTCTTGCTGGCTCCTAATGATGTTCGCGTAGGGACTTTGATGAAAGGGTCACCTATCAAAGTGAATGCTGCCGCGACTTTGGATGAGCTTCGAGAGGTTTTTGAGAGGCATGATTTTTACGGAGTGCCCGTGGTTGAGGATCATGGGAAACTCGTTGGGGTTTTGCAAAGAGCTGCTTTCCGCGATGCCATGGAATCAAAAGCGGATCGAAACTTTTTGGCGGCAAGCGGTATCTTGGGTGGAGAAGAGCTTCGATCTTTGCCAACGAGAGTTCGGACTCTGCGGCGGCTGTCATTTTTGATTCTCAAAATTGGTCTCAATCTTGTCTCGGCTTCAGTGATTGGCGCCTACTCGGATACTCTGTCTTCGGTTGTGGCTCTTGCGCTGTTCTTGCCGATTATCTCGGATATGGGAGGGGTTTCGGGGAATCAGGCTCTCGCGGTTTCGATTCGCGAGCTCACACTGGGTTTGATTAAGCCTAAGGATTACTGGTTGGTATTTTGGAATGAGGCTCGACTGGGTGTTTGGTTAGGTGTCTTCATTGGTGCGATCTTGGGATCGGTGGCGGCGCTTTGGCAGAAGAATATCATCTTGGGTGTTGTTGTGGGGGCTGCCTTGACGTTGAATACGATTCTTTCGGTCTGCGTTGGGGGAATGGTTCCTTTGATTCTGAGACGATTTCGAATTGATCCAGCACTCGCATCCTCAGGCATCCTGACCTTTGTCACAGACGCCTGCGGCTTTTTCTTCATCTTGGCTCTTGCGACTCAGTTTCTCAAACAGATCGCTGGATAATCTAGATATTCGTACATTTTCCTGCGTGAGCGGGCAGACTCAGAATATGAGTAAAGTACGCTCTTTTCTGAGAGAGAACTGCTGCATTGTCTGCATTACTTACAGGCATTTTGTAGGTCGCTGTGAGGTCGGGATTATTGAACGCAAGAATCAATGTTAAGAAGCCGCCGTTGTCGCCGATGGGATTGCTCCCGTTTTGATCCTGACTGCGAAGTAGCGGTTGATTGTAGGTGTCGTGTGAGGAGTTCATATTGTAAGTCCACTTCATGCCGGTGGCGCCGACCTGAACGTTAGAGATCGTATTTTGCTCAGGGATGCTTCCAACGCGGAACGGTAAACACCAGGGGCATGTGGTTGAGGTGGCGGGGCCAAAGTTTGCTGCTGCCATATCTCGACTGCCGGTGCTGTTGAATCTCGCGATCAAAGAGTTTCGTCGAGTGGTACAAGCATTGACATAATGGTTTGATGTATAGCCACCTGTCGGAGGAGCGGGTTGATCTCCGTTGGCAAGGCAGTTGGTCATTGAACTTGCGGTCGTTGCCTCACCTTTGGGACCTAGGCAGCCTCCTTGATTGTTTCCACCAGACCAGCAGTTGATGTTGTCCCCTGAGGCCGAAGGTGAAATCAAATTGGGGTAGAGGGACGATGAAAACGTCGTCGTCAGAAGGTCTCTTTTGACGATATTGAGAGTCTCGATGTATCGCACGATGAATTGATCTTCGCCTGGCAGCTTCTTGATTTTCTTCCGTTGGCAGACGTCGGAGGCCTCCGAACATCCGCCGACGTTCGCGAAGCTATTCCATCCATTTCCTGTGTTTCCTTGAACAGGCTGTCCATCAGCGCCTCCGCGAGCGTGCACGAGCACAATCCAGTCTCTCTGTGCGGGATTCGTGGCAACCGGAGTACGTAAAAGATCATTCACCCCGATTCCCGTCACTTTTTTGTTTGCGATTTCTTCCCCGTCGTTGCGACCATCGCCATCGGTGTCGGCAAGCAAAGGATCGGAGCGGTACTTGACGGCGGTGTTTGTGGGATCAGGATTTCCATTAAGTTCTAGAATATCCAGTGCTCCGTCTTGATCCAAATCGAGCTGAGCCGTTGTGGCATAGGCTTCACAATTGGGAATCGGACCTCCCGGGTTGCTTCCCCCGTTCGTAGGAGGAGTTGTCGGACCTTGAGACGGTGGAGAGGTGGGCGCAATCGTGCGAGGTAGTTCGCTGATGATATCAGAGCCTCCGCAGTTGATGAGAGTGAGAGCGACCATAAACAAGCTTAAAACCAGTCGAATCGTAGTGCCGAGCATGCCATCTGAAGATGCAAAAACCGTCCCTGGCAAAAAGCCTTATAAGTGGGTTTTAAGGTGCTTTAATGGCTTCAGCTCGCAAATCCTCAGTGTAGACTCGCACCTTTTTTCATAGATAGAAACACGAGAAAGGGTTTAGCTAGAGGGATGCATATTCATCCCTATTGGATCATGCGTGACCATGCCGAAGAGCGGCCGGATGCGGTAGCACTCTCTGCCTTAAAGCTAGGTCGCAGCTCTTTTGATGAGTTTCATTCACTTACGTGGTCCGAGACCCTAACCAAAGTGCATCAGTATGCGAATTTGTTTCAGTCGTTGGGATTAAGGGTCGGCGATCGAGTGGGTATTCGAGGCTACAACGGCATTGAATGGGTGTGTGCGGATTGGGCGTGTTTGGCGTTAGGCTTGGTTTCTGTTCCTTTGTATCAGGCTTCTCATCTTTCTGAGATCGAGGTGATTGTTGCTGAATCTGAAATGAAACTTCTGGTGACGGAGTCCGAGATTCCTCAGCTTCGAGTGGCACAGATTTCTTTTGCAGATTTGGAAGATCGAGCGGCCGATATGCTTGAGACTTTTCAGTTTTCAGAACCTCCGCTATCTCAGTTGGCGACGATTATTTATACCAGTGGGACGCTCGGCCATCCCAAAGGGGTGATGCACTCGGTTGAGAATATTGTTGGGGCTCTTGAGACGGCAAATGAGATCATCAATCTCAATGCTCAGGATCGTTTTGTAAGTTATCTGCCGCTTTCTCATGTGGCTGAGCGAATGTTGGTGGAGTTTGGCGGTTTGATTGGCGGAGGGAGTATTTTCTTTGTGGATAAGGTTGATCGAGTGATCAATGTCCTGCCTCAGATTCAGCCCACTATTTTTCTCGCGGTTCCCCGGATTTGGGATCTCATTCGATTTCGAATCGAAAAAGAGCTTTCTCAAAAAAAGATTCTTCGCCGGCTTTCGAAGTGGATTCCTCAGCGGCTTTTGAGCCGATTCATGGGCGGAATGGTGGCGCGCAAGTTGGGGCTTGATCGTGCTCGTCTTTGCTTCTCTGGAGCTGCCAAGTTATCGGCTGAAACCGGACAGGCTCTCGAAAGTTTTGGAATTGTGATTCATGAAGCCTATGGTTTGACGGAAACGCTATGTGTTTCTTCTCTGACTCGTCCAGGCACTGTGACTTTTGGGTCGTGTGGCCGGCTCTATCCAGGAGTGGAGTCGCGAATCGAAGCCGATGGCGAGATTAGCCTGAAGGCTCCCTTTCATTTTTTAGGCTATTACAAACATCAAGAATGGACCGATGAAGTCGTTAAGAATGGATGGTTTCATACGGGGGATGTTGGGCACTTTGATGACAAGGGATTTTTGTTTATCACCGACCGTAAGAAAAACCTCTTCAAAAACTCGGGAGGGAAGTACATCGCTCCCCAGGTCGCTGAGAATTTTTTGAAATCGCATCCGATGATTCGCGAAGCGATTGTCCTTGGTGAAAATCGACCGTATTGCGTTGCCATTGCATCGGTTGATTTGATCCAGGGGACTGAAAAGGATTTGGAAGGTCTGCTTGCGGGCGTTAATGCTCAATTGGCACCGTATCAGCAACTGAGAGTGGTGGGGTGGACATCTAAAGCTTGGTCTGTTGATTCTGGGGAGATGACTCCGTCGCTGAAAATCAAGCGGCGCGTTCTTGTTGAACGCTATACAGACCAGATTGAATTCCTCTATACTGGGGGTCATGGGGTTCGAAGTTTGGATGCTTTGAGCAAGGAAGGGTTCAGTCGTGTTGATTCTCGTCTCCAATGATGATGGTTTCTTTTCTGAAGGCATTAAAGCTCTCGCCAATCGAATGCGTGAGTTGGGAGAAGTTTGGGTCGTTGCTCCTGATCGAGAGCAGTCTGCTAGTGGACACTCCCTGACTCTTCACCGGCCTCTGCGAGCTCGTCGCGTGAATAATCGCGAGCGAGAATTCATGGTGGACGGCACCCCAACCGACTGCGTGAACTTGGCGATCAATCGTCTTTTGCCTCGAAAGCCGGATCTTGTGGTTTCGGGAATCAACCGGGGGGCGAACTTGGGCGATGATGTGACGTATTCAGGGACTGTGTCGGCAGCTTTGGAAGCTGTCTTGCTGGGGGTTCCTGCCATTGCGTTTTCTGCGGTTCCTCACCAAAAAACCGACGAGCTTAAGTTTGAAGCGGCAGCGGACTACGCAAAGTTCTTGGCTGAGCAGGTGTCTGAACATGGACTGGCTCCGGGGACACTTTTGAATGTCAACGTCCCTTCGGAAACGGAGATGGGTGAGCGCCGTGCCGTTGTGTGTCGAATGGGTAAGCGAATTTACTCCGATGTTGTCGAAGAGAAGTTGGATCCAAGAGGTCGTCCTTACTACTGGATTGGTGGGCCCAATGTCGGCAGTCATGTGGAGCCGGGCACTGATTGTGAGGCTGCTGATCAGCTGAGAATTTCTGTGACTCCTGTTCAGCTGGACATGACTAATTATATGTTCATGTCGAAGCTTCAGGGCTGGGCTTTGCCTAAGTACAAAGATTGATTCGTATCCGTTTAGTTGTTCTCAACCCAGGGGACTTGGCGTTCGGCCATCAAGCTCTTGAGAGTTTTTCGGGTAATCGAAAAACTGGCAATAGCTGAGGAATGCATACCCGAGGTGCGAATGTTTAGGCCTGGAGGAGAAGCCAGAAGCCAGCGCTGTGGATAGCTCGTTTCAGTTTTTGTGAATCCTGTCAGGATCGCACTAGAGGTTTGAACTTGCTGCTGAACCATTCGAAGAGCGCTCAATTGATAGCCCCAAAGAGGTCCCTCGGTCTTGATGGTTCCTAGGGGTTTGAGGTTTGTGTTTGTTAGGAGCTGTCGGTCCATAAAAATAGGAGCCTTTCCGGGTGCTGTTGTGATCGCACCAATCGGAATACTGACCGTTACCTCATGGGGAGATGAATGAGGAAGCCCCGAAGCGGCCAGCTGCTCTAAGGTGTTACCTCTTAAGGTTTTGAAATCTTTAGTCAGCCGAATAGCATGATCGCTGAGACTGACAAAGGCGACGTTGCCGAGTTTAAGACCGGTAGGAGCTGGACCTCTTCGCTCAGGTGATTGATTGAGATAAAAAGATCCCTCAGCGATAATGGTGAAGTT
>JBEIHI010000004.1:0-29014 GCA_040381435.1 Bacteriovoracaceae bacterium | reverse complement strand
GGATAGACTTTGGTTGAAGCGACTGAGTCCTCAAGGCTCAACTTCCAGTTGGATCTCTTTTCATTCAAATTGTTCCACTTGCGGTCTCGAGTTCCCATTTGAAGAATGAAAACCACATAAGCCTCGTTCTCTTGTAGTTCCTCTTTGGCCAATTTCATTTCCTCATCAGCCGAAAGACAGAGTCGTCCTGACAATTCTCGAACATAGGCACGGCGAAGATCATCATTCCAAAAAGTCACGCGTGCAGAAAATGCTGGCATAAGCTCGCTGTGAGCTCGCTTGAGCGCTGTATTTTTAGCAAAGGTTTCCCCGTAGGCGTGATCCCCGACGATGGGATCCAGTAAGGATTTCGGTGCAAGTCCGCGATCCCCCGATTTGGAGCTTTGGCAGCTCGAAACAAAGGCACAACAAACAATCAAGGAAACAAAAAAGCCCCACCGCATAGTGGCTCTAGATTAGGAGAAGTCGGAGCGCCGAAACAAGCTATAAAGTGTGAAGCCGGCTTTCTCAATATTCTCCCGGCCGCCCTCTTCGCGATCCACAACGGCTGCAATTCCCAATACCTTCCAACCAAAGTCTTGGACCTTTCGGGCAGCCTCAAGGCTTGAGGATCCCGTCGTGACAACGTCCTCCACAACGACAACAGGGGATCCTGCAGCCAGGCCATAGCCTCCCTCAATGAGTCTTCCTAAACCATGTCCCTTAGCTTCTTTTCGAACGATGAAAGCATCAATAGGTCGACCAGCCTCAAACGAAGCAATGGATGCCGCTGTTGCGAGTGGATCGGCACCAAGTGTAAGACCCCCAATCGCTTTCGCCTCTTGAAAATGAGTACGCACAATCTCAAAGAGGCCTTGCCCTATGAGGAGTGATCCCTCAGCCATCAGACTCACGCGTTTGACGTCGATATAAAAATCCGAAACACGGCCAGATGCCAGGGTGACGGTCTTCTTTTCGTAGGCTTTTTCCTTCAGAATCTGCAGAAGTCTTTTGTTCATTTGAATAAGCCTCCAATCTTCAGAGCTAATGTTTTATCGCCGGAGACTTTGAGTTTGCCCGTCATCACCGCCATCACAACATTAAGCTCACGCTTGAGAATCTTATAAAAATCCTCACGGGAAATCTTGATTGTGCAATCAGGCGATTCGTGAGCTCCTGATTTGATTGATTTATTTTTGGAGGCGGTGAGATCCAGGTGCCAAATGCCATCCCCAATCTCCAATTGGTAGACGCAATAGAAGTCTTCAACAGACTGAGGGTTTTCCTGGAGCTTTTTGTTGAGCTTCACTTCCAAAAATTCTGAAACATCAAAATCTTCCAGAGGCATGTCGGCTCCTCATAGCTTTGGGAGGTTGCAAGATTTCCGAAGCAATGATGACTTGAGCGGCTCCTTGAGGGAAAAGCAATTTGGGCAAAACAGCGGGCGAACTCGATTGGCCCACTCTTCGACGGCCTTCCTCAGCAAGCTTCGCAAGTTCGCGCTGACGAATTGCCGCCATCTGCTCAGCTGTTGAAACTGGACCTGGCTCGTAGGCCTCAGTCATGGCATGTTCCGCGGCAGCTGACTCTGGAGTCGTCTCTTCAAAATCCTCTTCTTCCATGGGCTGCTGAAGGATCTGCTCGATAAGATCCTTCGCTGTCAGGCCCTCCTCGGAAACAGCCTCGATCGGGCGGGTTGGCAAGGGTGGTGGAGCGCTTCGAAGTCGCTCCTCTCTCTGTCGTTTGATCTTCTCGCGTTGCTTAGCTTCACGAATGCCGCTGATCACCCAGAGGGCAACGATCACTAAGCCAATCCAGAATTTAAACTCTTCGCCCACGCCTTCTGTCCTTAAGTATTTGTCTTTTCAGTTCCCTTGGTGGAGGAGGCAATCCCTTGGCGCATATCAGTATCAGCCATGACATTTCTCATCTGATAGTAATCCATCACACCCAGTCGACCGGATCGGAAGGCCTCGGCGATAGCCATGGGAACTTGCGACTCTGCTTGGATGAGATTAGCGCGCATTTCCTGGGCCCGAGCAACCATCTCTTGCTCGATCGCAACAGCCATGGCTCGACGCGATTCGGCTTTAGCTTGAGCAATGTTTTTATCGGCGATGGCTTGGTCCGTTTGAAGCTTGGCGCCAATATTCTCTCCGACATCGACATCGGCGATATCAATCGAAAGAATCTCGAAGGCTGTTCCAGCATCCAAGCCCTTTTGCAAAACGGTTTTGGAAATCTTATCGGGATTTTCGAGAACATCTTTGTGGCTCAAGGCAGAACCAATCGTTGAGACAATCCCTTCACCGACTCGCGCGATGATCGTTTCTTCTCCAGCGCCCCCGACGAGCTTGTCGATGTTTGCACGCACGGTCACTCGGGTGATTGCTTTCAGTTGAATTCCGTCCTTAGCCACCGCGGCGATGACTGGAGTGGTGATGACTTTGGGATTCACAGTCATCTTCACCGCTTCCAAAACATCTCGACCTGCCAAATCAATGGCGCAAGCCCTTTGAAAAGTCAGGTTGATGTTCGCTTTGTCTGCGGAGATGAGGGCCTGCACAACGCGTACCACATTTCCTCGAGCAAGAAAATGCGTCTCGAGTTGGTTTGTCGTGAGCGGAAGTCCGGACTTGATGGCAGCGATTCTGGAATACACAATGATCTTGGGGTCGACGCCTCTCAACCTCATTCCGATCAGCGCAAAAATCCCAACGGGTGCACCAGAGAGAAGGGCCTGGACAAAGAGGCCGACAGGCACAATCCAAACCAAGAAGAAAAATCCGATGATACTACCAATAATGAGAATCCAACTAAACTCCATGAGGAGCTCCTTTCTTAAATACAGTTATTTTTTGACCTTCAATTTTCGAAACCAATACCTCGTCTTGCTTACCCAAGAACTGTCCCTCAGTCATGACATCAAAACTTCGTTCTCGTCCATTGACCACAAAGCAAGCCTTGCCTGTGGGACGCAAATCCGTGGTGGTGACCCCCGAGTCTCCGACTTTGAGTTCTTGAATACTTTCCGGATGGGCAATTTGATCCTTGAGAATCAAAATTTGACCAAAGGGAGAGCGATACAAAACATAAAAAGCTACGCTCACAATCACAGCAGAAGCAAGAAAGAGCCCTGCAGCTGCTCCGATGCCATAATGCTTTCCAGCTGTGAATGTTCCAATCAAGATCAGCACGCCGCCCATGGCTCCCAGCACGCCTCCGGGGAGAATCAGCTCAAACATCACGAGGATGACTCCGCCGATCATGCAGCCTGCAATGATTTCCCACGGGTTCATTTGCGAAATTCCTCCACCACGATCTTTGATCCTTCAACGGAAACGACTCGCACATGTGCATCTTTTTTCACAAAAGATCCGCTTGAGATGACTTCGAAGCTCGACTGATCAAACTGACATTTTCCAGAAGGGTGAAGATCCGTTAGGGCGGTTCCAACTTTGTCTCGTAGAAACGAAAGATCTGATGCGGACACAAAACCCTTATCACGGTCGAGTGATTCGCTCATGACGAGCGCAGTTTTTCTGGGATTTTTGACCATAAAATAGGCTGCCAGCAGCAATCCAAAAATCATGGCGACCATGGCTATGCCGACTCCCATGAGATGATTCTGAATCTCAGGAGCACTCCAATCGAGAGGTATCTTTGGAGAGATCCCTGCCATGACGAGCGCAGCGATCATGCAAGCAGCTCCCAAAACTCCAGCAATCAAGGTTCCCGGCAGAAACAAGAACTCAACGGCGAGCAGGATGATCCCCAGGATCAGGAGGAGAACTTCTTCCCAACCTGCCAAGTGAACGAGGAACTTTGCAGAAAAGTAAATGGCAAAACAGGTGATGCCTACAATTCCCGGAAGTCCAAAGCCCGGAGCTTGCAGCTCGATAAACACTCCGAGAACTCCAATGGTCATCAGAGCGCCTGAGACGGTGGGGTCTGTCAGAAATCTTACGATCCGCTCAGCCCAATTGATCTTAAACTCTTCAATCGTTGGCTCTTTGAAACCGAGAGCTTTGAATAACTCGTCTTTTGAAGAAATCGTTCCATCGGAAAAGCCCACCGTTTTGGCCGTGACATCGGTGAGAGTTAGGACATCGTCCTTCGCGACCAGGCCTTTGATTTCTTCTGTGGCTTTGACCATGGCTTCAGCAACCTTGCGATCTCGGCCGTTGCGCTCCGCTGTAGCTCCCAGCTCAGCTCTGAAGTATGAGACGAACTTGTTCTCCACAGGCTGGGCACCACCCTGAGGGTTCATTTGAATCGGAGTGGCGGCTCCCATGGTTGAGCCAGGGGAGAAAAACACTTTCTTACAAGCGAGAGAGATTAAAGCGCCTGCCGATATCGCTCTCTTATTCACCCAAGCGACGGTGAGGAGCTTAGTATTGAGAAGGGCGTCTCGAATGACGACAGCGGCGTCAACCCTGCCGCCAAACGTCTCCACATCCAAAACAATCGCATCAAACTGATTGTCCTCAGCGTACTTAACCGCGCGGGTAATATAAGGAGAGAGGCCCAGTTCCACGGTACCTTGCAAAGGCACCCAAAGAATCTTTTCCTGGGCCGATAGAGAGTTTGAAACCAGTACGAAAAAAAGAACCAGCCATCTCACAAATCGAGACTTTTACTGAATCAAGGATCGAAATCAATCGGCGACTTCAAGCTCATCAAGAGCCATTAAAAGGTCTTGGGAAACATCAAGATTCACGACCTGACTTGCGTAAGGGTATCGTAGAATAAAGTCCTCCGATTTCTCAACGCTAAGGTCGAATTCAATAAACAGGTCGCTGGCAAGGGGCCCAATCAAAAAATAGCCAGCGAGGCTTCCGAGAGCTCCGCCGGAAACAATCATCGCCAATCTCAAGGCCGAGGATGTCTTTTGAACCAGCTGATAAGAGGCTCCTGCGAGTCCGCCTAAAACCAATCCCCCAAGCGCTGCTGCGATTCGATAGTGACGAACCTCAGCGTCATGCTTTCGAACAACCTTTCGAGCCTGCTGAATGAGTGCATTGCCTAGGGGAATGAACAAAAGTCTAAGGTGCTGATTGGCAACAATGACGTTCTTGAGAAGCCTTCGATCCTCGTCGAATTCGGTCTCATCCTTAAACTCAAAGTAGTCCGCGGCCACATCGGTGCCCAAGATATACAATTCGTCGAGGTGCTTTCGATGCAGAGTTGTATCGGGCACCGCTTCAGAGGCCTTCTTGGCGGCTTCGAGATAAGTGATGAGCTTTTCCCGAAAGCTCTTTCCTTGCTGAGCCCATCCTTTAGCAGGCCCAGCAAAGAAAAGAAGTAAAGAGATGGTGAGTACGCGAATGATCATCACAAATCGTCTATATACTCCAAGAGTTCTTTGAGGTTTTCGTCTCCATCAATCGGATCGAGAAGCTCTCGTGAGTTGTTCAACAGCAAATCACTTCCTAAATAGCCAGCGACTGATCCAGCAGCAGCACCCGTTGTCGCAGTGACAACAATGATTCCCATTCTCAAGGCCATCTTAGAGACGCTTGCCAATCCGGTTTCGTTCGCAGCCACTTTGACGATGGAGTAGGCGGCCTTGTATCCGAGGTACGCGCCTAGACCGAGACCCGCTACGGTGGTCACGCCGATGAGGCCTTGTCGAATCTTTCGATTCCGTGAATCAATCTTCAGCGACTCTTCTTGAAGTCGTTTGTCCAAGAAATCAAAACGAGGTTTTTCGTTTTGATGTTCAAGCCACAGTTTGTTGATGAGATAGATTCTTGAGTAGAAGGATCGGTCATCGGGTGACTTGAAGACAAGTCCGACAATTGCATTCACTGATGTCACGAATTCCTGACCACTTGCCGGATCGTTTTTATTGAAATCGGTTACGAGAAAGCCCTTAAGTCTCTCAACAAAGACCCGCTGTTCTCTTTCGACAATCGAGAGAACTCGCTGTTCGTACTCATTGAGAGTCATCTGCTCTTGTCTGACTTGTTCAATCAGATCCTCGAGTGTTCCAGCTTGAGAATCCGCTGAGCCACTCTCCTGTGGAGCGGACGGTGTCGATGACTCACTTGGGGGACCGTACAATTCCTCTGGATCCACAAGCAGAACAATTACAGGGCCCTCTGATTGTTCAATCAGGAAATCTTGTGCTGTTAATGATTGTGCTCCCAGCGAGAGCGCCACCAGTATCCCTGCGAAAAGACGTTTCAGTTTCATTTCCCCCTCCTTGAAAAAGTCAGTCTTCACTTTCGAGTTCATTCATTTGAAAGTCCAGAGCTCTAGAGTCAAACTCATAGTCTGGCATCACCATTAAATTCCCCATCAAAAATCCTGCTCCACCTCCGACGGCGCTAGCCACCGGGATCGTGAGCAATAGAACCTTGTTGCTGCTTCCAATAGCCTTGCCGACTGGGATGCCGATCAGCGCTCCCACGATGGCACCTGCAGCGGAGTAGATGACTCGTAGCCGCTTGGCTTCCTGAAGCTTCACATCAAACGCTCTTTGCAGAGCTTGATTGAGAGCGACAAATCTCTCAGCGCGTCGAGGATTGTCACGAAAAGATTCCTTGAGCTTAGCAATCCGAGAGTAGAAGACTTCCGCTGAATCGGTATCAAAAATGGCTGTAGCCAGGTTTTGAATGATCAACTGCGACATGGGCGCTGAAGTGGCGAGTTCGTGAGAAACAAGCTCCTCCAGATAAAAATCAAAGTCTGAAGTCTGATCTGCTGCGGGCTCAACAGCAAAAATCTGAAGTGCCATCAAAAGAGATTTCATCATTGGTCCTCGTCACCTTGTTGATCTTCCAATCCTTCAAGTTGAAAAGCTAAATCAAGAGAGCCGCCTTGCAAGTCCTCGATGAAGTCTTCTCCATGAGGATATCGAGCGACGAAATCCAACGCATTACTGATGCTTTGGTCCACCGGCAGTACATAGCGAACCGCGTAGCCTCCCGTTGAAACAACAGCGGCAATCCCAAATCCGATGAGGCTGGATTTAAAAAGCTCCGAACTCGAAGCGGGTACGCCGCGAAGTTTCATAAAATAATAGCCGCCCGCGAATCCCAAAACCACGCCGCCAATGGTACTCCACACGTAGATCTTCTTGAGCTTTTTCTTGTGGGCAGTAACGGCTCGAGCGGCGTTCTCAGCAAAAGCATTTCCCAAGAAAACGTAGTAGGTGGATAGCTCCGAACGGGACGAAAGCGTTTGGCTCAGGAATTCGTTGAAATCGTTTTTAGTCTCGGGCTCAACTTCAGCAAAGTAGGACTCGGCTACACGTTGACCAGTCACCTGAAGGAGAGCTGTCTTTTCTTCAATAGTTCTTTTGAGTGAATCGGCTTGGCCTTGGTCTGTCGCCTGCTTCATTTGAGTTTGAAGCTCAGAGATAAAAGAGGCCTGATCAATAAAGTTTCGAACCTCACTGGTGAAAATCAGAATATTGGCATCATAGTCGCGATTCGAAGAATCTTTTTGAGCTTCTTGTGCCAAGAGCAGTGTGGGAAGGCTGATGGCGAGAATGATGGCCTGGGCGATGCGTTTCATAAATTGACTCCTTCAAGGTTCAGGTTAGAGATTTCGGATAAACTCAGTTGATTTTCTAGATCTTCAATTTTTTTGGAAACTGTTTGATAGGCTCGGAGAAGTTCCTTAAAGCGCTTCTCGCTTTCCTCTTCGAGTTGGGGCATCTGAGACTGAAGCTGGCCCGTGAGGGTCGAAGGCGTCCAAAACAATGATTCCAGCTCGAAATCAAATTCAATCGCGAGGGTTGAGGCCGCAGCGAGGGGAACAATTCTCCAAAAGACTGACTCTGTGAATCCAGCCATCACGCTATGAGCCAAATAGAAACTGCCAACACTTGCCACTGCTCGCCCGAGCCCGTCGACCACGTCAAGGTAGTCCTGAATGATGATCTCTTGCTGGCTGGCAATCAGTGGATTGACGGATGTGTGGAAATTTTTCAGTCCTAGCACGCCGAACTCAACATCATTAAAGGATTGGATCTCGCCATGAATCTGGCGAAGTGCGTCTCGAAAGTATCTGAGTTTACGAACAAGCGCTGGGCTTTCAATATCTGAGTAGCCGAGAGCTTCCATCCAGTGGGTGGCTACATGAAAAGCTGAAATGATCTGTTTGAATGAAACTCTTGGGAAGAGTCTGAGCATCACCCCTTCGTATTGACCCGAAAAGTTTTTTTCGAGGTCTTCACGCTCCACGGAAAGTTTCAGAGCTAAGTTCCTCGCAGCCTCAGCCTCCTGAGGGCGTCCCAAGGAGTTTAGTCTTTCGGATTCAATATAAAGGCGCGGAGTTTCTCGAAGAAGAAATCCAATTCTCAAAGCGCCCTTATCAAAACATTCCTTCAAAAGAGATTTTTCTTTAGGGCTCACTTGGTTGAGACGGTCGATCAGAGTGTCGAGGCCGGCGTAGTTTCTCAAAATCTCCTGTGAGTAAGCCATCCAGATGGCAGATCGTTGAGAGTCATTTCGGAATCGATGCTCCCACCATTGCCGCCATTCATCGAGGTCCTGCGGAAAAAAAGCCTCGGGCCGAATCCAGGGATCATCAATCATTTGGTAGGCAGCCTGAAAGGCTCTCAGTCGCTCAGATTGAAATGACGAAGGAAGCATTTCGGCTTTCTGAAATGCTCTTTGAAGATGATCGGACTTTTGAAGCTGGCACGCGGAATCGTAGCAGGGGGTTTGACCAGACTCGATACGAGCTTTCAACCATCGCGCATAGTCTAACTTCTTTTGGAGACCTTCACGGCTCGGCTGTGAAAGCACAGCCGTTGGAAGTGCAAGCACCCCGATCATGAAAATCTTTGAAATGAAACTTGTCGCCACCTTGCCCCCTCAAGCCCCGACTTGCTTAATAGCTCTACGCTAGTCTTCCGGTGGCGGCCAGAGCAATCCATTTTTGCAGTGCATCAAATTTTTAAGATGGGCTCAAATCCGGACTTTAGATCGCTTTAAGTGAATTCTAGGCAGATCGCTCAAGGGTTTGAACAACGAACGGCACCTTCAATCGACGTTGATCGGCGCTCAGGTGGATCAGTTCCAGAGACTTTTCGATGCGAGCTTTGCAGAGTTTGACGTGCTTGGGCTCAGCGTTTGAGAGAAACACAATGAACTCATCCTCTTTGGAGTGCAAAACACGGTCCGAGTTGCGGACGGCACTATTAATGGTTCGGCCGAGGAATTCCATAAAGGCGACATGTCCGAATGTTCCCAATGATCGTTTGATCCGTGACCATTGCGCGATTCGAATCGGGAGGCCACATTGAGACTGTCGAGCGCCCGAAATCAAATGTTCTCGGGGGTTGTCATCTCGTGATCCAACCTCAATCGACTCCGTCGCAGATCGAATGAGCTTAAGAAGTCTTTCATTCTGGTTCCTCAGACTCAGTTTCTGGCCAATGTCCTCTATGAGTCGCGGAAGTTGAATGAAGTAATCAAGACTTTTGACTTCACTCAGCAGAATGACAGCCTTTTGAGCGATCACGGGGCGGCTTTTTGAAAGCAGTTGGTAGACGTGAGGAGAGACAACAAAGATCGCTGGGCGTGAGCGAAGTTTCTTCCATAGTTGGTCCACGAGTTTAAGCTCACTTCGATCAATCGCTTTGATTTCTGCAATCACAGCATCGATTCTCTCAAGAAGATTCTTTTGCTTCATTTGAGAGCTATGAAATCGTTCGAATTGAAACTGCATGGCGGGAATTTTTCGAGACAGGAGATCCTTAAACATTGTTGATTTGCTAGCCTGAGAGCTTTGAAGAATCAGCCAAGTTAGAGAACCCTTTTCCCGCACCAGGCAATTATGGAGTTTCCCTAATAAACGATGCAAGATATTTTAAACGCTGGAGAATTAAAAAAAGTGAAACTCATCAAATTTTGTTTGGCTTTCAGTTTGTTTGCTGCTTCAGGGGTTTTGCAGGGTAGTGACTTAACGAAATTATCCCCTTCAAGTCCTGAAATTGTTTGCAGAATTTTTATGACTCGATCTGTCAATCCGGAGCTCTCTGAGCTCGTTCAAGAGGCGCTTACAAAAAGATTTCGGGGCCCCTGTGTTGTCAGCAATCAATGGCTTGTGGATCCGCTGAGCCCCAAGGATCGAAAGCTTTACCGAAAGTCAGCAGCTGTGTTTGCGGTGGCCGTTGATTTTAATAAGCAACGAGATGAGATCGCCCTCTCCTTGTTTTCGCCGGAATCGGGACTTCGCTGGGCCCATTCAAATCGACACCTGAGTGCGATGTCAGCGGTTGGTGCAAAGTCTGTGATCGCTGATCTTGTGGACAACGCACTTTCACAGTTTCCCTTTGTTGGAGTTTGGGACTCTCAGACGATTTATGCTTGGGGGGCGACAAATGATTTAAAAGTCAAAGCGGTTGAGCCCGGAGCACCTGTGGTTCATCCCTTTCTACCACAAGAGAAATGGGAGGCTGGTGATTTTTCACCTTCTACTTCTATGCGTCTGATTGGAAAGGGCAATGTGTGGAGTTTGAGCCGAGCGGATGGAGTCGCGCTAGCATCTCCTGCTGAGCGACTTTGGTTGAGTGAGATTAAGGATTAGGTTAAAGACTCCGCATGTCCGATGATCATGGAAAGAAGTCCTGGAAAGAGATTGACCAGATGCGAGATCGGGGTGGACCCAAGGCCCCCAAGAAACTCTCTGCGAATGAGGCTCGTGCTCAAAAGCTAGCATCCAAAGCAGCACTCTCGGAGTTAGATAAGTTGTTTAGTCCCAAAGGCCTTTCGCCTGAAAAAGCACGTCAGCTCGATGAAATGATGGCTCTGCGTGGTAAGGCTGGATTCTACGAGAAGATGACGGATTTTTTTACAGCCAACGGCTGTCCTCGTGATTGGGATCTTCAGCTACTCTTTCTTGATCATCGCGACTCGCGAATTGTGATTGAGGTTTTGAAGGAGCTTCAAAAGACTGCGCCCCTAGAAAAGTTAGAGAAGCAGGATTTTCTCGCGCAAAAACTTAGAGTGCTGGCCGTTTCAACCTTTGATTCTGATCTTGTCAAAGAGATCGAGTCTCTTCAAAGAGCTCTGCTCAGAAAGACGTGAAGTCGGGTCACTTTTTTCTTCGAGTCTTACTGAGAGAGCTTTCAAGCTCCCTCAGCTTTTTTCGATAGTGATCCACTCGAGCTTGAGCCGCTCGAATGTGAATGACCTTCGGAGCTTCTTCTCGAAGCTTCGGTGTGAGGGCTTCCTCTCTCTTTTTCTTAAGAGAGTCGACGGTACGCTCAGCGATAGCTAGCTTGGCTCGAAGCCCAATCAGGGTATCTCGGTTGTTTTCGGGATGGTCCTCGAGGTGGGCGCTGATGACTTCCTGAAATCGATCGACTGAGTACTCTGTAGGTCGTATCACTTCAAATGACTGTCCGTAGACAGTTCCGGCCAGTGCCAACTGAATTGCAAAGAATCTCAAAAACATCGACCTTTAGACTACCTGAGTCAGGTGGAGAGAGAAAGTATCTGCTGATGCTACGCATAATCCTTCATAGTTCAGTGGTCGATTCCTGTCTTTTACGGCGCCGCATCAAGAATGATTGAAATCCTCATGAATCGAAATGAGTAGCAACTTTCGTTACAGCTGCTTGGCACAAATTCTGAATACATCATGAGTGTGTTCGTTCGAGGGGAGCAAATATGCGGATCTGGGGCGGTATCATTCTCACGGCATTATGTGCATTTAGTCTGAGTGCTAACGAAGCCAATGAACAGCGCGCTGTTGAGCAACTGGAACGACGTGAAGTCGACGGACGTGCTGTTTACTTTGCTGACGACATCGAATTGGAAGAAAAAGAGTCTTTGATCTTCGAAGAAGATGCAACCGTCTATGCTCGAAAGCTCAAACTCAATCCTGGATCTAAAGTCGACAGTTTGGGGCATGATCTCAAGTTTTTGGTGGTCGATGAGGTTGATGTCGATGAGGGGCAGTTCGATACCTCATTTGAGGTTTATCAAGATACAAGTGGGCAAGATGGAGCTCACGGTGAAAATGGAGTCAAAGCGTTAGACGCTCTCAAGGGCGCGCCAGGTGTAGCGGGAACTAGCGGGCTAAGGGGCGGGGACGGTGGAGATGGTGCTGACATCTCTATTATATCTCCTGTGATTCGAGGCAACATCACACTTATCACTCGAGGTGGAAATGGTGGTCGAGGTGGACATGGTGGAAACGGGGGCCGAGGTGGGGACGGATTTTCCGGGATGGACGCAAGGACTCTCTATTATTTTAGAGGGCTTGAGAATGTTCCCATGGATACGCTCATTGGTCTTGGAACCTCTCTCGGAGTTCCCTATGTCGGCCAAGTCTTATTGATCCTTCAGATCTTCAACGGAATTCGCATCGGGGACGGCTTTGATGGTTTTGATGGAGGCAAAGGGGGCGACGGTGGTCAGGGTGGTCGCGGGGGAAATGGCGGCAATGGCGGACGCATTGAGTTGGTTTTCGGATCTCAAGTGCAAGGATCAAAAATTTATGTGAGTACTCGAGGGGGTAAGGGCGGTGCTGCGGGACTTGCGGGCTTGGGGGGGCTCGGTGGTATCGGAGGTGCGGGTGGTCAGCGCGGAGATATCTGGGCTCGTGAGGGAGCTCCCGGCAAGTCAGGACTTGCGGGACTTGCAGGTGTCGCGGGCAGTCCAGGAGCGGCCGGGAAATCCGGAGCGATCAAAGCCATTGAGACGGGCGATCCGCAATGGGTGAGCTGTTACGTCCGTTATCGTCTCGCAGTCGACAGCGGAATGCCTAAAGACTTAGCGAGTGAGATTCTGAAAAGCTGTTCTTGATTGGGGAAAGAATGCGGGGGCTTTTTTTCATCAGCGTTGCTTTCGGTTTTTTTTCGCTGAGTCATCGGACTTTGGCTCAATCGGCTATTGTCATTGACAGTCCGATCATTGTTGAGCCGCAGCAGAGTTTGACTCCTTTTGATCAAGAGCTCAGCCCTATTCATATTCATGATCAGCTGATTTTGAACGAGGTGGTTCTCAAGGACTCGAGTGCTTTGATCTTACCACCTTTTGCCTCAGTCATTATTCGACGCTTGGTTTCAGAGGATGGCGCTCGAATTCAAATCATCCAGTCGTCATCTGGGCAAGACGCGGATCCTGGATCAAGCGGAGGCGACGGAGCGCGAGTACGATTTTTTGTGAAAGAGATTCGTGGACATGTCATTTTGGAATCACGGGGGGGGCGAGGAGGCGATGGTCGTGATGGTCGACACGGTCAGCAAGGAATGGATGGAGAGGCCGGCCGTGATGCACGAACCTTGATTGGCGGCTGGATTTATCTTGGGGATGGAGAAGCCGGTCGCACGGGATATCCGGGCGAAGATGGTGAGGACGGAGAAAGTGGAGGCCAAGGAGGAAATGGTGGTCGAGTGAGTTTGTATTTCAGTGAGAGAAATCCAGACTCCAAGATTCTCATCGACGTGGCTGGTGGTGATGCAGGTATGGGAGGGCGCGCTGGGCTGGGAGGGCTCGGCGGAAATGGTGGCCCCGGTGGTGAGGGAATCAAGCCTGGTCCTCAAGGTCCCATGGGGCGTCGAGGTCAGAGCGGAAAGCCTGGTGTCCCGGGTCAGCCAGGTCGACCAGGGACCTCTGGTATCTATCAGGTTTCTTCAAAGCTTTTTGAATGTCTTTTGATGTTGGATCTTCTGCATCGAGAGAATCATTTGCATGAGGAGGATTTTAATCGTTGCCAGGCTTTCGATCGCGGATCAGAAGTCCTTTCGCGGCTGAGTTTTGATCAAAAATCCCTCACGACCAAATCAACTTCACAGGAAGAAGCCATCTTTTGGATTCAAGCGAATGGCAAAAATGGAAAGTCTTCCAGCCGATCTCGCCAGTATGGCGAAACTCCTCCTGACGCATCGAGTGGCACTAGTGGTGGAGAGATTACGATTTTTCTTCACGATATTCCTCATAAGTTATTCATGAGCGCGCGGGGAGGAAATGGTGGACATGGCGCCAATGGAGCTCTCGGAAAGCGCGGCCGTGACGGAGCGGCAGGAAGAGATGCGCAACCGTTTCGACCGGCTCGCCCAGGAGCTGATGGCGAAAACGGAGGTGCTGGGGGAAGCGGCTCCAACGGGGGAGCTGGAGGAAATGGCGGTAAGATAAAACTAGTTCTTCTCGCTTCACCTCAGGATCGCGATCCTGCGGAGATCATCGAGAATTGGATCATCGATGTTCGCTCTGGAATTGGCGGCATGCCTGGTGAAGGGGGAATTGGCGGTCGAGGGGGTGCAGGCGGAAAGGGCGGCAAAGCAGCTCCTCCCAAACGACCAGAGCCTGATGGAAAACCAGGACAGATGGGCCTGAGCGGTTCAGCCGGAGTCGTCGGTGAGTCTGGTCAGTCGGGCACGTTCGATGTGATGACCGTGACATCAATGGAGAAGTTCATTCTGGATGAGTTTCGTCGGGATCTCGATTAGGCGCGAGCTTCAATAATCACATTGAATTCCGGATTATCAAGACCCATCTCGAGACAAATACCATCTCGATAGAGCATCCAAAGCTCGAGGCAATTACTCATCGTTTCGATGATTTCATCCTCCATCGTTTTGGGAATGCAACGAAGGACAGTTTCCCAAGCCGACTTTCGATGAGAGCCCTCGATAGCGTGATGAGCTTTGACAAGGTCCATGTCTTTTTCTTTGAGGCCATGAAACTTATAGAGCGAGTGACTTTTGATTTTTTCGCTTAGGTTGCCCACGGGCTTGTAATCTTTTTTGAGTCGAGCGCGGTCCTCGCGGCTTCCTTCAACCCACAGAGTAAGGACTGCGGCGCCGATCCTCCAGTCTTTGGTGAGAGTGATGAGATCCAAGTACGAGCGATAGGCAAGACTTGTCGGCAAGAGCGCGATGTTTTTAAAATCTTTGTCTTTGTACCCAAGGCCTCGCATCATTTTTAAAAACAAATCCGGATGTGAAAGATTGTGAGAAATCTTCGCCGACAATCCTCCCGTTTGCTCTTCATAAATATTTTCAGCGAGCTCTCGTTTCAAGTCTCTGAAATCTCCGCGGTCAATTCGACCCAAAACACGCGCGAGAAAGATGGGGAAGTCGCGAACAAAAACGTCAAACTCTTGCTGAAAGTGAACGAGCAGCTGTTTTTTGTTTACATGGGGTCCTGAGACTTGTTTCCATCCCCAGTGGTCTTTTTGATCCATGATTTTTAGAAGACGTTCTTTGAAGTCGCTCATAACTTCATTATTTGGCAGGCTCAAAAAAAGAGCTATTAAAAACATACTGGAAGCAGAGCTCCATGGTATTGAGAAGAAGGATTAAAGATAGAGAATGCCCGCGAAACGAATAGACGAATGGCTTGTTGAGATGGGTCTCTTTGAGACGATCGAACAGGCGCGTCAGGCGATGCTTGCTGGCCGTGTTCGTGAGGAGGGCTCTGGCACTATTCTTGATCAGCCGGGGGTGAAGCCCAAAAAAAATCTGAAGGTGGTCATCGAACAGCCGGATAGATTTGTGAGCCGCGGCGGATTGAAGCTCGATGGATTTTTGGATGTTGCTGGCATCAATCTGCAAGGAATGACCGTGATTGACGTGGGTTCCTCCACCGGAGGATTCACGGACTGTTGCCTGCAGCGAGGAGCTTCCAAGGTCATTGCCGTCGATGTGGGTACACATCAGCTTCATGAAAAGCTAAGAGCCGATTCCCGCGTTGAGCTTTGGGAGAATCAGGATATCCGAGGATTCGATTGGACAAGCCTCGGGCAGACTCCTTGTTTGGCTGTGATCGATGTCTCCTTTATCTCTTTGAAGCTCATCATTCCTGAACTGTTGAAGGCCCTACCCAGGGTTCCGCTCATCATGCTGTTTAAACCCCAGTTTGAGTTAAACAGAGATGTTCCCAAAGCTCGTGGAGTTGCCCCGCTTAATGAGGCGGAGCGCGGGCTTGAGGAAATGCTTCTTTTTCTGAAAGGACTTGGTTTAAATATTCGCATGGTTCAGCAAAGCGCTGTGAAGGGATCCAAGGGCAATCAAGAGACTTTCATATGGGCTGAGGCGCTTCCCCCTAAACACATCTTTAGGACTTACGATATTCGCGGACACGCTGATCGAGACCTTTCCGACGAACTCTTTTTTGCGTTGGGTTTTTGCTACGGGAAACGGCTGGAGAGCCGACTCAAAGGTGCTGGACGCGTCGGTGTGGGTCGGGATTCACGAGTTTCCTCTCCGCGCCTCTTTAAAAGTTTTTCTCTCGGATTAAAGGCCTCCGGTCAGAAAGTTGTTTATCTGGGTGAGGTTCCCACACCCATGACTTATTTTGCGCATTATCAGTTAGATCTCGATGGAGTGGTTCAGATCACTGCGTCTCACAATCCTGCTCAAGATAACGGCATCAAGATGATGATGCTTAAAGACACTTTGTTTGGTGATGAGATTGTGACTTTTTATGATGAGATTCAGACGGTCAAGGTTGAGATCCCCCTCAATACCAATCCGATCGATGAAGATTTGAGCATTGAGCTGAGAGAGAAGTATCTCGCTTTTCTTAAATCGAGTTTTTCCTTCAAGCGATCCTGGAATCTTGCTTTGGATTGCGGCAATGGAATGGTGGGAAAAATTGCTCGAGAGGTGTTTGGTGCAGTCTCGAGCTCTTTAAATATTTTGTTTGAGCAGGTCGATTGCCGTTTTCCCAACCATGAGGCGGATCCAACGGTAGAAAGAAATCTCAAAGATCTGCAGGCTGAGGTGGCTCGATCTCGAGCTGATGTGGGATTTGCATTTGACGGTGATGGCGATCGATTGGGCTTGATCACGTCTCGAGGGCGAATTCTTTGGGGTGATGAGATTGTTATGCTTCTTTCGGAGCTTGTTTTGAAGCGTCAGCCTGGCGCCACGGTCATTGGAGAAGTTAAATGTTCTCAAAAGCTGTTCAGGTTGATTTCGGACCGAGGGGGTCAACCGGTCATGTATAAGACCGGGCATAGTTTGATTAAGAAGAGGATGAAAGAGCTCAAAGCCCCTCTGGCGGGTGAGATGTCTGGGCATCTGTTCTTTGCGGATCGTTTTTTCGGTTTTGATGACGCCACGTATGCCGCTCTTCGAGTTCTAGAGGTTGTGGATGAGCTTGGCTTGGATCTCGATGAATGGATTGAAAGCTTTCCTCGGACGATCGTTACACCCGAACTAAGAATCGAATGCCGCGAAGAGGAAAAGGCAGGACTCGTCGACCGTGCCCTAAGGTCGTTGAGCAAAACGAGGGGAGTGGAGGTTTCGACGATTGATGGAATTCGAGCGCAGTTTCCTGATGGATCTTGGGCATTGGTTCGAGCCAGCAATACTCAGGCTGTGATTGTCGTTCGAGTGGAATCTCAAACCCAGTCGCGCGTTACCGAGATCCTTGAGATTTTACAAACATCCATGGGGTTAAAGGCGAGGCTTCAATAGAATGCTGCAAAGATGCCCCGAGGAATTCATCGACTTACAAATCTTTCAGGTTTTGAGCTACCAGCATTCTTTGAACCAGCCTCAGATTTCACCCGGAGATGGGAGGCCATCCCAAATCGCCAGCTGCGGAGTTTTTGAGCTTTCTGATTTGCAGGGGGCGCGATTGTTTTTTGTAGCGCTCTTTTTCCCGACGGATCACACGCGAACGTTTTATCGAATCGAGGCTCCATCAGGGGCCGAAGCGGCGGCGGCCAAGCAAGAGATCGATGCCTTCACGACTGAGATGGGCTTTCTCATGACAGACTCAAAGTTTTCGGACTTGGAGCCCGAGGCGCGAACCAAGCTGCTGCGGCTTTCTCCCTTTTTATACAAAGACGTGAAACTCTACTTTCAGGCGCTCACTCAATCAGAGGTGCGCTTTAAGCATGATTCGGTGGAATTGGTTGCAAAGCGAGAAGTGGAGCTGGATAGACAGCAGCAATTTATAGATCAATATGTGACAATTCTCAGTATGCTTTAGTAAGGTTATCGAGTCGGACGAAAGGAGTGGAAAGAATGAAACACTTGGGATGGATCGTTGTTGGATTGTTAGCCCTCTCGGGATGTGCACAGAAGCGGTTGGGTCAGTGGGAGCGTCAGACGAAGCCGATGTCCGAAAGGGCCGCCATTCATTATGAGTTTGCTCGCGAAGCTTATTTTTCGGGAGATCTGATTCCGGCGCTGGCTTCGGCACTTAAGGCTGTGGACTTATCCCCGAGCAATTCTGAAATCAGAAATCTTTTGGGTCTTATTTATTTTAGACAAGATAAATTATCAGATGCTGAAGTTGAGTTTAAGGCGGCGATAAAATTGGATCCTGGAATGCCTGAGGCTTTCAATAATCTAGGCACCCTCTACTTAGCGGGAAAGAATTACGCGGAGGCCAAAAACGTGCTCTTGAAGGGACTAGAGAATCCACTCTATCTCTACCCCGAGCGCCTTCAGAATAACCTTGGGCTTGCCTACCTAGGACTGGGTGAACAGAACCTCGCGATCGAAGCGTTTGAGTCAGCGATTAAGATGAATAAAGGCTTCTATTTGCCCTACCTGCATTTGGGCCGGCTGTTTTTTGACAAGGGAGAGAATAGTCGAGCTGAACCACTGCTTAAGGAGGCAGTTCGCTTGTGCTCAAATTGCTCAGAGCAGAGATATTATTTGGGGAGAATCTTGTTGAGAAATAACAAGACCCAAGAGGCTTTGAATTTATTCAAAGAAGGTGCTTCAGTGGATCCTGAAGGATACTTTGGAAAACAGTGTCAGCAATATGTGGTGAGTCGATAAATGATGAGCGAAAATTCTGAAAACAATGAGTTTGTAAAAGATCATTTCCAGGAAAGTTTTGGGGACTTCTTAAAAAAGCATCGAGAAGCTTCGGGCAAATCGCTCGATGTGGTGAGTCGTGTGACTCGAATTCCCAAGAGGTTTTTGGCCGCTTTTGAAGATAACGCCTTCAAGGATTTTCCAGAGGAAGCATTCACTCGCGGATTTCTGCGTTCCTATGCTGTGGATATTGGACTCGACGTGGATGATGTTCTTTCTCGCTACGATGAATTCAAACGCTCTCAAGAGCCGACTCCTCTACGAGAAGTGAAGAAGCTGGATCAAGAGTTTACCGATCTTGCTGGCCCTATGAATCTGCCTCGGAAGGGCGTGATTTTTGCTGTAACAGGAGTTGTCCTGGCTTTCTTTTTGGTCATTTTGCTTTGGAATCTTCGATCGGACGATGACTCATCTCAAGAGGTGGCGACGCCTGTGGTTGAGACGATCAAGCTGGAACCGGCCGAGACAGCCGATGCTGCCGCTAAGGAGGCAGCCAACAAAGATGTGGCTCCTGTGATTTCAGCTACCGATGCGAAAATTGCGACTCCTATGACCCCTTCAGTTTTGACCGTGAAGGCAGTCCGAAAGGGTCGCTTGAGCCTAAGGTTGGATGAACATCCCGTTCAGGACTTGGATTTTGAGGAGGGCGAGAGCCGAAGTTTTAACATTTTCAAAGAGGTTGAACTCAAGAGCCCTGATAAGAGTGCTTTTCAATTTCAATATAACTCAAAGCCACTCGAGGTTGCGGGGCCAGTCATCAAGCTCTTCAATCGGCATCGATTCTTAGGTAAAGATAACCGCTAAGGTGAAGGCCTTAGTCCTCAAAAAAATTCGATACGGTGAGTCTGACCTCATCGTTCATCTTTTGTTGGAATCCAATGCGATTCTTAAAGGCTTTGCGCCTGGGGCTCGTCATTCTGCTCGTCGATATCCTCATCGATTTGATCTCTCGGGAGTTTATAAACTCGATTCCTCGGTTAAGCCTGAGTCGGATCGGCTTGTTCGTCTTGGGAGTGTTGAGCTTGTCGAATATGCCGCTGAGTTCCGAGATGACTTTTCTCTCATGGCTCGATGGTCCATGATCTTGGAGTGGATTGCTCATGAGAATGTTGAAAGTCATTCTTTCCTTGATCTGATGAAACTTCGGGAAGATCTCCAGATGAATCGATTGGAGAGTTTTCATCGCTTCTTTTGGCAGATTATTACTCAAGAGGGGATTGCTCCCGTAGAAGATTCATGTGCGATTTGTCACCGAGAGTTCGGGGGGCCTGAAAGATCATTCGGGGGGCATGGATATGTTCACCGGCAATGTTCATCTGGCCACTCGCTACATCCGGAGACTCAACGGTGGCTTTTTACTGAGCTGAGAGCTGGAGAACAGTCGGAGCCTTTCGGTCCCACTGTTCTCAAAGATCTCGATGAGATTACTGTGCCTTACTTACAACAACAGCTTGGTCGCGCTCTAAAAAGCTTTGAGTTTTTTCAGCAACTAAGATTTGGAATGGACTCATTTCAGCCGGAGCAATCTTCAGCAGTCTCTCTTCAAAAAGAGGTGTAAGCGGGGTGAGCTCAGGTGTCATGGCTGAGTAGGCGGCGAATAAAAGATCTTTGTTTGTTAGTCCTTTGAGAATCGAGAGATCTTGGTATCCGACGGCCCGTACATTTTGAAGAGCCCACACCATTTTCCCCGCCGCTGCCAAATCCTCGCATGAGGGACTCGCGTTTTGCTGATTGTAATGAGCAAAGATCAATCCCATCCCATAAAGCGGGGCTCCTTGGACAACATAGTAGATTCCTAACGCTTCCATGTGATCTGATGAGCCACCCAACAAAGTAGCTTTGCGCAAGTTTTGTTCATGTTCCGAGGTCCCAAAGCCAGATTTGTTTTGCTCGATGATAGCCTCTCTTCGTTCAGCACTCGTATCAAAATTCGCGGGATCATTAAGCGCGGCCTTAAGAGACGTGGGGTCTTTTTCCAGAGAGCTCTTGATTCGTTTTGCTACTAAGGCTGCTCGGTAGGCATTCACCATCCCGTGGCCGTATTCGTCATCTCGTCCGTTGAGTCCCAAGTCGATGGCCGTTTGAATGAGAATTTGTTTCACATCTTCGCGAGAAGCCTCTGGCAAGATGGATCGAACAATCGCAGCTGACCCTGAGACAATCGGCGCCGCAAAGCTCGTGCCGGTGAGGACCTCCATAGATTCCGGCGACCACTGAATCCCATCTCCTCGTGAAAGAATCTGCTCGCCGGGGGCTACGAGGTCTAGGGCTTTGCCATAGTTGGAGAATGAAGCCCGCACTCCGCTGAGGCTCAGTGCTCCAACGGTCAGTCCTTCTTCAAAGACCGTTGGGACGGAGTCGTCCGCAAACTCGATTCCGCTATTGCCCGAGGCTAGGACTACAACCGCATCGGTTTTCTGAGTGAGACTTTGAAGAGCGTCAGCGATCTCTCGCTGATTACTGGTCTCTACACTCATGTTGACGATGGAGCTTGCGGCATTTTCCGTCTCGATTTGTTGAAGTCCGTCGACGAGATTTTCGAATCGGTACCTGCCAACGCCTTTGAAGATATCGAGATCGACAACGGTATTGGTGCGGCCTCCTCCGACTTCAGAGATTCCGCTGCCGATCAAACCGGCAACATGAGTTCCGTGAGTGGGGTGAGCGGCTGGAACTGTATCGGTTGGATCCGGAATGCTCATTTCAAATTGTTTGAGAACCCGATCCAGCACGCGTTGGACCATCGGATTGCTTGAACCCAGCGTAGTCCTCAAGGTGATACGTCGCTGTCGGTAGGGATGTCCTTTCAGCTCCAGTTTCCGAGAGGCTCCGCGAGCGACTCCTGCGTCCGCAACATACACAGTCACTGGGGAAAGTTCTTCTTGCGCGAAGTCTCTTTGAACAAGATCAAAACCAACTAATTGCTGTCCCCACAGTGCAGGGGCGGCGATTGGGCCCTTCGAGATGAGGACCTTTGTCAGCGGTGGAAACTCGACAGGCTGCTCAATCGCGGGTGGTGGTGGTGGGATTGAGTTTGAAAATACGAATCCGGAAGGTTGATCGAGCGAGACGCTAGCAATCACTCCCAGTTGGATAAGGTTTGTCAGTAAAAGAGATGAAAGACCCATGATTCCCCCCCCGGGCTCTTCATGAAAAACGAGGTACGATCTGATGAGCGAACACGCATCGCCCTGATCAAGGCGCTTGACCTTGCACCTTTGATCTCAGAAGCGAGACTTCGTACCGCGCTAATTTGTTATGAAAAAACCCCTCTTAACACTAAGTATTAGCGCATTGCATTGAGATAGATCAAGATAAATCGATACTGAGGATTCTTGACCCATAGAGTTTTGATGGAGGACAACTTATTTCATGAGCAATGACCTGATGTCGAAAATCGTTTCTTTGGCCAAGCGAAGAGGATTTATTTTTCAGTCCTCTGAAGTCTATGGAGGCCTGAACTCTTGTTACGATTACGGACCTCTCGGATCAGAGCTGAAGACGAATCTCAAGACCTACTGGATGGATTCGATGGTTCGTGAACAGGACAATATTGAGCCACTGGATTCATCAATTCTGATGCATCCAAAGATCTGGGAAGCCTCAGGCCATGTCGCGAATTTCACCGACCCCATGGTCGATTGTAAAAATTGCAAGGCTCGATTTAGAGCCGATCAGCTTGAAGCTGTTCGATGTCCCCAAAAGCCGTCGAAGACTCCCAAAGAATGTGGTGGAGAGCTCACTTCTCCTCGACTCTTCAATCTCATGTTCAAAACTTTTATGGGGCCCGTTGAGGATTCGAGTGCGCAAATTTATTTGAGACCTGAGACGGCCCAGGGCATTTACGTGAATTTTTTGAATGTCATGAATTCGGCTCGGCACAAGATTCCCTTTGGAATTGCTCAGATTGGTAAAGCCTTCCGAAATGAAATCACCCCGGGGAATTTCATCTTTCGAACGCGCGAGTTTGAGCAGATGGAGATGCAGTATTTTGTGAAGCCCGGCTCGGATATGGAGGCTTTTGAGTTCTGGAAGGAAAAGCGAATTCAATGGCACCAAGGTCTGGGCTTGAGAAAAGAGAAGCTGCGATTTCATCAGCATGGTGCCAATGAGCTCGCACACTATGCAAAGGCCGCTTTCGACATTCAGTACGAGTTTCCTTTTGGCTGGCAGGAGATCGAGGGCGTTCATCATCGAAGTGACTTCGATCTCAAGCAACACGAGCAGTACTCAGGCAAAAAACTAAGCGTGTTTGATGAGGCGACCAAAGCAAGCTATGTGCCGTTCATCATTGAAACCTCTGTCGGATGTGATCGAGCCCTTCTCACGCTCTTAGTGGATGGCTATCACGAAGAAGAAGTCGCAGGCAGCGGCGCAGAAGAGGCGGGAGTTCGAGTGGTTCTCAAGCTCCACAAGCGCATTGCTCCCGTCAAAGTGGCTTTGTTTCCGCTCATGAAGAAGGAAGGCTTGCCTGAGCGAGCTGGCAAAATATTTGATGCCATCAAAATGAAATGGCGAACGCAGTATGACGATGCGGGTAGTATTGGTAAGCGATATCGTCGAGCGGATGAAGCGGGAGTGCCTCTGGCCATTACCGTGGATACCGAAGTGGGAAGTGTGACTGTCCGAGATCGAGATTCAATGAAACAGGAAAGAGTCTCGGAAACTCAGATTGTAGATTACCTCGCAAAAGCGTTGAGTTGATTCCAAGGAGGGGGAGTATGAAGCGATCGGTTTTAAAAAAACCTTCGGCTAAAACCAAGCGAGCGGCGAGCCGTGGTGTTCTGGCAATCAAGACGCACGGGCTAAAGAACCTTGTGACAACGATTGGATACCGGGTGGCCGGCATTGCATCAGCCGACAGCCGAACTTCAGATCTCACTCAATTGAAAGAAATCATGGGAGGCAAGGGTGCCGGGCTTTCCGTGATGTCGCGCTTGAAAATCGCAATTCCCCCTGCGTTCAATCTTTCCACATCCCTCTGCAATCATTATCTCAAAAAGAAAACCATTCCGGATTCTATTCTCAAAGAAATGAAGATGGCGCTGAAGGGGTTGGAGAAATCCATGAGCCGAGCTTTCGGTTCAGTTGAGGCCCCGTTGCTCTTGTCTGTTCGTTCGGGCGCTCGTGTTTCAATGCCAGGAATGATGGATACGATTTTGAATCTAGGGCTGACCGATCAAATTGCACAGTCTTTAGCTCGGCAAAATCCTGACAACGCGCGTTTTTGGTGGGATTGCTACCGTCGATTGATTCAAATGTTTTCAGAAGTTGTCCTGGACGTGGACGCTTCCACTTTTGACCAGCTCTTGAATCTCGCAAAGCAAAAGCAGGGAGTTTTTGCGGACTCGGAGTTGAGTGCCGACTCATTGAGGAAGCTTTGCGCTGACTATCACTCAGCCATTGCTCAACTCGGAAAATCATTTCCTCAGGATCCATGGACCCAATTGGTACTGGCGACAGAGGCCGTGTTTAAGTCCTGGAACAGTGAGCGCGCTGTTCACTATCGTGAGATTCACCGGTATCCAGCGGATTGGGGAACGTCGGTGACGATTCAGGCCATGGTGTTTGGTAACTTGAATGATCGCTCGGGAACCGGAGTGGTTTTCACAAGAGATCCTTCCACGGGAAGGAAGGAGCTGTACGGAGAGTACCTACTAAACGCTCAGGGCGAAGATGTGGTTGCTGGTATTCGCACTCCATTGCCGATCGAGCAGCTCGGCCAGGCAATGCCTCAGGCGATGAAGCAGCTGTCTCAGGTATTGTTTCGCCTTGAGAAGCACTTTCGAGATGCTCAGGACGTGGAGTTTACGATCGAGAATGGTCTGTTGTTTATACTGCAGACTCGAACGGCCAAAAGATCAGCGCGCGCGTCACTCGAAAATGTGTTGCAGTTTGTGAAAGAGAAAATGATCTCGACGAATGAAGCTCTGAATCGAATGAGCTTTGATCATGTTCGACAGCTTTTGCATCCAACATTAAAGGCCACTGCGGCTCAGCCTTTTGTTCGTGGTCTGGCAGCGAGTCCAGGTGCTGCATCGGGCAAGGCTGCATTTGATCCGGATTCCGCTCTCTCGATGACAAGGTCGGGATCTCGCGTGATTCTCGTTCGCCGAGAAACCTCGCCTGAGGATATTATGGGAATGTCTGTGTCTGAGGGAATTCTCACGGCAACGGGCGGAATGACCTCTCATGCGGCAGTCGTGGCAAGAGGAATGGGTAAATGCTGTGTGGTCGGTTGCTCGGACCTACGCGTGGATGAGGCTCAGCATCTAGCCATTGCTGGGGATGTTGTGATCAAATCCGGGGATTGGATTACTCTTAATGGCTCAACGGGCGAAGTGTATCTTGGCGATCTGCCGACGCAGCCGATGACTTGGGGAGATTCGGCGAGCACTTTCTTTTCTTGGGCAGATAAAGTTTCGGAGATTCCCGTCTATGCCAATGCGGATACGCCGGAGCAAGCGACTCAAGCTCTGGAGTTGGGAGCCCAAGGAATTGGCCTCTGTCGGACGGAGCATATGTTTTTTGACCGTGAGCGAATTCATAAGTTTCGGCTCATGATTTTGTCTGAAAATGAGCAAGAGCGAGAGCTGGCTGCTGAGGGTCTACTGGCTTATCAGCGACAAGATTTCAAAGAAATTTTGCAGGTGATGGATGGTTTTCCCGTTACCGTGAGATTGTTGGATCCACCGCTTCATGAGTTTCTTCCATCAATTGATGATGAGTCTGCGATTTCAAATCTCGCTGCAGATTTGAGGACGACCTCGTCGCGCTTGGTTCAGCGGATTTATCAGTTAAGAGAAACGAATCCCATGCTGGGACATCGGGGCTGCCGGCTGGGCATCACATTTCCAGAGATTTATGAGATGCAGGTTCGCGCCTTGGCTCAAGCGCTTGACGATCATTTAAGAGCTGGCGGCAGAAGTCTTTTGAAAGTCATGATTCCGCTGACAATGACGTCTAAGGAGTTAGAGTATCTCCTGTTAAAGCTCAAAGAGGTTTTTGCACAGTCTTCGACTCAGCTGAGTGGGGGAGACCGAGCCCATCATCGTCTTCTGATGAATCACATTCGCTGGGGTACGATGATTGAGTTGCCGCGAGCTTGTTTGATTACTAAACAGATTGCCCCGCTGGTCGATTTTGTTTCGTTTGGCACCAACGATCTGACTCAAACGACTTTTGGAATTTCCCGAGATGATGCTGCCAAGTTTGTGCCCACGTATTTAGAAAAGGGGCTTCTGGGTTCCGATCCCTTTGAGACTCTCGATGTTGAAGGAGCGGGGCGATTGATTGAAATGGCCGTTCGCGAGGGGCGTTCGGTGAATCCTCAGATAGAAGTAGGAGTTTGCGGTGAGCACGGTGGGGATCCAGAGAGCTTGAAATTTTTTGCCATGAATGACTTTTCGTCTGTGAGCTGTTCGCCTTTTCGAGTGCCTATCGCTCGATTAGCAGTGGCTCGATGTGCTCTTGACACTCAGAGACCGAAACGGAAGAAAAGATAGATGTTTAGCCGCGATTTCATTCTAAGCCTTCTGATGTTGGTCTCTATCACCGGTTGCGAGGGGCAGTTTGCTGGAAATCGCAAATTTGATATCGATATTGTCAATGGTCCCATGCAAATGAAGCTCTGCTCTGTTGGGGCTGTTGAGCTGCTGTGTGTGGTGAACACAAATTATCAGTACAAAGCGCAAACGGGCAGCATTCACTTTTACTCCTTAGCCAATCCTGCCCAGCCTGTTCCCGTTACAACTCCTGCAAAGCTTGAGCTCAATTCGAATGTGAGTGACTTCGAGGTCACTCAGGTCAATGGAAACGATGTCTTGTTTGTTCTGGATCGAAATGGAAACAGACTTCTCGTCTACGATTTGACGGGCGGCTCATTTGTAGCTCGTGAAGAGAGTGGGGCAGCGGTGAAGGTTGATTTGCCCCAGAACCCCCAGTCCATTCAGGCTTTTCAGCGATCCTCGGACTCCAAGACTTTTCTCGCCATCACCGTCATGAGAGGCGGAATTCTAGGTGGTTCGATCGTCTTTCTTGATCCTCTCGATTTGTCCTTTTACGAGCCGGACGAGTCCGCTGCTGGATCTGATGTGAAGTTGGTTCAGGTGGGCGTGCCAGGTGCTCGATTTTTCATGAGTCCTCGTAAGACCTATGATGATCCATCAAACCCTGGGTCCAAATTGGTCGATCGCTTGAATATTGGCGTGAGCAATCAAGTGGGAGTTGGTTTGAGTAAGGCTGTGTTTTTGGGTGGAGCCAATGATCTTTTCGTCATGCCCAACTTTTTGGCGAGTGCGGTGCATAGCTTTCGGTTTTCAAGTTTTCAAAACATGTCGAATGTTGCTTGGAATTTGCGCCAGTGGAGAGATGGAGCCAAGTTATCTGATGGAAGCGTTTTGGCTGGAAGCCGAGAGGCCGGTATCCGTGGAGTCGATATTGATAACCTCAGCAATGTTTACGTCTCAAATCGAACCGACAATCAGATTTACAAGATTCCGGCATCTGTTTTTGAGGCCGATGAAGATGATGATGCAGGAACGATTCGAAATACGACGGGCTTCAAGGAGAACATTCGAGATCATGTTTTGGAAACCTATCCAGGCTCAGGCGAGACGCTCGAGTTTGACTCGAACTTGTCGGACTCAGTTTTTCCTCGCTTAGGGGATCTGTTGGCAGATAAGACCGGTGCTGGTTTGGCTGCTCAGACCTTGTGGGTGATTGGAATTCATGACAGCAAGATTTATCGTATCGCAGTCCCTGCGGCTCCAGCCGAGGGTAGTCCAATTACCATTTCTCACTCGATTACACTCGGCGATGGGCCTCGAAAGCTGCTGGGATATCCAGCCGCAGGTCCTTATCAGTTCGTTTATGTGGCGGATGTGAAGAATGATGTCGTTTCCGTGCTGAACGCCAATGATCTATCCCTCGCGGGCGAAATCAAAAATTAGTCCATTTCAATGTCTCGACTGCGAATCGTTTTGGTAAGTCCCCGCATTGTTGCCAATGTTGGAAACGCGGCTCGTACAGCAGCGTCTCTCAACGCTGAACTTGTTTTAGTAAAACCTTTTGGATTCATCTGGGATGAAAGCAAGTTGAGGCGGAATTCTGTGGGTTACTGGGATCGGGTTCAGCCGACTTTGTATCGAGATGCCGATGATTTCTGGTCGCGCATCGAATGCGACTCAAAAACTGAGTTTGTGTTTGTCGAAAAGGATGGCGAGGAAGTCTATTTCGATCACTCATTTGGTTCCGACGTTGTTCTGATTTTTGGCAACGAAGAAGAGGGCGTGGACTCACATTTTTGGCAATCCAAGCGGGCGGGGCAGAATCTTGTCTCTTGTCGAATTCCGATGTCGGATATACGATGTCTGAATTTGGCGACCTGCGTTGGCATCCTGGGTTACGAGGTGTTTAGGCAGTGGCAACAAGGGGTCAAAAAGGCTTAAAAACGGGTTTAAACTGGGTTTAACACTTTTCTGAGTGGGGGCTTTTTGAAATTGAAATCTTTGAAGTCGGGCGATAGAGGGGAACGTTCATGAAAATCAAGGCCTTACATCTCTTCGGATTCAAATCCTTCGCGGATCGGACCGAGCTCAATTTTGATCGTCAGATTGTCGGTATTGTTGGCCCCAACGGTTGCGGAAAGAGTAACACCGTTGATGCCATTCGATGGGCCATGGGCGAGCAGTCGGCCAAGGGCCTTCGAGGCTCCGAAATGCAAGATGTGATCTTCAGCGGAACGGCAACCCGCAAGCGTGCAAACTTTGCAGAAGTCAGTATTGTTTTTGAAAACAATCAAGGCTTAGCGCCCGCTCCCTACACGGATTGTGCAGAAATCATGATTACTCGTCGACTCTATCGAAGTGGCGAGAGCGAATACTTGATTAATAAGGTCAATGTCCGACTCAAGGATATTACGGATTTGTTCTTAGGCACCGGTTCCTCGGCACGAGCTTACTCGGTTGTTGCCCAAGGAAAGATTGATCAAATTGTTTTGGCAAAACCAGAAGAACGCCGATTCTTGCTGGAAGAGGCCGCAGGTGTTGCCAAGTATAAGGCGCGCAAGGTGGCTGCCGAGCGGAAGATGGAAGCGACTCGGGAAAACCTTTCTCGCATCGAGGATATTGTTCGCGAGTTGGATCGAAATGCGCGGCACTTAGAGCGACAAGCCGAGAAGGCTGAACAGTTTCGTAAGGTTCAAACTGAATTGAGACAATTGGATGAGCAGATTATCGGGGCGAAGGTTGTTCATCTTGAGTCACGTGCTCAAAGAACGGC
>JBEIHI010000003.1:0-31656 GCA_040381435.1 Bacteriovoracaceae bacterium | reverse complement strand
GGGAGTTCTAACCATAGAGAGAAGTCGCTTCAGACATCTTTCGCAGAAATCCTAGTTAATGAACCAAGCGGGAAACCGCCAGTGTTAGTGAATAAGAGTGTAGGGGTAAAAATGAGATCACCACGTATCGCGCCGAAGCCGAGCTTCGCCAAATTGTCTATTCATACCAAGAAACAGCAAAAGTTGGCCAAACCAGTCCAGTTTGAAGTGGGCCAAAAAGTTGTTTATCCAGGCCACGGTGTTGGTCAGGTTCAGTCGATTGAATCTAAGGAAATCGCTGGAGCTCAGATTTCTTTCTATATGATTCGTATTCTTGAGAGTGACGTTATGGTCATGGTGCCAACCACCAAGACCGACAAGGTCCGCCCTGTGGCGACGACGGAAGAAGTCAAAGAGGTTTACTCGCTCTTGAAAGATAAGAAGGTTGTCGTTGAGCAATCAACCTGGAACCGACGATACCGAGAATATATGGAGAAGGTTCGCACAGGATCGATCTTTGAGATCGCCGAGGTTTTGAGAGATCTTTGTGTTATTCGAGCGGATAAAGTTTTGTCTTTCGGAGAACGAAAGATGCTTGAGCTCGCCAAAGGACTTTTGGTGAAGGAGCTCGCGATTTCTGAAGGCACTGATGAGCCCACTGTTGAAGCTCAGATCGAGTCAATCTACGCGAAGTAATTATGTCGCCCTCTCTGTCTGCTGTTGTCGTTGCTGCTGGGAGGGCGCGTCGATTCCAGGAATCTTCCGGAATCGAGACCAATAAGGTCCTGCTCTCTATTGACGGCGCTCCCATCATTCGTCGAACTCTTAATGCCTTGTTTGTCCTTCCTTTGAAGAGCCTTGCTCTTGTGATTCGGGCTGAAGAAAAAGCCGCGTTTCTTGAGGCGATTCAGGGCCAAGCTTATGAAAGCCGAGTCGTTTTTGTTGTGGGGGGAGATCGCCGCCAGGATTCAGTCAGGGCTGGCCTTGAAGCACTGCCCATGACGGACTTTGTTTTGATTCACGATGGAGCTCGTCCCTTCATCGATAAGATTTTTCTTGAGAAGCTTTGGAGTCGCGCACAGCAATGTGAAGCTCTTATTCCCGTTCAGACCATTTCGGAGACGCTGAAGGAAATCAACAGCGAAGGCGCTGTTGTGCGAACGTGGAGTCGAGATCGGTTTGTGCGAGTTCAAACTCCTCAGTTTTTTAAATCACAGGTTCTGCGAACGGCGCATGAGGCTTTTCGAGATTCCGCAGAGGAGTTTACGGATGACTCGGCGATGGTTGAGCGAATGGGCCATCGTGTTGAAACAACTGCCGGGATTGCAGCTAACATTAAAATCACAACTCGAGACGATCTCTTGGGGGTGAAGCATGTTGGATGACCTTCGGATCGGTCAGGGTTTTGATGTTCATCAGTTGGTCGAAGGCCGACCTCTCATCATCGGTGGGGTTCAGATTCCCTTTGATCGAGGTCTTTTGGGTCATTCAGATGCTGATGTTTTACTTCATGCGGTCGTGGATTCAATTTTGGGAGCTCTCGGCGCTGGCGATATCGGTCGATTTTTTCCGCCATCGGATTCCCGTTTTAAGGGAGCTTCGAGCCGAGATTTTCTGAAGTTTACTCGGAGCTTGGTTGCTGAGCGAGGAGCTCAGATTCTTTCGATTGATTCGACGATTCTTTGTGAAAACCCAAAAATGAGTCCGCATTATGAAGCCATGAGACGGGTGATGTCTGAGGACCTGGGCATTTCTTTTGATCGCGTTCACGTCAAAGCCACGACGACGGAGAAGCTTGGATTTACGGGACGGGGAGAGGGAATTGCAGCTCAGGCTGTTTGTCTGTTGAGACTTGGCGCCGGGTTAAGTACAACCAAAATGTGAGTACACGTACACGATTTGCCCCCTCACCAACGGGGTTTCTTCATTTAGGAAATGTTCGAACCGCTCTTTTTGCCTATTTGTTTGCAAGGCATACCAAGGGCCGATTCATTCTGCGAATTGAGGACACTGATCAGGAAAGATTGGTCGAAGGTTCAGAGGCTGCGATCTACAAGGATCTAAAATGGCTTGGGCTTCAGTGGGATGAGGGTCCCGATATGGGCGGTCCCCTAGGTCCTTACAAATGTTCTCAGCGATATGACATTTACGATTTGCAACTGAAGCGCCTGCGAAAGCTTGGCAAAGTCTATCGATGTTTCTGCACGCAAGACCAGTTGGAGCAAGACCGAAAGCTTCTTTCCTCTCAAAAAAAGATTCTTAAATATGTCGGCCGATGTTCGGCGGTGAGTGACTCTGAATCTGATAAGCGTGCGCAAACAGAGCCGTTCGTATGGCGAATGCGTGTTGAGCCAACGGGCTCCGTTAAGATCAAAGATATTGTTCGAGATGATGTTGAAATCGAAAAAGAGACTCTTGGCGATTTTGTTCTCGCACGCTCGACGGGCATTCCAGTGTTTCTATTTCAAAACGCCATTGATGATGCGCTTCAGGAAATGACTCACGTCATTCGAGGCGAAGATCATCTTTCAAATACGTTTCGGCAGGTCATGATTTACGAAGCTCTGGGCTACAAAGTGCCGGAGTTTGCGCATCTACCGATGATCGGAGATGAAGATGGTGGCAAGCTGAGCAAGAGAGCGGGAAGCCTTTCTATTGGACAGCTTCGCGAAGAGGGTTATCTCCCACAGGGTATTACGAATTATCTTGCGCTTCTGGGGTGGTCACCGGGAGACACCGCCAAAACGGGCGAGAAGTTCAAGCTGGCAGAGCTTGTCGATGCATTCGATATTCATCGAATCCACAAGGGCCGAGCCTTGTTTGATTTTCAGAAGCTTCAGTTTTTGAACCATGCTCATTTGCAGGATCTGTCGACCGCTGAGTTGGTGGAGTTGGCGCCATGTCAAAAGAGCGGTCTCTCTGAGGTCTGGCCAAGTGCGGTTGAGTTGATTCGTCATGACTGTTCAACGGTTAAAGAGATCTACAAAGTGGAAAGCTTTTTAACGGCGCCTTCTTACGACGCGCCCTCAGCACAGGAAATTTTGAAGAAAGAGTCATCGAGAAAAGCTCTTGAGTTGGGGTTGCAGAGCTTCAAAGAAAAGAGTCGGGCGGGCTCTACCGATGTGGTTTTGAAGGAAAGCATTCAGGGCGCTGGAAAAACACTTGGCATTAAGGGCAAGGACTTGTTCTTCCCATTTCGAGTCGCGCTGACAGGGACTGAGGCCGGACCGGAACTGGCACCTCTTGCCAAAATTTTGGGCTCAGCGGAAGTTGAGATGAGACTTCGAAAGGCCCTCGAATTTTCTCAAGCTCTTTAAGGTGGTTGAATGCTGACTCGTCCTCCTTCTGATGAGAAGTTTGAATTGGTCTCATCGTTTTCTCCGAAGGGCAGTCAGCCGCAGGCTATTTCGAAACTTGTCTCGGGCCTTAAGTCTTCGGTGAAGGATCAGGTTTTGCTCGGCATTACAGGATCTGGAAAAACCTTCACTATGGCCGAGGTGATTCGCACTGTGAATCGCCCGACACTTGTTATTGCTCACAACAAAACATTGGCAGCACAGCTTTACTCTGAGCTTAAGGAGTTTTTTCCAAGAAATTCCGTCGAGTATTTTGTTAGCTTCTATGACTACTATCAGCCCGAGGCTTACGTTCCCTCAACAGACACCTACATTGAAAAAGATTCTTCGATTAACGAGACAATCGATAAGATGCGTCATGCTGCCACGCGCTCGTTGCTTGAGCGAAACGATGTCATCATCGTAGCCTCAGTTTCCTGCATCTATGGTCTGGGATCGCCAGAGGCCTATTATGGGCTGCTGCTCCACTTGAATCAGGGTGACAAAATGGATCGCGATGCGGTTCTCGAGAAGTTGATTCAGATTGGATACAGCCGGAATGATTATGATTTTGCGAGGGGAGGCTTTCGAGTTCGAGGAGATGTGATTGATATCTTCCCCGCATCGGAGGATTCGCGGGCCTATCGAATTGAGCTGTTTGGCGATTTTGTGGATTCACTTGCTGAGATTGAGCCGATCTCGGGTCGTGTGAACAAAAAGCTTTCTAAGATTTCGATCTATCCAACGAGCCACTACATCACATGGCCTGAAAGTCTCTCAAGAGCGGTTGAGTCGATCCAACGAGAACTTGATTTGTGTGTCGTTGATCTCAAAAATCGCGGGAAGGTTTTGGAGGCCAAGCGACTGGATCAAAGAACTCGATTTGATCTGGAAATGCTCAGAGAGGCCGGATTTTGTCTTGGGATTGAAAACTATTCACGACACCTAACAGGACGAAAGCCGGGAGAGCCGCCAGCAACGCTTCTCGACTACTTTCCGAAGGATTTTTTGCTCATCATTGATGAGTCTCATGTCACTGTCCCACAAGTTCGAGGAATGTATAACGGGGATCGCGCCCGAAAGACGACGCTGGTTGAGCACGGCTTTCGGTTGCCGTCAGCTCTTGATAATCGTCCGCTAACATTTGATGAGTTTAAGAATCGAGTGGGTCAGACTATTTATGTGTCGGCAACTCCAGGGGACTATGAAATGGAGCTTTCGAAGGGCCATTTGGTCGAGCAGATTATTCGTCCCACAGGGCTGCTGGATCCTGAGATCACCATTCTGCCTGCGAAAAATCAGATTGATTTGCTGATTCCAGAGCTTCGCCAACAAGTTGCCAAAATGGAGCGCACCCTGATTACAACGCTGACCAAGAAAAGTGCTGAGAATTTGACAGATTATCTACAGTCTTTGAATTTCAAGGTCCGGTATCTCCACGCAGACGTCGAAACGATGGAGCGCTCTCAGCTTCTCAAAGATTTGCGTTTGGGTGTCTTTGATATCTTGATTGGGATTAATCTGCTTCGAGAGGGACTCGATTTGCCAGAAGTAAGTTTGGTGGCCATTCTGGATGCTGACAAGGAAGGTTTCTTGAGGGCGGATCGCGCTCTTCTTCAAACTTGTGGTCGAGCCGCGCGAAACGTCAACGGTCGAGTCATTATGTTTGGGGACCATATCACGGACTCGATGGCTCGATGTATTGAGATTACCAATCGAAGGCGCGCCATTCAAATGCAGTATAATCAGGAGCACGGAATTGTTCCGGGAACAGTGATCCGGCCGATTGCGAAGTCTCTTCAAGAGCTTGCCAAGGAGTCCGGCGCTCTCGTCGCTGAGGCGGAAGTTGCGGTGGATTCTAACTTGTCGGGAAGTTTGCAGGAGCTCGAGGAGCAGAAGAAGAAAGCAGTGAAAGATCTCAATTTTGAGTTGGCTGCGAAAATCAGAGATCGCATTCGCGATTTGAAGCAAAGTTTGGTCCTTGAGGGCGAGAATCTGAAATGACGAGAGAGATTCAGGCCCACACACTCGAGAGCCTCGAGGATCTTCCAAAAAAACCTGGGGTCTATATCTTCAAAGGTCGCCGAAGTCCCGAGGCCCGATCCTCTGTACTCTATGTGGGTAAGGCGAAGAGCCTCTACCAGCGAGTTCGACAGTATTTTAAGGGCGAAGGGGACGGCCGCCCATTGGTTCAGTTTCTTAAGACTCGAGTGGAGGAGATTGAAACGATTGTCACAGAGTCTGAGCAAGACGCTCTGCTCCTGGAAAATGAGCTCATCAAGAAGCACAGGCCTGCCTACAATATTCATCTTAAGGACGATAAGCGCTATCTCAGTCTGCGTTTAGATGTTTCCCATGAATGGCCGCGACTCGAGGTGGTCCGCAAAATCAAGAAGGACAAGGCGGTATACTTGGGACCTTTCTCCTCAGCGACCCGCTTAAGATCTGCGCTTGAGTTCATCCAAAAAGTTTTTCCCCTCCGGAGTTGTGATGACCGAAAGCTCTACAACCGATCGCGTCCCTGCATTGAGTATGAGATTAAGAGGTGTGTGGCTCCGTGCGTGAAGTTCATCACCCCGTCCGATTATCGAAAGTTGGTTGATGCCACCATTTTGTTTTTGAGAGGTGAAAACAAGCCTCTTTTGCAATCTCTTGAGACGCAGATGAACGATGCCGCGCAGAATGAGAGATATGAGGAGGCGGCATCGCTTCGTGATCGTTTGCAGAGCATTGAATCGGTCATTGCAGGCCAAGGCATTATTGGCGTTCGTCAGTATCAGCAGGGGCTCGATCAAGATGCTGTCGGCATCTCGATCGAAGGTAGTCGAGCGGTCATTGTTGTTTTGTTTATTCGAAACGGAGTGATTTTTGATAAGCGGAGCTTTGAGTTCAAGAATGTCTCGCTCGAGAAGAGCGATTTGCTCGGGGAGTTTTTAAATCGCTACTATTCCTCTGATGTTTATATTCCCCATGAAGTATTGGTTTCAGAGACCGTTGATGTGGATGTGGATATCAAGGTTGTCGCCCCCCGCTCCGAAGAGAAGTTGAGCTTCGTGAAAGTAGCGGAGGAGAACGCGGACTTGAATCTAAAATCTCAGATTCAAAAGGTGGCTCGGCTCGACAAGACACTGCAGTCTCTGCAGCGACTTTTGGGGCTGACAAAACTTCCTCAGTCGATGGATTGTTTAGACATCTCTCATCATCAAGGGAAAGAGGCCGTCGCCTCAGTGGTTCGGTTTGTGGATGGAATGCCATTTAAAGATGGCTATCGGCGAATCAAGCTTCAACACGATCAGGTGGATGATTTCGAATCGATGCGAGAGGCAATGACTCGGCGCTATAAAGAAGAGGGGGACCTGCCCGACTTGATTGTGATTGACGGGGGCAAGGGGCAACTTGGTTCAGCGGTTGAGGCCTTAAAAGAGCGCGGATTTTTGGAAAAGGTGGAAATTGTTTCGCTGGCGAAGGCCCGCGAGGGATCGGGAATCGATCCTCTGAATCCGCAAAATCGAGAGCGCGTTTTTCGGTGGGGACAAAAAAATCCCATTCTTTTTAAGGAGGACTCTGCGGAAGAGCTCTTGCTTCGCTATTTGCGTGATGAAGCGCATCGGTTTGCGATTTCTTATCACCGGCTGCGAAAAGATCGCATGACAATATCTGTTCTCGATGAGCTTCCTGGGATGACGGAGAAGTTGAAGTTGAAGTTGCTAAGGGAGTTTGGATCTGTCGACGGCATTTTGTCTGCACCTATCCAGGATTTGGCGAAGATCGTTAAGGGTAAGACGCTGGAAGCACTTCAGAAACTTCTTTGACTTGCTGGGGGTATCATTTCACCATGAAACGGAATGCTGACTCTCCTCAGTCTTTTCGTGCTCATTTCTGATGTGAAGGGGCCCGATCCTTTTGTAGGGTTTGGAATAACACCCATCCCGCTCACATTTGAATCGGCAACAGAAGGAGAAGAAACCTCTCAACTTCGTCGGCGATTTCTTCAAATCGGCGCGCCATTTGAGATCAATGAGTTTTCCTGGGGAGAGATTGAAGGTCTTAAGTTGGTTTTTTCTCCCGAGTTCGCCACGAATAGCAGCATCTTTCTTGCCCAAGGTGTCTTCATGTTAGAGGAGACCGTCCCCTTTAGAGCGTATCGATCCGTTCCTTCCGGAATTTTTTGGAGCGCAGGGCTTGGCGGTCATTTGGGTTGGATCATGAAAAAAGATGCTTATGTGGTGGATGGAGAGAGCATGGATCAGACCGATCAATATTCTTTAGGTTGGATGTTGAAAACCTGTGCGGGACCTGAATTCAAACTTCTTGGAGATGCACGACTGCGCCTGAGATTGGGCTTTGATATATTCTTTGGCCGAATCGCACCGTATACGGTGGCAGTGGGCTCCGGCAACTGGGGTCTTGTGTATTTTATGCAGGCGCAGGTGATGATTCCGTGAGAGCCATCCTTCAGTCGAGGGGAGCTTTGCACTGGGCTTTTGCAGTATCGCTCATTGCAGCGCAAATCTGGATGTCGAATTCGATGGGTCAAATCGGCCTCATTCGGATCGGCTCCGTCGTGTTTCTTGGGCTCCTGCCCTTGTTGCTTTGCTATTGGCCGCTTGGAATCAAGTGGGGCGATTTAGGTTTCGGCAGGCCTCAGAATCTGCGAAAAATCTCATTTATTTTTTCTATCGCAGTTCTGGTTGCGCCGGCATTGATCCTGATTGGTATGAAAATGTCAGGATCGAGCTCCTATTATGGGAAAATTTTCTCTGACGAGCATTCTCATTTCGAGAGGCTCCGAGACCTTGGATCCTTCGTGCTTGTTTCTACCATTCTTCTGGAGTTCTTCTTTCGATCCTTTTTGTTTATGGGGCATCGGAAGTTTTCGAAATCTCGACCATGGCTTCGAGCAAGTATGATCGTTGTGGGAGAAGTGCTTGTGCATTTGAGGAAGCCGATGGAGGAGATCGTCGGTGTTGGCGTGCTCTCAAGTATTCTTTGCTGGATGACTCATCGCACTCAAAGCGTTTGGCCAGCGTTCATCCTTCACCTTTGGATTGAAGCTTGGTTCGTTCTCAGTTTCTTCTTGGTCTGAAGGGTCCGGAAGATTCTCCGGCTCGACGGAGCCTCGCCGGTTGCAGTGAGTTTGAGTGCTCTTTGGGATCCGATCTTGCTCTCATGAGCGATCGTGTTATCGCTTTTGGTCATTTGGATTTCGATCGTTGGGGGAATTCTTGCGTTTTGGTCTGATGGACTATCATGGCTTTGGCTTTTGCTACTGGGAGCCTGGATGCGCGGCCGATGGGCGTTCTTTGGGTTTGGGTTCGGTGTTTTGTTTGCGTTGATTGCTTTTGAGCGAAAGTGGGATGAGATTCAGAGACTCAGCTATGAGCCGAGCTTCTTCGTTGCTCGGTGTGGGGATTTCAAGCGTGCTGTTTTAATGAGCCCGAGCTCCATGACCTCAGAGATACGGCTCGCTCGACCCTGTCCAGCGGGAGAGGGCTTTTGGGGATATGGTCGAATCATTCCCAAGCAGGATTTCTCTTGGTCTTTGAAGCCCGCGGATCAGGGATTCGAAATGAGGTTCCAACAATGGAGTCTCTACGGTTGGAGAGAGAAGATCTCCCATGAGCTTTCAAACGAGTGGCCCCTGCAATCTGGTTTGCGCCGAGCGTTTTTGATTGGGGATGGCAGTGAGTTGTCGGGGTCTCTTTGGAAGACAATGAATGGGTTGGGACTTTCCCATCTTTTGGTAGCCAGTGGGATGCATCTGACGATCTCAGCTGAGATTGTGAGGCGAGTTTTGGGTGCCTTGTTTCGATGGACGTTTAAGCCATCTCGAACAGCTCTCTGGCTTCATCGAGGCGCATTGTTTTCGCTGATCAGTTTCTACTCATTGCTTCTGGGGTTTGATGTTTCGGTCGCTCGGGCGTGGTGGGTCTGGGTTTTGACTCAGGCCATCGGCTTCCTCACTCCTTTGGGGTTGCGACTTAGGGGGGTCGGAGCTCTCGCACTCGCAGGAATTGTGCTCGCCCTCGTTGACCCCCTGGCGATCTTTGACGTGAGTTATGCGCTAAGCTTTGTGACGTCCTGGTTCATTTTGCAGACGGGGAGTGTGGTTCTAACGAGTCTGGCTGCGGTTTTCACCTGTAGTTTTTTGGGCTTACCGACAACTTTGTTCAGCGTTGTTGTCAACGGCCTTCTGGCGGGCCCTCTCTTTAGTGCTCTTATCCCGCTCAGTTTTTTCCCGTTGGTTCACTTGGGCTTACCTGCCTTTTGTGAGCAGATGATCTCAAACATCTTTGGCTTCCTCCGATTCCTCAGTATGAATCTTCCCCAGGTTCGGGTCTCGCCAGTTTTGAGTGCTGCCCTCCTGGCAGCCATGGCCTTCATCTGCCTTTGGTGGGGCGCTAAGCCATCGAATTTTAAAGTCTATTTTGACAAGCCTGGACCTGTTTCTTTAACCTTATCTATAGTGAGCTGGCTTAAAGGCTCTTATTTTAGGGAAAGGAAAAGATTATGAATTTTTTTAGAACACTCTCTGCCCCCCTCATGATTGTAGGAATGGGCTTATTGATTGCCGGTTGTGCGGCTAAAGATGGATCTGGTGGTTCATGGGATAAAGATGGTGATGGATCCTATGATGCTGGAATTGGTTTCGGCACGTTGAAGCGAATTTATTTTCCGTTTGATCAATCAGTGATCACGGGAGCTGCGGCCGATACACTGAAAGACAATGCGACCTCAATAAAGTCGAATTCAAGCATGCGAGTTTTGGTTGAAGGTCACTGCGACGATCGAGGAACCAACGAATACAATATTGCTTTGGGCGAAAGACGATCCCGAACCACTATGGATCACTTGGTATCCCTGGGCGTTGCTCGAAATCGTTTGGAGATGAAGAGCTGGGGTGAAGAAAGACCTCTCGATTCAGCTCAAAATGAGCAAGCCTATCGCAAAAATCGACGGGCTGAGTTTGTTATTCTGGCCAAGTAATCTTTAGAAATTTCCTTAAAGGCCCGCATAGGTTAGCATGAAACTTATGCGGGCTTTTTTATTTTTGAATTCCATAGTTTTAATCTCTCTTCAATTTGGTTGTGCAGCTCGACTAGACGATGTTGATGATCGTCTTTCAGATTTGCAAAAGCGAACCGCTCTCCTTGAGCAAAAGTCCGGAATGCCGATTGGTTCAGATCGTGACCTTTTGGATGCTCAGCGATTGGCCGATATGAGAACTCAAGTTGCGGCCCTTCGCAATGAGTTGACGGTTTTGACTGGTAAGGTCGATGCGCTGGAGTTTGAGAACAAAAACCTCAATGCGCAGGTTCGCGATTTGGGCATGAAGGCGGAGACGACCCAGCGAGAGCTCAATCAGGCTGTAAAAAATCAATCAGCCACGGCAGCGGGTGGTGTGCCGGCGGAGGGTGAGCTTTCGGATGTCGAGCGTCAGTATAATGAAGCCCTCAAGCTCTATCAGGACGGGGATTTTGATAAGGCCGAGGCTGCCTTTACGGCCTTTTTAAGCAAGCACCCCAAGCACAGCCTGTCCGACAACGCCCTGTTTTGGCTGGGTGAGGGCTATATGGCGCGCAAGATGTATAAGAGCGCGGCTGCGAAATTTCAGGACCTCATTGATAACCACCCCAAATCTGATATGCGATGTGAAGCGATGACGAATCAGGTGAAGTGCTTAGCGGAATTGGGGATGGAAAAAGAAGCCGCGGCCTACTCTAAAGTCCGCGATGCTCAATGCCGAAAGAACTAAACATTTTAAGTTTTGAGTCTTCGTGTGACGACACGTCGGTGGCTCTCATGCGATCTAATGGAGAGGGTGCTGTGCCTCGTTTGGTAAGCATGGCTGTTCAGTCGCAGGAAGAGGTTCATCAGCGATTCGGTGGAGTTGTCCCTGAGTTGGCTTCTCGCTCCCATTTGAAAAACCTGCTGCCGTGCCTTACAAAAGTTCTCAGTGAGGCCAAAATTGAACTGTCTCAGGTTGATTATTTTGCGGCGACCGCTCGGCCCGGACTCATCGGCTGTTTGTTGATTGGTCATACTGCGGCAAAAACTCTCTCGATGCTTTTTCAAAAACCCCTGCTTTCTTGTCATCATATTGAAGGACATTTGATGTCGGCCTTTTTAGATTCCTCTCCAGACTTTCCGTTTCTTGCGGCTGTAGTTTCCGGAGGACATACAAGTCTTTATCGAGTGGACTCTTATGATTCCTTCGAGGTCTTGGGCGTTGCTCTCGATGATGCGCTTGGGGAGGCTTTTGATAAGGGCGCAAAACTTATCGGCCTTCCTTTTCCGGGCGGCCCTCATCTGGATGAGCTCGCACGGTCCGGAGATCCCAAGGCCTATACTCTAGGCCATGTCAAAGTTGAAGGCGTGGCATTTTCGTTTAGCGGGCTTAAGTCCGATTTCAAGCGACTGGTTGATCGTGAAAAGGATAAGCTCCATAAGGCCAACGCAGCTGCGTCCTATCAAAGAGCGCTCCTAGACCATTTGCTCGATAAGATTGATTTGGCTTTAAAGACCTCAGGCCTCAAGAGACTCGTTGTAGTAGGCGGAGTGGCACGCAACTCAGAGCTTCGATTGCGACTTAGCGATTGGGAAAAATCTGGACGGATCGAGCGCTGGTGTGCGCCAAGGCCAGAGCTTTGCACAGACAATGCAGCGATGATCGGGGTCTTGGCCTATCGCAAGATTCTCAAAGGTGATTTTTCAAGTCTTTTGGCCGATGTGGGCGCAACGGCGAGGCCTAAGCGATGAGTCGAACGTTCCTTGGCCAGAATTTCCTGGTGGATACACAGGTTCAGCAAAGAATTTGCGATGCATTTAGGCCGGAGGGAATGTTTGGTGAGATTGGCCCGGGACGAGGCGCCATCACATCGCACCTTGAGAGGAAATACGATGAGTTTTGGGTTTTTGAAAAAGATCCCAAAATGGCAGATCTTTATCGAGATAAGGCAAAGATTCATTTGATTGAGGGCGATTTCGTCCATTGGGATTTTCAGTTAGGCGGAAAGCCCGTCGAGAATTTTAGCCTGATAGGGAATCTACCCTACGAGTCCGGTACCAAAATGGTACTTAGGGTTGTTGAACAAATGCCACAGATTAAACATTTTGTATTTATGCTTCAAAAAGAGGTCGTCGACCGTCTGTGTGCCAAGCCTCGGACAAGTGACTTTGGATCTCTGAGTGTTTTGGTTCAGACGTTTTATGAGCTTGAGTCGTTGTTTCTGGTGCCGCCCTCAGCATTTCGTCCTGCGCCAAAGGTCGACTCCAAAGTGGTTCGAGCGGTGAGGCGAGTCGACGCTCCTGCGGTGGATCGTGCTTTTCTAAAATTCGTCCACTCATGCTTTCTTCACAAAAGAAAGATGCTTAAAAACTCGCTTCGTTCACGATTTGATCCTGAGCGAGTCGCTGAATCTTTGCGAAAACTGGGGCTTTCCGATACGGTGAGAGCCGAGGAGATCCCCGTAGATTTATGGCCTCGATTTTTTGGAGATTTAGCTCATGAGCAAGCCACTCGCTGAAAATCGAAAAGCCGGTTTCAATTACTTCATTGAAGAGACTTTTGAGGCTGGAATTGTGCTTTCCGGGACCGAGGTCAAATCGTGTCGCACGGGCAAGATCAATATCAACGATGCCTATGCTGCTTTTCGAGGTGGGGAGCTATTTCTTCAGAATGCTCATATCGCGGAGTACTCTCACGGCAATCGGACCAATCACCCACCCCTTCGCACTCGAAAGCTCCTGCTGAATCGTACGGAGCTCAATAAACTCATCGGGCAACTTCAGGCGGGCCAAACATTGGTACCACTCAAGATGTATGTGAAGAACCGGCGAATCAAGGTGCTGCTGGGGCTTGCAAAGGGGAAGAAGAGTTTTGATAAGAGAGAGGATTTGAAAAAGAAGCAGGCGAAGCGCGAGATTGAAAGGAGCTTTCGCCGATGAAAGTGATTGTGTTCACAGACGGCGCATGTTCGGGAAATCCTGGGCCGGGTGGTTGGGGGGCCATCGTCGCGTTGGGAGACACCGAAGTGAGGGAGTTCGGAGGGCGGCAAGATGCGACCACCAACAATCGGATGGAAATGACAGCGGTGATTGAGGCGCTGCGCTTTGTTGAGGCGGTCCCATCAAAGATCTCGGATTTGATTGTCTACAGTGATTCCAAATACATGATTGAGGGTCTGACTAAGTGGATTCATGGCTGGATTCGAAAGGGCTGGATCAACGGAGGCGGAGATCCTGTGAAGAACAAAGATCTTTGGATGGAACTCGATCGTCTTAAAACGGAGATCGAAAAGCGGGGCGCGCCCCTTCGCTTTCAATATGTGGCGGGGCATTCTGGAATTGATGGAAATGAGCGCTGCGATGTGATTGCGCAGGCCTTCTCCGCTGGAGAGATGCCGATTCTTTTCCGGGGGGATCGATCCTCTTACACAGTGTCGTTCGAGGTTCCTCAAATAGCTGTTGCCGCGAAGCCACGCGGAAAGCCCTATTATCTGTCCGTCGTTGACGGGGGGATTTTTCGAGATGAAACCTGGCCCGCCTGTCAGGCGCGAGTACAGGGGCGGCGAGGCGTGAAATACAAAAAAGTTCACTCAACGGCGGAAGAGCTTGAAATGCTTAAGCAATGGGGTGTTCGACCTAAGCCAGAGCCTGACGTTTCATAAATACTTTCCAAGGCGGCCCTCCTTTTGTAAGACAGAAGTGTTCAAGGGAGGGAGATTGCTTTGCGGCGACATCATTGGATTTTCATCTTTAGTTTTTTCGCTCCTTCACTGCTTTGTGCCTGGAATCTGAATTCCTCCTGCCGAGAGACTTTGGTGCGCTTTCAGGGAAAGCCGGCAAAGACTCTTGTTGAAAGTGCGTCCGTCGAAACCAGCTACTTAGAGATTATTGGTGCAGATACGGGGCGGATCTACAAAGCGCAGTGGAAGGTAAACATTCAGACGCTAGCACCTACGATTGATTTCAATTTCGAATCGGATAAGCCCGCTCGAATCCAGTTATCTTTTGAGAACCCTCAAGAGAGCCATTTTGATTTGAAACTTCAGCTTCCGCGCGGTGAGGCGGAGGCGATGCAGGACCTCAACCTTTTTTCGGCGGTCTTAAAGCACTTAAATGAGCGAGCAGTTTCCGGGGAAACGATTGAGTGGGAGATCAATGATCCCAATCTTGTGGACCTCCTCAACGATCGACTTCAAAAGCTAGCTCAGATGCCACAACTTGATTTGCCAGGTGATGTGAGACGAGCGACAGGTCGAGTGGAAGATGACCCGATGTTTTTTGATTCGCTTCTTTGGGATACCCGCTCCGATGCTTTTTTTGCTCTCACTTCGGTTGAAGATGGGCTTGCGGCCATGAAACGAGTCAATCAAGATTCTGAAGCTCAAAAGCTACTGATCGATGCTTTCAAGGACTCTCCTTATGGAGAGGCAGTATCTTCTACAGGGCCGTGGATTGTTGATATCAAACTTCTACCTGCCTCAGATCACCTTCGCGCTCTTTCGGTCAAGAGCTCTAGCCCCGGCGATGATTCAAAACTTTTGTTTCCGTTTCGCTACAGGCTTGTCCTGGAATCATTCTAGGGAAAGCATTCGATCAAAAATGTTTTTGAGGCGCGTCTCATATCGCCAGGTTTGTCCGCTGTGACCTCCCGAAAACTCATCGAGACTGTGAGGGATTTGTAGTTGGGTCAGGACAGACGAAAGTTGACGATGCCCCAGTTGTAAGCCGTATTCATCCTGCTTTCCGGCGTCGAGATAGATGTAGCGAATCTTTGAAGCCGCCTCAGCATGTCGCGGAAAAAAATGAAGTGGATCCCAGCTAAGATATCGCTCCCAAATCTCCTGATTGAGCTTTCCCGTCTTGAGATCAAAGAAGAGCTCGCCGTAAAGTGGTGCGATTGGACCCGGTGCGTAGCTGCCAGCCAAACTCAGCAGCATCATGGTCTCTCCTTTGGAGCGGGGGAGTGACTTGGGATTCGGATGGTTTAAAAAATCATCAATGAATCTTTCAACGCTTCCACTTTTTTCAACTTCATCGACGGCATGTTTAACCACAGGCAGAAGAGACATTTCAAAAAAGGTGTCTCCGGCAGAGCTTCCCACAAACAAAAAGCGATCGGGTCGAAGGACAGCATTAATCAAAGCGCCAAATCCACCGCTTGAGTGGCCCAAGATAGCGCGGAAGTTTGCATCAGCGTAGGTATGAAACTGAGAGTCGATCGACTCGCAGATCTCATCGCAAATGTAGTCTGAGTAGTATCCAAAGGATGGAGAGTTAATGTACTGACTTCCCCCATAACGAGTGGAGCCGTCTGGAAAGGCGACGATGCACTCTGGAAGTCTCTTCTCAGTGATGGCTTGGTCGAGCCGCTTAGGCAGAGAGAGGCCAAAGGCCGAATCATCGGCAATCAGGCCCGAGCTCTTTGAGCCCCATCCGGACAGAATCAGGGCGACGGGGTAAGGGGCCCTTCTCTTGGGGTTGTAGTTGGGGGGCAAATAGACGGGCAGCTCCCGCGACGTGCTGTCCTCCACAGGGAAGCCCTTTAGAGCCTTTGATTTGACGGTGATCCACTCAATCATATCTACCCTTTTACACTTGCCAGAGGCCCCCTGGAAGATCGAATGTGCCGCCCATGATTTCGCAGATCTTCCTAAAAAGAGGTAAAGCTGGTCCCACGATCGGTCGACATCCGTGGTTGTTTTCAAGTGCGATCGAGCGCATTGAGGGCAAGCCGACCCTTGGTGATGAAGTCGCGATTTACAAAGCTGAAGACGCAACCTTTTTGGGATACGGATTGTTCAACCCCACCAGTCAAATCTGTACTCGTGTTTATTCATGGGATGAGTCTCAGCGGTTGGATCAGAGTTTTTGGAAGCGACAGCTTTCGCGCGCCTTAGACTTGCGAAAAAAGATTTTGGCGTTTGGTCCTGGGGAGTCTATTCGACTGGTGTTTAGTGAAGCTGATTTCTTGTCGGGCCTTACTGTTGATCGGTTCGGAGATTTTTTAAGTGTCAACTTTTCGAGCGCGGCGCTTTTTACCAAAAAGGCAACCATTCTCGAGGTTCTGCAAGAGTTGACGGCCGCTAAAGGGATGTTGGTTCGCTGTGATCGCTCAGTCGCCAAGCAAGAAGGCCTGGAGCAAGACGATCAGATTGTAGGAGTTCTTCCAGAGACGGATTTTGCGATTCTCGAAAATGGCAGTCAGCATATGATTTCGCTTCGAAGCGGTCAGAAAACCGGCTTTTATCTCGATCAAAAACTGAATCGAGCTCGTATCATGGAGTTGGCCAAAGGCCGGAGAGTTCTGGATTTGTTTTCTTATTCAGGTGGATTTTCCCTGGCGAGCGCTCGAGCTGGAGCTGAGAAAGTCTGGGCGGTGGATTCATCAGAGCCGGCGATTGAGTTGGCGAGACAGTCAGCGAATCTTAATGGCTACTCGCAAGTAGAGTTCTTTTGTGAAGATGTTTTTGAGTTCATGCGATCTCACCAAAAAGATCGGTTTGATTTGGTCATCGTTGATCCTCCGAAGCTTGCGACGAGTCGTAAGTTTAAGAACAATGCGCTTCGCAAGTACTTCCGCATTAATGAAGAGGCCTTAAAGCTTGTTGAGCCGGGAGGATGCTACTTTACATTTTCGTGTTCAGGTCAGATCTCCCGTGATGAGTTTTTCTCCATGCTTGCTTCCGCGGCACGTAGGGCCAAGCGAGACGTTCAGATTTTGGATCAAGTGGGAGCATCTCCCGATCACCCCATATCAACATCGTGTCCTGAATCTGCCTATTTAAAGGGGATCTTAGCCCGCGTCCTTTGAGCAGGCTTGACAATTTGGGGGGTGGTGGCAGAACTGGCCGCACTATGGACGGACGTCAAATCGAGGCTGAAGCGGCTATTCGAGTTTTGTTGCAAAGCATGGGGGAGAATCCCGATCGTGAGGGCTTAAAGAAAACCCCTCATCGAGTCGTAAAAGCCTTTAAAGAAATGACTGCCGGTTATCAGGATGATCCCCGCGCCATTCTTTCAACAACATTTTCGGATCGTTGCGATGAGATGATCGTTGTCCGTGACATGGAGTTTTGGAGCTTGTGTGAGCACCACCTCCTGCCGTTTCAAGGGCACTGTACGGTGGGATACCTTCCAAAGGATCGAATTGTGGGGCTGTCAAAAATCGGAAGACTCGTGCACTGCTTTGCCCGCCGCCTCCAGGTTCAAGAGCGTATGACAGAGCAAATTGCGCAGGCGATGATGGAGCATCTCGATCCGCTGGGTGTGGGTGTTATCGTTAGAGCCAAGCATACGTGCATGTCGATGCGGGGTGTGAAGACGCCAGGACTCATGATGACATCCTGTTTGCTTGGTCAATTCAAGGAAGCTTCAACTCGCGCTGAGTTTCTTGCTCTCGGGCACAAAGCCTACGGCAGCGGTGAATCTTAGTTAAGACTTCAACCCAAGCTCTTTGAGACGCTCATTGAGGTATGAGTCGGCTGTGTGCTGCTTGGAAAGACGAACTTCCGGTCTCGGATGAATGAAGAGTGGCATCGAGTATCGAGGGCGCTTAGCAGCTTCTCCCTTGGGGTTCACCACCCGATGCGTAGTTGATTTGAAAAACCCGCCACTGGCTTCCTGTAACATATCTCCGACATTGATCACCAAATCTCCAAAGCCTCCAGGAACAGCGATCCACTCTCCCTTTGAGCCCTTCACCTCAAGGCCCATCTCAGTTGAAGCGGGAAGAAGTGTGATTAGGTTGATGTCCTCATGAGCTGCGGCACGAATTGCGCCCGCCTCTTCGTTTCCAACGAGTGGGGGGTAGTGAATGATTCGAAAAAGATTCTTCTCAGATCTCTCAATCATTTGTGCAAGCGGCATAGAAAACAGACTTCGGACTTCACTTGGCGAATTTTCATCGAGCCATCGAAGGAGCGAGCTACCCACTTGCATCAAGCTTGAGTAAAGCTCCTGCGTAGCAGGGGAAAGTGTCGAAGGAAGCGAGAAGCCGGGGTAGATATGATAGAATTCTTTGAGATCTTTGATGGGAGAGTCCTTGGCGTTTTCAGATCGAAAGGGGAAATAGCCCGCCTGCGTTTCGGGATTAAATAAATAAGAATGCTTTGCTGAGCCTGCGAAGAAGTCCGCCCACTCGCGGTAGACCTTCTCAATCAATTCCTTTGTGATGCCGTGATCGGAAACGACTCCAAATCCTGTTGTCCGAAGAGACTCGACAAAATCCTTGGGTGCAGATTGATCAGTAAATTTGACGCTTAAGATATTCATGCTGACCCCCAAATCCTGTATCTTCCTCTCTGATACTGGATTAGAGGCTTGGTTTCAAGGAGTTAGAAGATGCTGAAGGCTAAGGAGAGAGTTTTAAAGCGTGTACAGTGGCTGCCGAGCCCGGTCTCGGAGGTTTTTCCATTCTTTGCCGACGCTAAGAATTTAGAGCGCATCACTCCCCCTTGGCTCAATTTCCGCATCACCTATCAGTCTCATCCTCGCATTGAGAGGGGCTGTGTCTTTAAGTATCGCCTCAAAGTCCATGGCTTTCCCGTCCACTGGACAACAGAAATTGTTGAGTGGGATCAGAACAAAAGCTTCGTCGACTTTCAAATGAAGGGGCCTTATCGCCTCTGGCATCATACTCACACCTTCGTCGAAAAAGACGGGGGAACAGAAATGACTGATGTTGTTCGATATCGTCTTCCCTTTGGAAAGCTTGGCGATCTTGTTGCCGGGGCTTTTGTCGAAAAGGATGTGGCTGAAATTTTCGACTATCGATTTCAGATCATCGAGTCGATCTTCCGTAAAAACTAGAGATAGAAAATCAGCAAAACAACGGCAGCACTTCGAAACGTCCAGGCAATCGTGCGAGCCCAGTTGGACAGGACAAGGCGGCGGTGAATTTCCGGTGTAAATTTCTCGGCGAGTCTTTGGTGACACGGCACTTGCAAAAAGACGGTTGAGAGCCAAATCACAATCAGTAGTGCGCCTGCGATTCCGAATAGAGGATCATTTCGATAGGCAGGAATCGAATAGGCGATCCAAGCGCCTGAAAATAACTCGATGAGCATCGCGGGAGCGACGACAAAAGTGGTGAGGCGTTGATGTTGCCGCTCATAAGTGGGGTAGGCCTCAGGAGCTACAAGAGCAAAAAGAGGGTAGTGAACCACTTGAACAAACCAAATCACCCCTGTCATGAACAGCGTTGCGGCAAGATGAAGTGCAATCACGAGTTCAATGCTCACTTTTTGTACTCCTTAAATGCAGTGAGCGCTCGGTCCCTGCCCTCGCCGAGTTCGATGACGGGTTTGGGGTAGGAAATCTTTTGTGCGCTCCACTCCCAGGGCCGATGAATGTGGGAGCTGGGAACGCTCTTGAGTTCAGGAACCCAGTGTTTGACATAGAGACCTTCGGGATCGAACTTCTCGCCTTGAAGAACGGGGTTAAAGATTCTGAAGTAGGGTGCTGCATCGGCGCCGCATCCCCCTGCCCACTGCCAGCCGAGTGAGTTGGCAGCAAGGTCCGCATCAACGAGCGTGTCCCAAAACCATTGAGCGCCATCTTTCCAAGACATGAGGAGGTGCTTGGTGAGAAGCGAGGCCACGATCATTCGTACTCGGTTATGCATCCAGCCCGTCTCCCAGAGCTGGCGCATTCCAGCATCAACAATGGGATATCCCGTTTCCCCCTGACACCACGCTCGATAGGACTTTGCGTGATGCTTCCATGGAAACTTCTTAAAATCACCCCGAAGCGGCTCATCAGCAGTGAAGGGGAAATGAAAGAGCACGTGGTGAGCAAACTCACGCCAGATGATCTCCATGAGAAACTTCTGAGAAGAGGCCTTTCCTGCCGACCCCGTGATCGCTTTTTGCGCCTCGGTTGTTTTTTGCCAAACCTGTCGAGGCCCGATCTCCCCAAAATGAAGATAAGGAGAAAGGCGTGATGTGCCTAAAACGGAAGGAGTATCTCGACCCTCAGAATAGTTCTCAACAGCGCTCTTTAAGAACGCACTGAGGTGCTTACTCGCTTGAGCTTCACCAGGCGTCCAGTGAGTAGCGATCTTCTTGTCCCAACGGATCTTCGCAGGGAGGAGCTCGAGGCTGTCGATAGATTCGCTTGGAGGCCACTGCTTAGGGGCTTGGATCTTTTTGGGTTTGGAAATGGGGGTTGAGGGTGCTTCCACCAAACATTTTCGAGAGTAGGGAGTGAAAACTTGAAAGGGCTTCTTTTGGCCAGTTTCAATAGTCCAAGGCTCATAAAGAAGTGAGGAGTTAAATGACTTGGCTTCAATGCCTCGCTTCTTCAATTCCGTTTTAACGCTTTCATCGCGCTCTTTTGTTTTGGGATCATAAAGACGATTCCAAAAGACGTGCGTCGCATTTGTCTTTTTGACAATCTCTAACAGTTGATCGAGTGATCGTCCGCTTCGGATAACAAGCTTACTGTCCTCAGACCGAAAACTTTCACTCAAGGATTGCAGTGATTGATGAAGCCACCACTGGCTCGCCGCACCAGGCTGCCAAGGCGCCTCCTCAGAGGGAGCCCAAATGAAAACGGGAATCACGGGCAAGCCCATTTCGGCAGCGGCCGTCAGGGCGGCGTTATCTGAAAGTCGTAAGTCTCGTCGAAGCCAAACAATAACAGCGCTCATAGAATCTACGCCGCAAGCTTCTTGCGCTCGGCCTCTTGGTAGACGTGATCGGGCACGGGCTGCAAAGACCAAACGAGTTTCATCTTTTCCATAATCTTAAGGACGTAAAAGGTCGGATCAATCTCCCACCAGTAAAATCCGTTACGAGCCGCCTGAGGATATCGATGGTGATTGTTGTGCCAGCCTTCACCAAGAGTCAAAAGTCCAAGCGCCGGATTGTTGCGCGAGTCATCGGACGTCTCAAAGCGTCGCGTCCCAAAGAGATGAACCACCGAGTTGATCGAAAAGGTAAGGTGGTAGAGAAGGGCAGTGCTTAAGAAAAATCCCCAGAACAAAAACTGCCAACTCGTGATCTGAGACGAGGGCCAAAGCACAGAGCAAATGTGTCCTAGCATAAAGACGGCAACAGCCAGGCATAAAGGGGCAAACCAATGGTAGCGATCAAGAAATCGCAGCTCCGGGAAGCGGGCAAAGTCTTCGATCAAATGCATTTCCGTTTTCATGTACTTGGCTGAGATGATCCATCCCATATGGGACCAAAAGAATCAGTCATGAATTGGTGAATGAAAATCCTCTGATGTATAGGAAGAACTGTGGTTGTGACGATGATATGCAGCCAACCAGAGAGGACCCATTTGGGCGGATGAATTGCCCAAAAAGGCCAACGCAAACTGAACCGGTCGCGATGTTTTGAAAGCTTTATGAGAGAAATAGCGGTGATAGCCTCCGGTGATCCCAAAGGTGCGCACTACGATTAGGGCCGCGCACAGCAGAACCGCCCACCAAGAAAAAGAGACAAAAAACACGCCGAGTGCGACGGCATGAACCGACAAGAATGGAATGCTGCCGAGCCAGTCATACTCATGGTTTCTCTCGCTTTTGGGCTTAATGACAGGTCGCTTGCGGCTCGCCACAGATCTCCCTTTCAATATCTTTTGAGTTTGTTGTTATGCGGGCGGGAAAGCTGAAGTTGAATGACAGAAATGACTCGCTCATTAAAGCCAGCCTCACAGTAGCAAAAATAGTAATCCCAGGTTCGAATGAAGTCGTCACCAAAGCCAAGTTTTCGAACCTCATCGATTCGCTCGTGAAAAATCTTTCGCCAATCTCTCAAGGTTTGAGCGTAGTCGAGCGGAAAGCTGTCGAGCTTCTCGATAGTTAATTTTGAGGAGCGAGCCATGGATGTGGAAAGGCCCGAGACGGACGCAATCTCACCACCCGGGAAGATGTGCTTTTGAATCCAATCAACGCCTTGCAAGTAGGAAGCGTATCGATGGTCTGGAATCGTAATGCCTTGAAGAGCCACGATTCCATCTTTTTTGAGCAAACGATCGATTGAGGAAAAATAAGACTCAAAGTGCTCGTGACCGACGGCTTCGAGCATCTCAATAGAAACAATTTTATCAAACTGGCCACTCATCTTGCGGTAGTCGATGAGTTTAAGTTCGATCTGCTTTTCAAGCCCCGCGGCCTTCACTCGTTTCTGAGCCTCTGCAAGCTGGGAAGGGGAAAGCGTGATTCCCGTCACTCGACAGCCAGTCGTCGTTGCTGCTCGAATGGCAAATCCGCCCCAGCCGCATCCGATCTCAAGCACATGATCATCGGGGCCAATTTGCGCCAAGGAAATCATTCGATCGAGCTTGGCTTGCTGAGCCTCTTTCAAGGTCGTTACAGGCGAGCTGTAGATCCCGCTAGAATAAGTCATGCTCGGATCTAGAAACAGAGCAAAGAAGTCGTTTGAGAGATCATAGTGATCCATGATGTTCTTGGGGCTGTTGGTGAGAGTGTTCGCTCGGCTGAGGTGTCTCCACCGGTTGAGCTTTCGACCTAATGCCGCCCACGGAAGTGCCTGATCTGTTTTGTTCTCCCAATTGCGAATAAAGAACTGAAGGACTCGAACGGGGTTGGGACTCGTCCACTCGGCCAAAGTAAAAGACTCGCCAAGACCTATATCTCCAGCGAGTGCTGCTCGTTTGAAAAACTCAAAGCTATGAACATTCAAAATTGCGGGATCGGCGCATGTTGCCGAGCCAAACTTGAGCTCGTCACCCTCGGGCATTTTTAAGATCAGCCCATCGCTCTTTAGGCCTTTCAGAAAGTTGAGGACAGCTTTCTGACATAAGCGCTGAATAAAATTCGCCGGTTTAACTCGATGGGTCCAATCACCTTGGGGATTTGGCTTTGTATACACGGGCAACTTCTTTCCAAAATATAGTTTCGCAGCTTGCCACAGGATTCTTGGCATTGTCAGTGCGGCGGTCAAGGGATATCGAGCCAGGGTCCGAAGGATCTCTCGGCTGCTGAAATCAAGGGCTTTTCCGTTCATTTGCCCCCTGAGAGCGAGCTGATTATCTCGATAAAGATCGATTCGCATGAAGTAGTCTTGACCGGGGTGAGTGAATCGGAATCGATACTCACCGTCTCGCGCATAAAACGGTGAAACATGAAACAGCTTCTTAAATGAGGGATCAAACTCACCCTTTTCAGAGGGTTTAAGGTCAGTGGCAACATAGAGATGCCGCTCCCCAAATGTATTGCTGACCTCTGCTAGAATCGCTGTGAGGCGGTCAGCCTGATCGTAACAATAAAAAAAACTGACGGGATTGAAAACGTATCCAAAAAACCTTGCGGAACTAACTAGTTCAATTCGATTGGGCTTCAACGAGCTGCCTGATTTCTCGAGCCAATTTTCAACTTTCGTCCGTAGAGGCAAAGAGGATCGATCCAAGTAATCTCGATCGAAAATAGAAACCACATTCCATGCATTGTGCGAAAAGGGCCGAACTCTCTTGCTTAGCGACGAGAGCTGATCCACATCCAATCGATAAAAATAAATGGGGTACTTAAATGAATGGCTCACACTTCCAACGCGGGAATGAAAAACATTTCCCTCGTAGATGGCGTTCATCTCGCCAAAGCCCCAAGGAGTCTGGCCACTTCAAATCCAGACTTTGCCCCATCCTCATGGAAGCCGAATCCAAAGTGAGCTCCTGCAAAGTAGAGACGATCAGTGCCTTGAATCCCAGGAAGCTGCTTTTGAGACTGCAGAGCCTCGAGAGTGTACTGAGGATGTGTATAAAGAATCTCGGTGATGAGATGCTCTTTGGGAATCTCGCGAGTGGGATTGAGGGTTACAAAGTAGCGTCGCTTCGTTTTGAGGTTCTGGAGTCGATTCATATCGTAGGTGAGAGTCACAGAGTCTCCAAGTCTCTCTTGAGTGTCCGAAACATAGTTCCATGAAGCCCATGCCGCTCGGCGTTTTGGCATGAAACTTAAATCCGTATGAAGAAATGTTCGATTCTTGGAGTAGGACCAGGCTCCCAGTAACTTTTTCTCAAGCTTCGAAGGATTCTCAATCAACGAGAGAGCATCATCCGCATGACAGGCCAAGACAGCGGCATCAAAAAAGTGTCTGCGGTTTTGACTCGTCAGAATCTCAATTTTCTGTGAGTGGCGGATGATTTTAACAGCAGCCTCTTCCCGATTGATCTGGCCTGAGAAAGATTTCTCAAATGCCTTGAGATAGGAGTGGCTACCCCCCTTGATAGTTCGCCAGAGGGGCCTGTTCTTGAGCTCGAGGAGTCCGTGATTTCGAAAGAAGTGAAGAAAAGTCGAGGCTGGGAACTGATCAATCAGTCCTTTAGATGCAGACCAAATCGCCGCAGCCATGGGCCAAAGATACCAGCGCTTAAAATCCATACTTAAGCCAAGTTTTTCTACATAGCTTGCAAGAGTCATCTCTTCGAGCTCTTGAGGCCTTAGGTTGAGATCATCGAGGCCCGCACGGTTAAAGAGAGTGATTTCTTTGAGAAAGCGCCAGTATCGAGCCGAGAACAAATGACGTCGCTTGGCGAAGAGCCCATTGAGATTGGTGCCCGCATAGCAAAAATCCGTTTCTCGATCCCAGTAACTAAACGACATATCACTGCCCTGGCTCGAAACACCCCATTCGTTAAGAAGTTGAATGAAGTTTGGGTAAGTTCGATCATTGAAAACGATAAAGCCGGTGTCGACTGGGGTTCCCGCGTCCGGACCATTCGACAACGTGATTGTGTTTGTGTGGCCGCCCAGACGAGAGTCTTTTTCAAAGAGACTTACGGAAAATTTTTTTTGAAGCAAATGCGCTGAGGAAATGCCTGAAATTCCTGAGCCAATGATTGCGATTCGCTGTGATGAATTCATCGTGTCGTTCCTAGAAGATGTTTGAGCGCATGATCGAGATCTGGCTGTGAAAAATTAAAGCCGGCCTTCAAGAGTTTTTGAGGGCTGACTCGAATGGAGGCCAACAAAAGCTGTTCGGCAAGCTCACCAGCGAGGGCCTTGAGTGCAAAGGCCGGCACTGAAGGGCCGAGCGGGCGATGAAGGCTTCGCGCGAGCGCTTGAGCAAACGCCTTAAACTGGCAGGCTTCGGGTGAAACCGCATTCACGGGCCCTGAGAGAGAGGAATTGCCCAGTGCGAAAACGATTGAATAAATCAAATCATCAACGGAGATCCAGCTCATGTATTGAGATCCCGAACCCAAGCTGCCTCCAAGGCCCACTCGAAAGGGCGGAAGCATCTTCTCGAGTGCCCCACCAGCAGGAGTTAGCACGACGCCAATTCGCATTTGAACACTTCGGATATTGAGATCCTCAGCTCGACGGGCCTCTTGCTCCCAGTCTTTGCAAATGCTTGCCAGAAAGTTTTCTCCAGCAGCCGACTCTTCTGTCAGAACCTCATCAGCACGATCGCCATAAAAGCCGACAGCTGATGCACAAATAAAAGTCTTGGGTTTTGTCCGAGTTCGAGAAAGCGCATCAACTAAGTGTTTTGTTGAATCAATCCGACTTGAGTACAGCCGCTTTTTAACTTCACTCGTCCAGCGAGAGCCCGAAATATTTTCTCCTGCGAGGTGGATGACAGCATCAAAACCTTCGAGGCTTTGAACATCTTCAAAGCGTTTTTCAGGATTCCAAAAGATTTCCGATGAAGACGAGGGCTGTCTTCGTGTCAGGCTAAACACCTGATGTCCGCTGACGCTGAGAAATGCCGAGAGTGCCTGACCAACAAGGCCGCTTGCGCCAGAGATAAGAATTCGTTGTTGGGGCGGCAGGGCCGCTTGCTGAGCGGCTCGCAGATCATTGAGAAGCGTTTGGTGACGGTAGGTAAAAGCGCGATTAAGTTCCTTTTCGATCGAGCCCGAAAGAAAATTGAGAGAAAGAGGGGCGTTATAGTCAATTCGGTCGATGTATCGGCAGTCTGTGGATGCATCTTCAAAAATATGCTGATGATCCCAGCTTCCAAAGGGGCCTTTCACTTGAATGTCGCGAAAAAGTCGGCCCTCTTGATAGTCCGTATGCCGAGCAAGCCACGTCTTCCAAATGGGTCCGAGCTTCATCAGAAACTCCACTTCAGATCCAATTTCGAGCCCGCCCACTTTGCGAACAAGCTTAACTTTCTGCCACGGGGGGCTGAAGCGGGCCAAAGCGCCCGGTCGTTTGTGCCACGCAAAGACATCATCTCGCGCAAAAGGAAGCGTAGAAATTTTTTCAAAGACAGGCATCTTAACCCCGATTCAGCTTCAAGCGGCTTAATCCGCCGTCAACCGCAATCACTTGGCCAGTGACCCACGACTGTTCAGGAGACATGAGCCAAGCGGCAAGACTCGCGATGTCCCCTGGCTCTCCAATGCGTCCCAGGGGGTGAAGAGCTTCCGATGCTTTCAAAGATGCTTCATTTTGAGTGATTCTAGCCGAAAGGGGTGTGCGCACAAGGCCGGGGGCAATCACATTAAATCTTAGTTTGAAGTTCGCGTAGCTCGCAGCGGCACTCAGGGCGAGCCCTTCAATGCCGGCCTTGGCGGCAGCGATGGCCTCGTGATTGACCAGGCCGATACGCGAAGCGACGGATGAAAATAAAACCACGCTTCCGCCCTTTTCCTTCATTCGTTTTGCAGATGATCGAGTGACAAAAAAGGCAGAGTTTAAATTCTGATTGAGTGTTTGAGCCCATTCATCATCCTTGGTGAGATGCGCGGGCTTCAAAAGAATCGAGCCCACACAATGTGCCACAGCGTCGGGTGACTCGACGAGTTCCTCAAAGAGTTTCTCAACGTCATCAGACTTTGTGACATCACAAATGGAGAAGGATGCTTCAAGCTCGTCAGCGAGAGCTTTCAATTTGTCTTCCGTTCTTGCCACAAGGTGAAGGTTCCAACCCTCATTCTTGAGACGCTTGCTGAGCGCTGAACCAATTCCGCCGGAGGCTCCTAATATAAGTGCTAAAGGCATGGTTCATGACTAGCGAACTTTGGAGGCTTTGGCGATTCTTCTTGAGTATCAATCAGGGGGTTTCAAGTTTTTGCCGGATCTCAAAAATCACTGGTTTTTCGCCCACAAGCTTGGCTTCAATGACGCCGCCCTTATCGAGCGAAATGTCTTGCGAAAACGTGCGACGACAAAACTCAGGAATCCAATCGCCGTGAGAACAGATAATGAGACGTTCGGGGTCGTGATGAATCCATCGAGCTTTTGCCTCTTCGATTCGATTCAAAAAAGTCTTATCGTTTTCATGCTGCTCTTGCTCACAAAGCAGGGGATCAACTTCGGTTTCGATTGCCCACATCTTGGCGAGGGGGCTCAGCGTCTGCTGGCAGCGAAGTCTTGGCGATGATCGTATGACGACGGGTTTGGGCCCGATGATGTTGTGAATGAAGAGCGCGGCCGCCTCAGCCTGTTTGTGCCCCCGCTCGCTCAGACCATTATCGAGCGAACGATCGGTTACGACCCTATGCGCATGTCTTACAATAAAGAGCGTCTTGCGAAAGTCAGGCATTGAGTGGTGTCCCCTTGTATCGGTTCTTGGCTATAAGCTGGAAGAACTCTTGGGCCGTTTTGATGCTCTTAGTCTCCTCAAAAACAGGATGAAGTTGTTCGCTTGATTTGATTGAGGTCGCTGTTCTTTTCTTCCATGTACCTTCGGGCATGAGCTCGTGAGCCTTCGCGGTGTCTCTGAGATAAGCGGGGATCAAAACAGACTCAAGGTAGCTAAAAATTCGCTGATCCAAAACGGGAAACGCGAGTTCGAGGCGTGAAAAGAAATTGCGAGGCATCCAATCCGCACTGGAAAGATACATGGCCCGAGATTTTTCAAAGTAATAAATACGAGAGTGCTCGAGGTATCGATCGACGATACTGATGACTCGAATATTTTCACTCAGCCCCTTTACGCCAGGAACCAGTGAGCAGGCACCTCTGACAACTAAGTCCACTTGAACTCCTGCCTGGCTAGCTTTGTATAAGCTGTTGATGACGGCTTCATCAACGAGCGCGTTGACCTTCGCAAAGATTCGAGATTTTTCGCCTCTCGCTGCCGCTTGAGTTTCATTTTCAATCAGATTCAAAAGCCTGCGATGTAAACGAAGGGGTGCTGAAACAAGCTGCTTGAAATGTGAGGGGACCTTCTGCGCCCAGACTGAGTCGAAAAAAGTTCGAGCGTCTGCGCCAATCTCCGAACTGGACGTCAAGATGGCCAGGTCTGTATAGAGCCTGGCGGTAGAGGCATTGTAGTTGCCCGTGGAAAGGTGAGTGTAGAGTTTCATTCCCTTTGGCTCAATACGTGAGACAAGTGCGACCTTTGCGTGGAGCTTGAGGTTTCCAAATCCAAAAGCCACCTCAACGCCTGCATTTCTTAGATCCTCCGTCAGCTGCAGGTTGTTGAGCTCATCAAAGCGAGCGCGAAGTTCAATGACGACGCGCACTCGCTTAGCTGAGGCCGCTCGTTTAAGCGCCTCAATCACGGGCGAAAGTGTGTCTACACGATAGACGGTCTGCTCGATCATTTGCACTTGAGGGTCAGAGCAAGCTGCTCGAATAAAGTTCACATAACCATCGAATGAGTCATAGGGGTGATGGAGCAAAATGTCCCTTTGGGCGAGCTCATTAAAAATAACTTCGGAATTGCTGCCTTTTGATAGCTGAAGTGCCCCCGGGAGTATGCTTTGAAACTCAGGATAGCGAAGAGCGGGCTTATGGGTTGAGGCCTGAGAGATGATGCTCACCAAGCCTTGAAGGCAGAGCGAGGACTGGACTGGAAAAATTTCGAGCGGCGAGAGTTTTAGGATTCGGGAGAGTTTATGAAGAGCCTTATCGGAGACATCCCCTGACCACTGGAGCCTAAGGGGTCGGCCTCTTTCTCGGCTTTTGAGTCTTGTTCGAATATACTCAGGAATCGACTCCGGATCTTCTTCGATCAAGTCCATTCCAATGTCTCCGTCTCGCGTGAGGCGAATCATCCCAGGAAGTCCGCTCAAGCGAAACGACTCTCCTAAATGCGTGCTCAGCAAATCATCGAGCAGAAAGATCCATGTTTCGTTGGTTTCCGGATCTGAGTGCACATAAGCGGAAGAAATGTTTTTGGGGATTCTGAAAACAAGATTTTGTCCAAAGAGCACCGCAAGCTGAAGGTTTTCAAATGTTGTGACGTTCGCGAAAGAAAATGGCTCGGGTGGAGAAAGCCGAGGGAGGATCTGTTCGTGAAAAATCTTGCGGCCCAATTCGAAGCTTTGATCACCCTCTTTTGACCTCTGAACTATTGTGACCCCCGACTTTTGAAGTTCAGCCGACAAGATCTCAAATGTTTCAGTCTGTTTGGCGATGAATCGAGCAACAGCTTCCAAAAGATTGGTTCGAAGGCGCAAAAATCGTCGTCTCTCAAGAGCCTCGGAGGCTTTGAGCCGCTGGATCGAGCGCGACATCGCCGCGAATCGAATCATGAAAAACTCATCGAGGTTCGACGAGGTAATCCCCAAAAACTTCAGGCGCTCAAGGGTGGGGTTGCTGGAACTTCGGGCTTCGGCCAAGACGCGTTCGTTGAATTGCAGCCAACTTAAATCTCGATGAATGAATGGAGCGCGACGGGACGACAAAAGAGAGGGCAGCGTTGGGAGTAAGAGCTCAGAGCTCATAAGCGACTCTTAGTCTGTTCAAAACTGGCAAAGCAAGCAAGACCGTGTTACCTTGGCTTTTGGCGGGGCTATGAGACTAGGAATCATAGATTTAGGCACTAACTCGGTACGTTTTGATGTCCATGAGATCGGGCCAGACGGTCAGGTCTTTGGCCTGCATCGTGAGAAGCTGATGATTCGGTTAGGTGAGGGGGTTTTTCTTCATCGGCGCCTCAATCAGCGTTCGCTCAACATCTGTATTGAGGCTTTTTTAAGTTTTAGAAAGACAATCAAAGATTTCAAAGCGCACAGAGTGATTGCGTTTGCCACAAGTGCGCTTCGAGAGGCGAAGGACTCTGATCGGCTCATCCGCGAGATTGAAAAGAAGAGCGGTATTCGAGTTCGTATCATTTCAGGTGATGAAGAGGCTCGACTGATTGCACGAGGAATACTTGCCAATGAGAAGGGCATTCGAGGTAACACGGCTTTGGTCGACATTGGCGGAGGAAGCACCGAGGTGATTGTTTGCTCGGGGCGAGAAGTGCAAAAGCGCACGAGTTTTGAGTTGGGAACGGCAAGGCTTCAGCAGATTTTTTTGAAGACCATTCCGCCCGTCCGCCCCGCTATAGGAGCGCTTCATCCAATTGAGTCTTTGCGAAGACATATTCGAGGCACGCTTTTGTTTCGCTTGGTTTCGGAGAACTGGCCCAAATGCTCCCGGCTTTTAGGAGCAAGCGGAACGACAAAAGCCCTTTTGAAAATTATCAAGCGACGAACGAAAAAGAATTTTATTGATCGCGATAGCTTGCATGAACTCATTCAAGAAATGGGTAGAATGTCTCGATCTGAATTGCTGCGAATTCCTGGAATGGAATCGCGTCGGGTCGATATGATTTTGGCGGGAGCTGTTTTGCTTGAGGAGTGCATGCTCGCTCTCAATGCCAAGACGGTTGAGACGACCGATTTTTCTTTGCGAGATGGTATCTTGGATGAGCAAGTTGAGATTCTCTCAGCGAATGCTCGAACTCTTGCCTATGATCCCATCGAAGATTTCCTGGAGACGGCGGTCGATCTTGGTGGAGAAAAACAGAACCTCAAGGTGGCGCTGCAACTTGCGGGAGATTTCTTTGATCGATTGAAGGGCGTTCACCGCTTGGAGACTAAGTGGCGACTTTATCTTGAAGCGGCGAGTCTTATTTATGACTCCGGACGGTCCATCAGTGCGATTGACTCGGATGCCCATGCTGCCTACGTAGCTCGCTATGCTGACGTTCCGGCGTTTGATCCTTTGGAATCTGAGTTAATTTCGGAGCTCGCTCTCTATGCGAGAGATGGAAAGATTGCGAAGAAGGACCTGCCCTTTAAAAAACGTAAGGATTTTCAGTTGGCTTTTATCAGGCTTCTGCCTCTGCTGCGTCTGGTGGGAGCTTTGAGTTATCAGCGCTCCTCCAAAATTTCGATTGAGCGTGTCAAAACAGAAAAGCGGCGGATCGTTATCTCGATTTCCAAGCGATCGAGAGCGGCGCTTCAGATTCTTCGCGCCGATCAGAGAAAATCACTTTTTGAAGAGGTGTTCAAAAAATCTCTGACGATCGAAGAGGTATAGTGATGTTTTCGCTGAAACCTTTTGAGTCTCATCCCAGTAGCGATCCGTTTAAGATAGATGTTAATCTTGAAAGACGCCCAGGAGAGTTGAGCCTCACGTATGTCATCAAGGGCAAGTGGGCTGATCTTAAAGTGCCTCCGGTTTCAAATCCGCCGC
>JBEIHI010000002.1:0-35883 GCA_040381435.1 Bacteriovoracaceae bacterium | reverse complement strand
CGAGGCTCTCATCATGGCTGGAAGGAAAGCAGGTTTGTTCTTTTGAATGAGGCTGGTGACGTAGAATCAAGGATTGTTGTTGAGCACGAGTTTGAGAATGAATCGCTTCCTTCGATTTTTTTGTGGCCCTCATCCAAGAAGAGCCGCGGGCCTAATCGACTGGTCTTCCAAAGTTCGAGGTCTCCTTTTCTCTATGTCGTGGAACTAAAGCAGGGGCAGACAGGAGTTATGAAAGGTCGTTTGATGGAAATGGCCGAGGCGGTCCAATTTTGGATTTTTATAAAGACAAAGCTGGGACGTGATGCCGAGATTCCATTGAAGTGGAATAACAGTATTCATACTTTGCCTTCGAGTGTGTGGGCCGGCCTTGGCAAAAAGAAGTTCCGTGCTCAAGTTTCACCTGACTCCAAGCGCATCTACAGCCGCCTTGAAATCAGTTCAGCCGACGGCGTGATTCAAAAGGACTTTTATGGAACTCGCTTCTCGGGTCTGATTGCGTATGAGGCTTCAGGTCGTCGTGATCTAAATGTCATTCTGTTTCAGAAGAGCCCCTTTGAGGGCCCAAGCGAGCACCTCTTATCTCGCATTCATCCCAGTATGCGAGATGATCGTTGGAAGTACAGTCGCACGAGGCTGATGGGCGTGTTTGGGGATGAAATCAAGGTTGGATACCAACCCAAGGGTCTCATTGAGTGGGCTCACCCCGCAGAGCTGAATGGATCCACTGTCTTGGTGATGTATGAGAGAGCGACCAAAAATCTGCGCTCTGATGAGAAATTGTCCGGTGATAAAGTGATGATCCTCAGTTTGGATGACTTGAGTGTAATCTCTGAGAACAAGTTCGATGGCGACCTAGATGCTCTCTTGTATCTGCGGGATCTGCACGGATTACTGCGAGCATTTCAGGCCGGAATTCTATCTCAGCACTAAGTTTTTAGGTGCTCAGCTCGAAGAGCTGGCCTCCGGTGACTCCGCTGAGTTGTCTAGCTTCTTTCGAGCCTTAAAGGTTTCATCGTATTGATGAAAGTGCTCAATTCTTCGTTCAGGGTAGGTCCAGCAGAAATAGTACTGACCGTTGTCAAAATCGACGGTCCAAAGGCCTTTGGCCAGGCCGCCCAGTCGATGCATGGTTTCCGCCCACTTCATGACAGAATCATCATAGGCCGCCGATAGACATTTGTACTGGTCTGAGGCTTTGTCGTGGAAATCAAGCTGGGCACTGATTTTCCCTGTTTCCCTGATAGCTTCTTCCGTATATTTTCGCAGCAGGGGAACGAGCCGATTGGCCTCGGCCAACGAAAAGCCTTTGCCTGGCTCGTCCTTGATGGAAAACAAATTAAAAATCTTAGCCATCAGTGGGGAGGCTAGCACAGGAGACTATGAAAACTCAAACGACGAGCAAGTCTGATTTCAAGGCACTCTTAAAAAATAATGACGAGGTTGCGCGTCAGTTGCGCGTGAAGATTTTGCAGATGATTCATGCTGCAAAGAGCGGACATCCCGGTGGAAGTTTTTCCGTTTTGGAAATTCTCATGACGCTGTTTGGAGACGTGATGAGATTTGATCCTGAGAATCCTGAGTGGGAAGACCGCGACCGTTGTATTCTTTCGAAAGGGCATGGTGTCCCCGCGCTCTATGCTGTTTTGGCCGAGTCTGGATTTTTCCCCAAGGATTGGTTGATGAGTTTGCGCCAATTGGGATCCCCGCTGCAGGGGCATCCGGATCGATTTCGAATGCCTGCTGTGGAAGCTGCGACGGGTTCTTTGGGGCAGGGCTTATCGATTGCTCAGGGTATTGCTTTGGCCGGAAAGGTCGATCGCAAGGACTACCGCGTTTATTGTGTGATGGGCGATGGAGAGATTCAAGAAGGTCAAGTTTGGGAGGCCGCGATGAGTGCTCCCAAGTTTAAGCTCGATAATCTGACAGCGATCATTGATTACAATCACGGGCAAATCGATGGGCGCACGGATGACGTGATGAATCTTGAGCCGTTGATGGATAAATGGCGTTCATTTAACTGGAACACGGTAGAGGTCGATGGCCACAATCGTGATGATCTCAAGGTGGCGCTCAAAAAAACAAAAAAGGATTCGCCAACATTGATCGTGGCTCACACGATCAAAGGAAAGGGCGTGAGTTTTATGGAGGGTGGCATTGATTGGCATGGTGTGGCCCCCAACGACGATGAGTTGGCGCGTGCGATAAAGGAGCTTCAAAAGTGAAAGCAACACGAGATAGTTTTGGTGAAGAGCTGGCAGCACTGGGTGAGACTGATCCTCGCATTGTTGTATTAGATGCTGATCTGAGTAAGTCCACAAAGACGGATAAGTTTGCAAAAAAATTTCCAGATCGTTTTTTCGAGATGGGAATTGCCGAAGCCAATATGATTGGCACCGCAGCAGGCCTTGCCATGAGCGGAAAGACGCCATTTGCTTGTAGTTTTGGATGTTTTATCACAGGACGATTTGATCAGATTCGAATGTCTGTCTCATACAACCGAGCCAATGTTAAAATCATTGGAACTCATTCAGGAATTGCGATTGGTGAGGATGGTCACTCTCAAATGGGTCTGGAAGACGTCGCTCTCTTGCGTTCGCTTCCCAATATGTCTATCTATCAGCCGGCTGATGATGCCGAAACTAGAGCGGTCATTCGCTTTGCCGCCGCTGACAACGGGCCTTGCTACATTCGATTGACCCGTCAGAAGCTTCCGAACTTGTTTGATAAAAATTATCAATTTTTGCCTGGCAAGTGGACGACGATTTGCGAGGGCAAAGATGTTGCCCTCATTGGATCCGGAGGTTTGGTTCACTCACTGAAAGAAGCGAATGAAAAGATGGGGAAGAAATTTACTGTTGTGAATGCATGCAGTTTGAAGCCCATTGATGAGCGACTCATCATGCATCTCGCTGAAAATTATGATTTGATTGTGACCGCCGAAGATCACTACTCCATCGGAGGCCTTGGATCCGCGGTTGCTGAGATCATGGCGCTAGCTCCAGGACGAGCTGCACTACATCGTATTGGTGTGGAGAGCTTTGGGGAGTCGGGGACTCCAGAGGACCTCTATCGTCATTATCAGTTTGATACCGAGGGAATGGTGAAGCGCTTAGAGCGATTACTCGGCGCTTAGACTCTTTCGGTTGAGCCAAAACTGAAGTGCTGTTTGCAGGATAGTGACTGTCTTTTCTGTCCTTGAAAGGCGTTGGGCAAATCCGTATCTCCAGTATTTAAGCGCGCCCTCTCGATAAACAGATGCCATGATTTCAGGAATGAAGCAGGAGCTTTCAAAGGGAACGGCTTGGATTCGAGCGTTGATGGCTCGGGCAAACAGCTCCTCGCGACAAAGAGCTAAATCGTGTGGACGTAGTTCTGAGGTGTCGATGCCTTTTTCGACGAGGAATGATTTCGGTATGAAAACTTTATTGTGAGATAGATCCTCCTGTAGGTCTCGCATGATATTGATGTATTGCACGAATTGACCCAAATGAATGGCGTAGTTTCGAGCGGGCTCGCCATGAGTGCCAAAGATGGCAAGGACTCCAAGGCCAACACAGCCGGCAACCTGAAAAATATAATCCTCCAGGTCGCTCCACGATTGAAAGGTGAGTGGAGATTTCTTCACGTCTTGGGTGACTCCCCGGGTCACGTTCAACAAAACATCTAGGGGAATGTGTGACCGATCGACCTCGTGTTTCAATCGATCCCAGTATGAATGGCCAAGCGTGGGGCGGTTGAGAATCCAGCTTTCGATCTCAGAGAGAACATTGATTCGAGCCTCAGCAGTGATCGACGAGTCATCGGCGATGTCGTCAACGAGACGGCAAAAGGCATAAAAATCACTGACAGTTTGGCGTTTTGATTTCGACCAAATCAAGGCGAAGGCATTTTCAAAATGAGACTTTCCTCGAGCCCACTCGTCGGGTGAGAATTGAAGATCGAATGGGTTTAGAGGTGAATCCCAACTTGGTTCGTTCTGTTTCACGATCGCTTTCGCTGTCTCTGCTCGTTCTTCCCAAGCCAAAGCGAGAGGTGGTTTGTTTGGCCTATCTGCTTGCACGCTTAGGAGATACTCTGACTGATGCTGGTCGCTGGTCAACTGCCGATCGGCTCAAGTGGCTGGCGGCTTTGGAATCTGCTGTTTTATCCAAGAAGCCAGAGGTGTGGAGATTTGATGGGTCTGTGGGATCAGCCTTGGCCAGTGAAGCCGAGCTTGTTTTGAGCGCCACAAACTTGCTGGAGCTATATAGCCGCTTGGATTCGCGCAGCCATTTACACACAGATGAACTTCTGAAGACGTTATTTTCGGCCATGCGATGGGATTTGAATACTTTTCAGTCGTCTTCAAGCTCATCAGCTGTGTGGGGATGTCGTGATGAGGCGACGTTTGATTGGTATTGCGTGAGCATCGCAGGTTGCGTGGGGCGCTTCTGGGTGCAGACCTTCGAATTGGATTCTAGTTTTGAGATTCTTGCGGTGGAGTATGGCAAGGCTTTGCAGCGAATCAATATTTTGCGTGATGTGCAGGAAGATTGGCAGAGAGGTCGAGCTTATCTACCTCGCTCTCTCTTTTCTCAACTGGACTTAGTCAAGGCACCTTGGGAGCAGGTGGGATGGAGGTCATTTGTCGAACCATACATCCAGAAGACTCGAGGCATGTTGCAGATTGGAGCAAATTTTTGCGACGCTATACCGTATGGCTCATTTCGATTGCGATATGCCTCATTGTTGCCACTTGCGATTGGTTGGCAAACGATGATCAAGCTTGAGAAGCAGGTGTTTTGGCGGCAACCTCAAAAGGTTTCCCGCGATGAGATGCGAACGATCTTGATGAGATCAGTCTTGGATGTTGCTCTTCATCGCAAGGTCAGCGCAAGATACAGAGTGTAAATCCATGAAGGAGAGACGATGAAAATCTATACTCGAACCGGAGACGAAGGAGAGACGGGGCTATTCACGGGACGTCGGGTCCTAAAGAACTCAAGCTATCTAGAGGCCTATGGCAATGTGGATGAGCTCAACTCATGGATTGGGTTGAGCTTGGTCTCGATTGCTGAGCCGAGTTTGAGAGATCAACTTCTTCAGGTTCAGCACGATCTTCATGTTGTTTGTGCTGACCTAGCAACACCTCTTGATGCTTCAGCAAAGATTGAGCGTGTAAAGTCGGACCGTGCCGAGCGTTTAGAAAAGTTGATCGATCAAATGGAAAAGGATCTGCAGCCTTTAACGCAGTTTATCTTGGCTGGCGGATCTGAGGCCTCTGCTCGTCTTCATATTGCTCGGACTGTGTGCCGAAGAGCTGAGCGAGGAATCGTAGCTCATTTTCATCAGGAGAAAGGAAACTCCGAGGTAGTTGTCTATATTAACAGGCTTTCAGATTACCTCTTTGTGGCTGCTCGATGGATCAATGCAAAGTTGAACGTCCCTGATGTCGTCTGGGATAAGGCCCGCTAGCCCAGGGCTCTCATCAAAAGAGAGATTTTGTTTTGGGCTTCGCACTTTTGAGCAGGTTGTCAGTTTTAATAAATGCCGACTCAATCTCCGTCAGATGTTTTACGCCTTGCTTCTCGAGTAGTTTGATGAACTCAATCAGAGCAAGAGCTGTGTAGCGAGAGTCGTCCAGAGACCGATGTCGTTCCCCTGTTTTGGCGATTCCAAGACGTGCCATAATGACATCGAGGTTGTGAGAGGTCTCATAAGGAAACAAAATCTTCGACATTCCCATAGTATCGAGCACCACGTTTTGTCGAGGTGGTCGCTGCAGGTCGATGAGCTTCTTGGAAACAAAGCTCATGTCGAACTTTGCATTTTGAGCGACCCAAATTCGGTTGCCCATGAACTCCAAAAATGAATCGATCACTTTGTCGATGGTAGGCGCCTTGGCAACATCCGAGTCTTTAATCCCGCTGACTTGAGAGGCGGCAGCGGGGATGGGTTTTTGAGGATTAACAAAGGTTTGAAAGTTTTTTTCCTGAATGCTCCCGTTTTCGACGACTAGCGCCCCAATCTCAATGATCTCATCGCCCTCGTGTGCATAGAGGCCTGTCGTTTCAAGATCGAAGACAGCATAAGACAACTCAGATAAACTCAATAATTTCAAACACTTATCTCCAATATCAGGTCTTGTCCGAAACCTTTAAAACCGTCTGACTCAGTTTGACTGGGCAAGATTGCCCCTTTTATACTCGATCGACCGACGGATTACCAAGAGAGATGTTAGAAGGATTACCCAATTTGATTTCTGATGATTACGACGCTCTCTTGCTTTCAACGATTGTTGTGTCGTTTGTTTTGTCGACGTTCTTTGCCAGCGTCGAAACAGCGCTCACTACATTGTCTCGGTTTCAAATTGATCAGCTCATTGATCAAGGCGGCTTCTTCAAATCTTCACTGAAAGATTGGGTGAAGCACCCGAATCGTATCTTAGCGACCATTTTGGTTGCCGACACTTTGTGCGATACGGCCACGGCAACGATGACGGCCTATTACATGGAAAAGAACTACCCTGATGTGGGTGTGGTCACCGTTACAATTGTTTTGGCTGTTGTTGTGCTTCTTTTTGGCGAGATTCTTCCGAAGATGATTGCTCGCATTTATGCGGTTCAGCTGGGACCGGTCGCGTGTCGGATTCTCCTGGCTGTTGATTATGTTTTGTATCCAGCGACTTTCGTCATTTCCAATTCGTTATCCCTCTTGATGAAAGCCGTGGGGCTGCGGTCGGAAAAATCCGAGGGAGTAAAGTCTGGCGATATTGAAGCCATGGTGATGCTTGCCTCCAAAGAGGGCAGTGTTGAGCGGGATAAGACTAAAATTTTGTCGTCGGTGTTTCAGTTCTCTAAGCGCCGAGTCAAAGACATCATGATTCCGCGAGATCGAATCTCATCGATTTCGATTGATGCCAATTTGCCGCAGGTTCTTGATATCGTTCGACATGAGAATCACTCGCGATACCCGGTTTTTAGCGGCAGCTTAGATCGGATCGTCGGTTTTCTTCACGCGCGGGATCTCTTTGGAATTTTGAGGGCGGGAATGAATCAGGATGGCAGCTTTCGAGCGATTCAGACTTTTAGTTTGCGAACGTGTCTGCGCCGCGCTTTCTTTGTTTCTGAAGCAATGATGATTTCTCGCGTTCTCAATGACATGAAGTCGAGCCGTATTCATTTGGCCATCGTGAAAGATGAATGGGGCAATGTCGTGGGGCTCGTTACACTCGAGGATATCTTGGAAGAGGTCTTTGGTGAGATCGAAGACGAGCACGATGATCAGGTTTCAAAGCCCGTAGTAGACATGTTTGGTGCCGGAGTCGAGCTGGATGGGGGCGAGTTGATTGTGGATTTGCAGTCGAAGTATGGGATCGAGCTCGAGACCTCCGAGTCGTACTCCACATTGAATGGGTTTTTGCAGCATTATGCCACTCACCAGCATTTGACTCCTAAGACTGTTATTATTTGGCGACAGTATGTTTTTTCTATTTTGTCTGTGAAAGACGGGGAGATTGAGAAAGTTCGAATCACCGAAATTCCGCACGCGGAAGATAGCGAGGAGCAGCGATGAAACCCTACGAAAGTGTGAATTTTTTAAATACTGATGAGTTGTTCAACGATTCAGAGTTAGCCGTCCGTCAAAACATTCGGAAATTTGTGACTGATAAGTTCATGCCGATTGTAGCTAAACACTATCAAGAAGGAACCTTTCCAAGACATCTGATTGCAGAGCTCGGTGAGCTGGGAGTTTTCGGATGTAATCTTGAAGGTTATGGATGCGCTGGAATGAGCCACACTGAATACGGAATCATCATGATGGAGCTGGAGCGTGGAGATTCAGGGCTCAGATCGCTGGCTTCTGTTCAGTCGTCTCTTTGTATGTACCCTATTCATTCCTTTGGCACCGAAGAGCAAAAAAAGAAGTATCTTCCCGCAATGGCTAAGGGCGATGTGATCGGCTGTTTTGGTCTGACCGAGCCGGATTTCGGGAGCAATCCATCGGGAATGCTCACAACTGCTGTTCGAAAGGGAAAGGGCTTTGTTCTGAATGGTACGAAGCGCTGGATCACGAACGGAAGTATTGCTGATATTGCTATCGTGTGGGCGAAGCTGGATGGAGAAATTCAAGGATTCGTGGTTCCAACAAAGACCAAAGGTTTCATTGCGAGAGATATTCCCGGCAAGCTGTCTCTGAGATGCTCAGTAACGTCTGAGTTCATCATGGAGAATTGTGAGATCGGTGAAGATTGTATTCTTCCAGATGCCAAGGGTCTTAAGGCAGCCCTAAGTTGCTTGAGCTCAGCTCGATTTGGAATCGTTTGGGGGGCTTTGGGTGCTGCCATGGCCTGTTATCATGAAGCTCTCAACTATTCGATTGAGCGTGAAATGTTTGGGTCACCTATTGCGCAAAAGCAGTTGGTTCAGTCGAAACTTGTGTGGATGGTCACGGAGATTACCAAAGCTCAGCTATTGGCTCATCGTCTGGCTGATTTGAAACAAGCTGGAAAGATTAAGCCCCATCATATTTCGATGGGTAAAATGAACAACGTCGGAATGGCCCTGGATGTCGCTCGCGTTGCTCGCGACATTCTCGGAGCCAACGGTGTCAGCGATGAATATCAGTGCATGCGTCATATGTGTAACCTCGAAAGCGTGAACACCTATGAGGGTACTTTTGATGTTCATAAGTTGATCATTGGCGAAAAAATTACCGGCCTGTCAGCGTTTTAAATGAAGCTCTCCCTTGCGGATCGCGTCGTTGATTGGTTTCTAAAGAATCGTAGGGATCTGCCATGGCGAGGAACCTCCGATCCCTATCGTATTTGGGTCTCAGAGGTGATGTTGCAGCAAACAACGGTTGCGACGGTGATTCCTTTTTATCAAAAATTTCTTGAGAAGTTTCCCTCGGTTGAGGCTCTCGCTGAGTCCAAGGAGTCAGAAGTTCTAAAGGCCTGGCAGGGGCTTGGTTATTACCGAAGGGCCAAGAATTTGAGATTAGGCGCACAGTTTCTCATGCAGAGTTTTAAGGGGAAAATGCCCAAGTTGTTGGCTGAGATTTTGGAAGTTCCTGGGATTGGTCGTTACACGGCGGGAGCGATCCTCTCGATAGCGCATAGAATTCCTACGGCGGCTTTGGATGGAAATTTGATACGCGTCTACGCTCGTCATGAGGGAATCCAGGACCCAGTGGATGATCCGCAGGTACTCAAGCGGCTTTGGAAAATCGCCGAATCTCATGTTCCTGAGGACTCCCAACTTTCTCGGGAGTTTACCGAAGGAATGATGGAGCTCGGAGCTTTGATTTGTAAGCCTCGACAGCCGAGCTGCTCTCATTGCCCACTTCAAAAGACCTGCAGGGCTCATTCCGATGGACTTGTCGATCGGATTCCTCGGAAGTTTAAGCGTGTGAAGAGGCGAAAAATTTCTGAGTTGGTTTTTTGGTGTGAGAAAAATGGACGATTAGGATTTTTGCCGACAGGTTCCGACACTAAGTTTCCTGATTTCTTGAGGCTGCCCTTTCAGGCTCTTTCTGATGGAGAGGTTCCCACAGAGTTTGAAAAGAAGTTCAAATACTCAGTCACAGACCGAGACTTTGAGGTCTATCTAGTGAAGAAGTCTTTGCGTGATCGTCGAATGAAGTGGCTTTCACGTAAGCAGATTAATGACATCTTGCTGCCAACGATCGATCGAAAGATCATCAGTGCGATGACGAATTCTTAAAACTTTTCCAGGTATTTTCAAGCAAGCTACAAATAGTCATGGGACCGACTCCACCAGGAACGGGTGTTAAATGAGAGGCGAGCTTGGCAACGTTTTCAAAGTCCACGTCTCCCACAATCTTTCCGGAGGCAAGGCGGTTGATGCCTACATCGATCACAACGGCCCCTGGTTTGATCCAGTTTGTTGTGACTAGTCCCGCTTTGCCCGCGGCCGCCACAACGATATCGGCCTCTCGGCAAAGCGCCTCAGGATGTGGTGTTTGAGAGTGAACGACTGTCACGGTAGCCCCGGCTTGATCGAGCAAAATGCTAATGGGTCGCCCGACAATTCGAGATCGGCCAATCACGGTCGCGCGTCGACCTTTCATTGTGATTCCATATTCAGTGAGTAGAGTCATGATTCCGAGGGGCGTGCAGGGAATCATGGTTTGTTCGCCCGCCACGAGCTTTCCAAGGCTCATGGGGTGGAAGCCATCGACATCCTTTTCAGGAGAGATGCTGCTGATGACCGAGCCTTCCTGGATATGTTTCGGAAGGGGCAGTTGAACAAGAATGCCATGAGTGTCGGAGCGAGCATTAAACTCTTTGATTTTTTGGATGAGCTCTTCTTGAGATACGTGGGATGGGAGAAGACACTCAAACGAGTTGAACCCTACGTCATGGCAAGCCCTTACTTTGCGGCTGACATAAATCTTAGAAGCTGGATCATCACCGACTCGAATAACAGCGAGCCCCGGCCTGCGATTTGACACAGAGAATTCCTCAGTGGCGAGCTCCTTGAGTTTCTGAAGGCGAGAGGCAGAAACTGTTTTGCCGTTAAGAAGGATCATCTTCATTTCCTTCTAGCTCTTGTGGGGTGATTTTTTCAATTCGGTATTCTTGCGCCTTATAGATGAGTGCCCGTCGGCTGATCCCGAGCAGTTCGGCCGCCTTCGTCTTGTTGTACCCCGTATGTTGAAGCGCCTTCTTGATGAGGCACTCTTCTGTATAGTGAGTAATCTTTTGAATAGCACTTTTTAGATCCCAAAGGCTCTGGGGAATGACTGCGGGTTCAGAAGGAACTCCCTCTGAAAGCGGAGGAGGAAGGTCCTGGGATTCCAACGTTTCGGAGCTGCTCATGACCACCATCTGCTCAATAAGATTTTCAAGTTGTCGAACGTTTCCGGGCCATTCAAAGGACTGGAATCGTGCAAGAACCGAGGGTGAGATGCGTTGTACCTGTCGACTGTAGTCTTTTGAAAACTTTTTGAGAAAGTGATTGGCAAGAAGGGGGATGTCATCTCGACGCTCTCTGAGAGGAGGTGCTGAAATGGGAATCACATTGAGTCGATAGAAGAGATCCTGACGGAATCGACCCGCTTTCACTTCGTCCTCAAGATTTCTATTAGTGGCAGCAATCACTCGAATATCAACTTCGATGGATTGATTTTCGCCCACTCTCCGAATGGTTGACTCTTGTAAGACCCTTAAAAGCTTTGCTTGTAAGTCGAGAGGCAGCTCACCTACTTCATCGAGAAACACCGTTCCGAAGTGAGCCTCCTCGAAAAGCCCCTTCTTTGCGCGATCGGCACCGGTAAAAGCTCCTCGAGCGTGTCCAAAGAGCTCGCTTTCGAGCAGATTATGCGGGATGGCAGAGCAGTCGATGACAATGAAGGGCGTTTTGCTTCTTGAACTGTTGAAATGAATCGACTTAGCGATGAGTTCCTTACCGGTCCCGCTTTCCCCCAAAATCAAAATGGTGCTTTTTGTGTCGGCGGCTTTTCTGATTCGGTCAAAGAGATTGCGCATGGGCTGCGACTGTCCAATGATTTTAGAAAAGTCATACTTTGCAGAAACCTCACGCTGAAGCCTGGCCAGATTCGATGAAAGATTCCTCTCATGAATGGCTCTTTCGATCACTATCTTGAGTTCCTCTGGTTCAAATGGCTTTTGAATGTAGTCGTAAGCTCCTGCCTTCATTGCAGAGAGGGCGGAGGAGATCGTTCCATGGGCGGTGATCATGATGATAGGAAGCTCTGAACTGCGATTGCGAATCTGCTTCAGGACTTCGATTCCATTTTGATCCGGAAGGCCAACGTCGCAGACAACGCAATCAAAAGTATCTTGGCTGAAGAGCTCTATTCCTGCGCGTCCGGTTTCAGCTACACTTAAATCGAAATCCGATTTTAGCGAGAGTTGAAGAAGTTTAAGAAGAGAGACTTCATCATCGATGACGAGGACTTTCATGACTGTTTCCTTCCTGTCGTTGCTTGGCTCGCATCAGAGCTCGTAGGTAGATCAATCCAGAAGACACTTCCTCGTCCTTCTTTGCTCTCAAATTGTAAATCACCACCATGAGAGTGAAGTATCTCGAGTGCAACAGACAGTCCGAGTCCGGTTCCTGAGCCTCGCTCCTTTGTAGTGAAAAATGGTTCGAAGAGCCTCATTTGCACTTCGTTATTCATACCAGGTCCGAAATCCTCAAGTTTGATTCGGATACGTCCTGCTTCTTCTGAGATCGTCATTTTGAGTTGAGAAGCTTCAGGTTTTTTGGCCAATAGTGGAGAGCAGGCCTGAATCGCGTTGACGATGAGATTCAGAATCACCTGTTGAATCTGGAGTGGATTGCCAAGACCGATCGGCTCATGAATGTACTCAACGCTCAAAATCATTCGGTAATTTTTAAGCTCAGCGGCAGTGAGAAGCTTGCTGGATTCCACAACTTCTTTTACAGAAAAGAGTTTGAATTCGTTGGCATCATTGCGTGAAAATCGAAGCATTTGTGTCAGGATCTGCCCGCATCTTTCGGACTCGCGCTGAATGACTGCGGCCGCCTCCTTGAGCTCAGGGTCTGATGTCTTGTTCAAAAGGTATTTGGCATATCCCATCATCGAGGTGAGAGGATTTTTGACTTCATGAGCGATACTCGCTCCCATTTGTCCGATGGAGGCCAGTCGAGCTTGATGAGCCAGTTTGAGGCCAGCCTTCGTCAGGTTCTTTTCGCGCGCTTGAAGCTCAATCACCATTTCTCGAAACGACTGAGCAAGCTGTCCGATTTCATCGGAGCGGCCATAGGGGAGAGTTCTTAGATCTGCTTGCCCCTTCATGAGAGCCTTCGTAGCAAGAGTAATCGATCGAAGAGGAGCCAAAAGATAGTAGGTCACAGCCCAAGCGGCCAATCCAGCAAGAAGGAGAAGGCCTAGGAACGAAGGAATGAGCTTCTTCATTTGAGCGATCAAGATGTTGATACGGGAAGACCGGGGGAGGGCTTCAACCGCATAGAATCTGGATTTTTCAATAGGAGCAAATCCGCAGTAAAGCTCTCTGCCATCGGTTGCTAAGCACTTAGTCACGAGAGACTCCTGAGCAGAGCCTTCAAAAATCTCCTGAGCAGTTCCGGGATCAATCGACATATGATTGACTCCCAGAGCGCCCTCAGATGGTGAGAACAAAAAGGCTTTTCTTTTGTTCGCTGAAACATCGGGTGTTTCCCCGAGCAACAAATCCTGTGCAGTTAAGGCTGCCGTTAGTTGAGACTTGCGAAGAAGTGTTTCATAAATAGCATTTTCGGAATCCTTCCACGTACTATGAGCAAAGAAAGACAGCAAAAGCGCTCCTTGCAGTAGCAGAAGGGCAGTGAAGCCCATGAAAAATCTAATCGTGCTGTTTTTCCACATAGAGTCTTCTCGGCTGGCTGATAAAATGTGCGTCGTAGCTTTCAGCGACAACTCTCCAGTAGACGGTGCCTAAGTCTAGATAGTTGACCTTTAATTGTGGCTCTTGCGTCGTTTGCTTGAGCAAAATATTTTGCATGCTCTCGTCGCTTGCCATTTCCCAAATGTAGTAAACATCGGATCCTAGATTCTGGCATTCAAAGGCAATGGGTTGAGCGTCCTGAGGATTCACGCGGACCCGAGCATCCTTCTGGGGGCTCATGAGCTCAAGCGGGCGCGGCTTTGCTACGGTTGCAGCGATAAGAGGTTTTGTCGGTTTTTCAGGCGAGGCCGCGATGACCTGCTGTTGATGGATTTGAATCGGCTTCATTTTGGGATTGCTTGGTAGCAGAGTGGCAGTGCCTTCAGAAACTCGAACTTTGAGTTCCTTTCCCTCTATCTTTGTTTCTAATCGACTTTCTTGATTTGGCTTATCGGGGGCCTTGATCTCGATGACACCTGCTTTGGTATGAATGGTCATCTTGTAGGGAGTGGCGCTGCCCATCAAACGGGTTTGAATAGAGCCATCTTCGAGATCGATTCGCTTATCAAGCTGATGATTGGTTCGACCGATGACAATCAGTGTATTGGGTTTGATGGCTATCGAGGATCCATTCGCATAGTCAACTTTTGCCGTCGAACGATCATAGGTCCTCACTGAATCCTCTTGCTCCAGCTTCATTTCGAGTTTGGCCTTTTCCCAGACAACACCCGTCTTGGCTTTGACATCCACAGAGTTGTTCAGTTCAGCAATACGAGCATAGTAGGTTTCTGGAGCTGGTGCTTGTTGCTGCGCATGATCGAATTCCTGAATGGAATGAAAATCCCACCGAACCAGGAGAAGGGCGGCGGTCAAAACTCCTAAGATTAGAGCACTCGCCACAAATCGTTTTGGAATGCTCCGTATACTGGGAAGCTCGATCTCTGTAGTTTGAGATGCGCTTGCATGGGGTCGTTTGGGATCGAAGCTTCGATCGGGAAATCCATCAGTACTTGATTTAAAGGTAAATCCAACTTCGCATTGCTTCAGCAAATCCTCAAGATCGTCGACTTCTCGAAGTGAAAAGCTTCGTCCAACGATGTAGGGCAGGCTCGAAAGCGATGCGAGCAGGTTCTTGTCCGTCGATCCATAGAGCAGTTTGCAAACTCGAGGGATGATGTCCTCAGCTGGATAGGAGTGAATGACCAATCTGTAGCGGGCATCACTCATTGGTTGCCCGATCTCCAGGGCATTTGATTCCGAAGAACTTGTAGACCAGTCCATCCTCGGTAATCGTTCCATCGAGAGACTTACATGAACCCAACGCAAGCCAGGTTTTCTCCTGGAACAGCTCTTGGTCTTTGTTGCCAACGAGCTTCTTCTCGTATCCGGGGGCTTGAACATAGAGCGAGGCGGGATAGGCCAAGCTTATTTTTCCCTCCTGGGCGTTGTAGGTGCCACCAACTCCGAACATGACTTCACCATTGAGAATCGTGTTCAAAACAATATTCATTTTCATCAGACTGAAGCCCTGCTTTAAGGCGGGTGATGAGTCGGTCGGAAGAGAGTTCTTGAAGTGGACTAGTTTCTGCATGAGTGCGTAGTAGGGATCCAGTGATAGTACGCCAAAGTTTCGATATCGATCGGGGACTCGATTACTGATCCACTGCAGATATCTCTTCGAATCAAATCTCAGGACAAGGTTTAGGTTAATCTCTCCGGAGGGATCTCCACTAAGCTGAATCTCGACGGGTTTATCCGTATATTTTTTTAGAATCTCTTCGAGGCCTGCAGTTTGAGCTGCTTTCATAATTGAGGGGCGATTGCTTTCATCAATGGATTGAAACTTCCAGTTGAGGCCAAAAGATTTTTGAGAGTCGATCGCGCACAAATTCGCCACTCGAGTTTTGTCCTCAGCGTCTTGGAGTCGACTATTGATTTCATGCTGTTCACTCTGACTTCCATAGGCTCTAACGAGGGATCGCTTCTGGCCGAGTTCATAGATTTCTTTCGCCTTTGCGTAGAGGCTCAGGGTTTGAGGTGCGTTTTCGCAGGTTATACTTCCGCCAGCTGAAGCCTCGTCGGATTGGGCTTTTGCATAGAGCGCGTTGGCAAACTGAAAGGCGTTAAAAGCTGGGTAGACGTTTGGATTGGGGTAGGCGGCCAAGATTGATTGTCGGATTTGCTGAACGAATCGTTCTTGAAAGCTCAAGTTTTTGTCACTTGGCCGATCGGGTGAGGATTCTTGTGTAAGCTCGAGATTAACACGATTAATGACTCGGAGATTGCTCCCGCCACTCATGATGCTTCCGGTAACTCGGATGACCTGATTTTGTTGAGAGATGTTAAAAACAAAAAGATCGTCGATCTGGTTTTTAGCGATCTCATACATATTCGTTGCTTCATCTGGGTAAGGACCGCCAGGAAAGTTGAGTTTTTTGAGTTGGGGGAAATAGGCATCTTGAAGAGCCTTTTGAAACAGCGTGAAGTATGAGCTCAATTGAGGTTTTAAAGTTTCATCAGCTCCGACATAGACTCCCATGATTCGGTTCGAAGATCGTGGGCTTTCCTGTTTAATCTCCGCCTGTTTTCCACAGGCTGTCAAAACGATTGCTACGATCGCTAAACCAATCAAAAAATCAAAGGCTTTCATGCCTTTATTATATGCCGACTGATTCTCTGACTCGCTCTATCATTTTGTTCGCAGTTGATCGCGCTTTCTCGGCTCCGCGACGTAACTCAGCTTCGACATCACCCGGAGATTTCATGCACTCCTGGTAGGTTCTGCGCATTGCGGCATAGTCTTCGAGAACGACAGACAAGAGTTCTTTTTTTGCGTCACCGTAACCATAGCCCCCAGCACTCAGTTTATCTTGCATGGACTTAATGCGATCGGTTGACGCGATGAGTCGAAAGATCTGAAACACGATGCAGGACTCAGGATCTTTGGGTTCCTCAAGAGATTTTGAATCGGTCTGAATCGACATGATTTGCTTTTTCAAAACCTTCTCATCCGCAAAGATATCAATCCCGTTTCCATAGGATTTGGACATTTTTCGGCCGTCAACTCCCGGTACAAGGCCAACGCTTTCTTGCGAGAACGCCTCCGGCAACTTGAATAGAGGTCCGTATGTTTCGTTAAAAAATGTAGCCATATCTCGAGTCATCTCAAGATGCTGAAGTTGATCTTTACCCACGGGTACAAGATCCGCATTGAACAGCAAAATATCGGCTGCCATTAGAACGGGATAATAGAAAAGCCCAAGTTTGATATTTTTGGATTTTGCTAATGCATCCTTATAGCTGTGAGCTCTCTCGAGTAGTCCCATCGATGTGACACATCCCAGAATGTAGGCGAGCTCTAGCACTTCTGGAATATCCGATTGTCTCCACAACACCGTCTTCGAAGTGTCCAGTCCGGCTGCGATCCATGCAGAAGCAATGGCATGAACGTTGCCCTTCAGCTCCGCAGCCTTGGGGTGTGTGGTCAGTCCATGGTAGTCGGCAATGAAGAGGTAGGATGCAAAGTCCGACTGTCGTTGAAGCGCCGGCTTCATAGCTCCAAGATAGTTTCCCAAATGAATCTCTGATGAAGCACGGATTCCCGTGAGCAAAACCTTTGAGTGAGTTCCCATCGAGGCTAGCCTACAACGGACGCTTAGGATTTAGAAGGCTGTCTTTCGTGACAGGCCACTTGATGCTGAAAAACCTGATCAGACATTAAGACAGGCTCATGAACTTTGCAGCGATCGGTCGCTTCGGGGCATCGAGTGTTAAAGACGCACCCCGTGGGGGGATTGGCTGGCGAGGGGATGTCCCCAGTGATGGGGTGGATTTCCCGTCGCTCCGATGGGTGCTTCTTGGGAGCTGCAGAGAGGAGGGCCTGTGTGTAAGGGTGGAGCTTTACTTTCGAGTTCGTCAATTGATCTCGATCCAAAACTTCCATGACTCGACCCAGATACATCACGACGACGCGATCGCAGAGGTAGCGAATCACATTGAGATCGTGAGAAACAAACAAGAGCGTTAGATTGAATCTCTTGCGGAGGTCTTGGAGGAGATTAAGGATCTGCGATTGAATTGATACATCGAGAGCTGATACGGGTTCGTCCGCCACAATAAAATCAGGCTTTACCGCCAAGGCTCGAGCAATGCCAATTCGCTGGCGTTGACCGCCTGAGAACTCATGAGGAAACTTGTCGTAGGATTCAGGTCTTAGCCCTACGATTTTCAATAACTCCATCACATTCTGGCGGATCTCATTCGGTGGGCAAATCTTGTGAATGACAAAAGGCTCCGAAAGAATCTGACCAATTCGCATCCTCGGGTTGAGAGATGAGAAAGGATCTTGAAAGATCATCTGAATGTTCTTTCTAAATTTTCTAAAATCTCGGTTGTTGTACTTCGAAATCTCTTGATCCTTATAGAAAATCTGACCGTTTGTGACGGGAACAAGTCTAAGAAGGGCTTTGCCGAGTGTTGATTTTCCGCAGCCACTTTCTCCCACAAGGCCCAAGATCTCTCCCGGTCGAACTTCCAAACTGACCTTGTTGACAGCCTGAAAGTGCCCAACGGTCTTTCCCCATAAGCCGCCACGAATGGGGTAGTGAACCGAGACCTCATTGAGACGAATCAAGCTGCTCATGCCACATTCCTCGGGTGAAAACAGGCGCTTTGATGAAGAGCGAGAGAGCCCTTCGTTTCAAGTAAAGGCTCAGTCTTTGAGCATGAAGGCTGACGGTGTTCACATCGTTCAGAAAATCGACATCCCTCAGCAAGTTTCGTGAGATCGGGGACAATTCCTGGGATCGTATAAAGCGGAGTTCCTGATTTCACAAACGTGGGGATCGATTGCTGAAGTGCAACAGTGTAGGGGTGCTGCGGATGATCAAAGATGTCTGCTACGGGGGATCTTTCAACAATTCTTCCCGCGTACATCACGGCCACCTCGTCCGCAACTTCTGCAATCACACCAAAATCATGAGTGATGATAATCATCGACATTTGAAGCTGCTTTTGGAGTTTCTTAATCAGCTCTAAAATCTGCGCCTGAATAGTGACATCGAGGGCAGTCGTGGGTTCATCAGCAATCAGAAGCTTGGGGCGGCACGATAGAGCCATAGCGATCATGACTCGCTGGCGCAGGCCCCCAGACATTTGATGAGGATAATAATCAATACGTTGCTCAACATCTGGAATTCCCACCATCTCCATCATTTCCAAGCATCGCTTTCGCGCTTCTCGTTTTGAAACTGACTGATGAAGTAAGATGGCCTCCTGAATCTGATCGCCCACCGTGAATACTGGGTTAAGCGAAGTCATGGGCTCTTGAAAAATCATCGAGACAGAGCGGCCACGCACTTTCTGCATCTCTCGTTTATCCAGAGATAAGATATCAACGCCGTCTAAAATGATACGACCACTCTCAATCCGGCCAGGGGGTTCCTGAATGAGCCGCATGATTGACAGTGCTGTAACTGTTTTGCCGCAACCGCTCTCACCCACAATTCCAAGAGTCTTGCCCGCTTCAAGTTCAAATGAAACGTTATCAACAGCCTTCACCCTGCCCGAGCGAGTCTGGAAGCTGGTCACTAGATTTTCGACTTTTAAGAGCATCGTTCCTAGACGTTAATCTTTATTACTAGGATCTCTTTTAGGCAATTTCGAAAGCTTGGGTTCGCCCACTGATTTGGTATTTGTGCCGCCGATATTGGTGAATCCGGTGAATTCCGCATCTGAAAATATGCTCGAAACGGGGTCTAATTCGAGTTTGTCTTCGGTGTCCCGAGGCATGGCGGAAACCCCGCTGACATAGTTCAGAGACAAAGTGTCTGTTTCTCCCAGATAATACCGTCTTATGTACCATTCTACATCTGAGTCTGGAGCAATCATAACAAGAACGGGATGCCCTGTTTTAAACTGAATCTCGTCGATCACCTTATAGTTCGTGGGATCTGGGGTTGCTAGAATGAGTCGAACTTTTCCGCGAATCTCTCTCAATCCTATGGGCACCACTCGCTGAGCCCGGGCCGTGGCAAGGCTGACCAGGGTCAAAAGATCCTTGGTTATTTTCGCGCTATCTAATTTTGATAAATCAATGATGGGCAGTCGGAGCGCCTTTGCAAGGACCTGGCATAGCTCAATCTCTTGAATGAAGCCCAGCTGAATGAAACATTGCCCAATTCGCTTGTCCCATTTGCGCTGAAAGGCGAGCGCGGCTTGAAGCTGAAGCTGATCGATCTTCCCCTCCGCGATAAGCAATTCTCCAAGTTTTAGCTTCGCCATAGTGTCATCATATTCATTCCATACAGTGTACGGAAGTAAAATTGAGTTCCGCTCGCCCCCAGTTCGAATCAACGCTGCACTCATGAGGTTTGGAATCCTTAAACTCACATATCCACTGACGTCCATCCGGTCTTACAAGCTTCTGCTGGCCAGTGCTGGGACTCCATAAAATCCGTGAGGTCTTCCCTCTGAGGGGGAGTCCAAACACGAATCTTAACTCCTCGGACCAATCGATGCGCTTCATTTCCGCAAACAGAGGATGATGAAGTATCTCCTCGCTCCCATCCAAAGTCGTGGTCCCCAAAGTAGGATTCTTGGAGATCACAATACGTCCTGATGTCTGGCCAAAAGGATTGAGTAGTGCCAATGCAAGAGACTCTTGAGTAATCTTATCTGAAAATCTCATTTTGAAATCTGTTCGAAATGACTCTTGGGTATCATTGAGTCTTAACCAGCCTCGAGCTTCGCACGATTGGTAGGCAGTCACTCGGTTATTCTGCTCGAAAGGGGACCAATCAACGATCGTGCGATGAGCAGCACATGCGGAGAAACAAAGACTAGTTAGAATGAGTTGAATCCAGAGAGACAATCTTGGTGCGTACTCTGTCTTGAACCGCTTGGGTCTCTGCATCCATCTGTTCATTGCTAGTCAGAGTATCCGGAGAGTTCACTTTTGACCACTCCATGATCTGTCTGTACACCGCAAGAGCTTCTCGGTCTCGCCCCATCTTTTTGTAAGTGTCTGCAAGATGTTCTAGAATAACGACTTGTCCTGGCGATAGCTGATTGGCTCGCTCGAGAAGCTTCGCGGCTTTGCTGTATTTGCCCAGTTTAAAGTAAAGCCATCCCAGAGAATCAACAATGAAACCATTGTCTGGAGCGAGTTGTGCCGCCTTTGTCAGCAGCGTCTCGGCTTCCGAAAGGTTAGTTCCCCGATCCACAAAACTGTAGCCGATATGATTGAGCGCGTGCGGATTGTTGGGATTGATTTGAATCACCTTTCTCATGGTGCCAACGGCCGCGTCAAAACTTCCTGATTTGTCCTGAAAAACTCCCAGCATAAACAAAATCTTTTCATGATCTTTGATTTCACTGGCAGCCTTCGAAAGCAGCTTTAAGCCTTCAGGAATGTGATTCATTCGATCAAATTGCTGAGCTAGCGCCAGTACTATCTCAGGCTCTTGATTCCGCAGATTGTATGCTGCTTTAAGGACATCGAGAGCTTCTTGCGGTTTGTTCAATCGCTGATTGAGCAGCAATGCTGTTTCAAGCACAGCCTCCTGAAAGTAATCGGAGTCAGGGCCGACAAGTTTGTATTCCACCACAGCCTTTTGAAACTCATTGAGCTCGACAAGGACAGCGCCCAGATAAAATGAGATTCGGTCTTGAGCAACATCCTGACTCGTCTTTAAGGTCACAAACAGCTTCTGTGCCTCTTCATATTGTTCAAGCTTGAAGTGAATCAGTGCGGCTCGAAGACGGCTCGCTGAGTCAGACGGATTGAGTGCTAAATAAAGTTTCAGATAGTGAAGAGCTGTTGGAAAGTCTTCCACAATCAGAGCAAGGTTAACTAGTTTTTGATAGAGCTCCTCATCTGCCGATCCGCTTTCCACAGCAGTTTGGTAAACTTTGAAGGCTTCCTTAATGTTTCCTTCAAGCTCCAATTGAAGGCCAAGAGATCTTGCCGCCGCATTGAAGTCCGGTCGAATCTCAAGAGCACGTCGAAATGACTTTTTAGCTGCCTCTCGATTTTGAAAAATGCTGTGAACTTTTCCTAGAAAGTAATGCGCGATCTCATCATTAGGGTCACCCTTGAGGTAGGCCTCCAAAGTAGAGATGCACTCTTCGTACATTTTGAAATCTGCAAGTAAAGCAACTTTTGAGAGAATCATCTCTCTCACCTTCATAAAGTTACCGTCATCCCGATAGAGACTTGTCGCTTGATCCATAGCTTCAAGAGCCCGTTTCATATCGAGCTCTTGTGCTGCAATTCGTGAAACAAGTAAGTGGAAGTCTACATTCTCACTTTGGAGGGGCGCGATGTTTTCAATAAGAGATTTGGCCGCTTCGATTTGACCCATCTCCACAAGTTCTTGAGCCTGTTTAAGCAGTAGTGTCGTCGAGGAGGGGTCCAAATGATAGGCGCTTCTGAAATGCTCCAATGCTGCTCGAGGATCTTTCTCTAAACTCGCCAGAGTTCCTAAAATGAAATGGTAGTACTTTTGGGATTCGGCGTTGTCGTTATGAAAATTCGCCTTCGCAAAAACCAATGGAATCGCGACAGCGATAGTGACAGCACAGCCTAGCAATCGAATGCGCAAAGTCGTCCTCCCCAAATACCCAACGAACCCTAACACCATTTTACGTCGGATTGCGCCATACCACAATTGAGGCGGGTTTGACGCGCTTATAGGGCCATTAGAGGCTTGTTCTCAGATGCTGCGGGGCGGAGAAAGAAAAAGGCCGTTGTGAGCTAAGGGAGAAACTCACAACGGCACCTAGGGAGTAATAAGAGTTAGGGGTAACACCTGAGCCTTTGGCCCAGGTTGCTTTCAGAAGTTGCAAGGCGGATGCCATCCCGCAGCGTTAGCAAGTTCCCGACTTTCTTGGGGTTTAAGGGACTAGAAGGGGATGGGTCTGCAAAACTTGCAAGGCGAGCGAGGACATTTTCTGCAATCTTTGCTTTTCAAGCTGTGTTTATGCACAGCTTACTGACAGCGATTCGTCTCTTTCTCGCAGAGACGGGAGACTTGAGCCGATGCATTGACTTTGACGACCGCCCAAAACTGTTGACCTGAATTGTATTCATCGCATTCTGTTGAGTTGGGAAACTTCAAGCGACAGGCTTCAAACCACTCGTCAGCTTCGCCTTCCCCAGAGATGATCGCTTCGTCCGTGAACTTGCAGGCCTCAAGAACAAAGAATCGTGAGTAGCATCCCGATTGGCACTCGGGCACAAGGGCCTTTGCCTTTTCCCGCGCTTGATCGCAGGCCATATCCCGCGCCGAATTTTTTGCTATGTACTCTGCAGTGTCACGACTTCCGTTGGTAATGAAGCCCGAGTATCCCGATGCTGAGCTAGTCGCAGATGGCTGCTTACAGCTTCGGAACCAATCAAAGATATCGCATTCAAGCATTTCTGACTGTTCTTCAATGTCCTTATAAATGTTTAGTCTAGCGGCTTGCGTTTGACTTGTGATGAATACCGAAAATCCAATGAAAGCAACAATCAACCTCTGCATCAAAGCACCTCTTCAACTTCTTCATCGCAAAAACCATGCCGAGCTTTTGAATGCGTAAAGCCGTCCGCGAGGGGTTTTGTCGATGGTCCCCCGATGAATAGGGAATCTCCTCCTCAGTTCTTGGGGTTCACTTGTTCCTGAAGCCAGAGATTTGCTATGTCCACTGCTCTCATGCTGACTGTGTTTTCTCGCAGAAAAACAGATTCAGTATCTCGCCACGAGGGAGTCTGATTTTCAAAGTTCACGTCGGCCCACTTGCTAAGTTCGGCAGCTCTTTGGGATTGTTCTGACTTCACACCGATCGTCTGTGATGATCCAAAGTCAGTTGCAGGAATTGATCGCCCTGGTCCCAGATATCTTGGCAAATCCTCCATTCGTTGAAAGCAATAGCTTTTAAGGGTTGATTGATCCTCTGGATTGCAACGTTGAGCAGCTTCGTCTCGCCATTTTCTCCAATCTGAATTCACAACTTCAAGATCGGGGATGACACCTTTCATCTGTATGCTCCTGCCGCTTGGGCCAAAAAATCGAAAGGTCGTTAGTTGAATCACTCCATCAAATGCCGAGCCGACTCCAAGCGAAACTGACTGTTGGCCAATTCCTTTCCCAAACGATCTTTCACCCAAAACAATCGCTCGGCCACTTTCTTGGAGTATCTGGGAAACCAGCTCTGAGGCTGAGGCTGACGCATGGTTCACGATGACAAAAAGCGGATTCGTAAAGCGATGAGATGATGGAGTCGGATACAAGTCCGTCGATGAGTTTTTTGTCTCGAGTGTTCCCATTTTTTGATACGGCAAAAACAAACCCAAAAGACTGAGGGCTTCATCGAGAGACCCTCCGGGATTAAACTGAAGGTCGAGGATGATCGAAAGACTCTGGGGCTTCTCCTCCGTGAGACTGGCTGAAGCGTTGCTTTTCTCCCAATTGTTTTGAATTCTCCAAATTTCTTGAATCAACTGATCAGTGGTGCCAGCTTGAAATTTAAATATTCGAATCAAAGCTGCATCACCAAAAAGGTCTCCCCGCACAAGGGGCTCCGATTTTTCAAAATCCTCCACTTTGATTCCGGATAAGGTGATTTCCTTGCGAGGAGACGATAAATCATCGGGCTTTGAAAGCACTCGAAGAGTGATTGATTTTTCCTCGCTTGCATAAAGAGATCGTTTTAAAAAATCGGCACTCATTCCTCGAATCTCCTGCCAGATTCCTCCGATTTTGAGAGCCGTGATCTGATCGCCAGGACTCAGTGAATTGATCTGGGGGGCGGTGGCTTCAACGGTGATTGAGTCTCCAAGAGGAAGTCCGTAGGCTGCTTGAGCTTCGATCGCAAATCGGACGCCAAATGAGTAAAAGCCATTCACTGAACCAGAGGAGAATCGACTGAAAAAATCTAGCCTTGAGACAAAAGCTAACAGAAAAATTTTAAAAATTGAGTCAGATGGAGCCAGATTGAATCTCGATCTCGCATCTTCAGCGGTAAAAATGGCCGCATAACTAGCATGGGGCGGCCACTCACTTTTCAAAATGGTGGAGTCACTGTTGTGCACGCCTTGGAAGATTGGGTTTTCGGCCCTTAGTCGAGCGATGATTGCCAAGTCCTGGCAATTTGAAAGGCGTTGATGATCAGGTCCTGCTCCGTCGTGAAACACTTCAGACCAAATTTTCCGTGAAGCCTTTTTATTGATGATTGGCATGGCGATCATCAGTGTGGCACTCATAGCATCCCGATAGAGTTGAGGTAGGTCCTCTTCTGAAGCGGAGAGGTGTGATTGAATTGAATACTGCACTGCTCGGTTGAGAGATTCGCAATACGAATCGCCCTGAGCCCCGAAAACATTTTCTAGATGCGAAGGTGCTGAGCCTCCACAGGAGCCCACATAAAATGACAAAACAATAGAAAGTGGCCCGTAACAAAGGCGAGCGCGAGGTCGAATCATGCGCGCCTTTTAGCACTGGAGTGATCCGCTCAAAAGGGGGGTCTAAGACTCTGAATGGCTTAGGTTTTTGCAGATGCTCGGTTTCGCCAGAGAGCCACAACGGCAAAGGGTTCAATATCGTGATCTTCGGGAAACGCTGATCGAATAATCTTCAGTTCTCGGAACTGCGGATCCATGAGGTTAATCGAATTGTGTTCCTGCGGAATCACGCGTACCAGCTCGGGGCGATCCAGCGCGCTGTTGTCTGGGTAACGAATGACAACCGCCATCGATTGATCGCTCAAAACGACTAGGCTTCCAACGGGATAAGCTCCCATTGCGGTGACAAAAGCTTGCAAAAGCGTTGGATCGAAAATTGTTCCAAATCCCTGAGACATGATCTTTAAAGCGACATCCGGAAGTACGCGACGCTGATAGATTCGATCCGTAGTCATGGCATCAAAGGTGTCTGCGATGGCAACAATTCGACTGAAGGGGTGAAGATGAAGCTTTCTACTTACCGTTGGATAGCCCTTCAAATCAAATCGCTGATGGTGCTCGAAAGCTGCGCTGAGGCGTCTTAGCCCTTGGAGAGTGACGGGTTGATTCTTGGCAAATGCTGCAAGGGCCTCGGCGGGGTGCGATTGCATGATGGCTAACTCGTTCGCCGTGAATTTATGAGCCTTGTTCAAAACCTCAAGAGGAACATGGAGTTTGCCGATGTCGTGCAAGAGAGCAGCCCATCCCAGCTCAGCTAGATGTGGCCCTTCCAACCCGAGGCGCTTTCCGAGCGCAATAGATAGGCGAGCGACGTTCAACGAATGAAGATACGTATACTCATCGTACTTCCGAATCAGTGACAGTGTTTCAAACTCTCTTTCAAAGTCGGGGACATTGCAGTCGAAGATGGAGAGGACATCTCGTTGAATTGCGCGACTCATCCGCCAATTCTCCCTTGTCCTTGAATGATTTGCTCCGCGTATTGAGCGAGATCCCCTTTGAGAAACTTTAGTATCCTCTTCATAAATTCTCGTGTTTCAGAGTTTGGATTCTCCCCGAGAGTTTGAAGGATCAGTTTTTGCAATTTCTTTTGAGGATGTGAGCTTCCCCATATCAATAGTTTGGGCTTAAAAAACTCATAGAGCTCGTCGTAAGCATTTCGACTGGAAGATCGAACGAGTGCCAATATCCACAACCGCTGAATCTCGGGCCCATCTTTTCTCTTTTTACTTTGATGGAGATTATTGAGAATCTTCTCAAAGTGAGCTGGACGCCAGTGCGGCAAGAGCCACTGCAGAAGCAGTTTTTGGATCGCCGAGTCTGAGTGAAAGCAAATCTCGATCATCTCATCAGGATTTTCATGAGTACGCGCACTGATAAGTTTTAGCGTCTGTGGACCTGCAGGGGTTGTCAGCAAGGATTCGAGCATTCCGATCAGTCTCGAGGAGGGAATTGTTTCAAAGATTTTCATCCAGTGGTTGAGCTCAAAGACTTTTGGATCGTAGGAAGCGAGAAGGCGAGACGTTCGCTGAACATCGGTCCAATAAGCTGAAAGAGCTTCTCGATGCTCTTCAGCGATCTGCTTCGCCTTATTGATCTGTCCATATTCAAGGCAAACGGCCATGACATCGCCGATCAGGAGAGACCATGTTTTTGAGTCTTTGATAAGACCATAACTTCGATACTCATTAAGGATGAGCGTGAACCGATGAAGTGTGTCGATCGGACTCTCCGTTTCTAACTCTCGCATGAAGTTGAGCGCTGCTGATGAAGGAACTCCAATCGGTCCCTCCATGAGGGGCACCGCGGGTTGAGCCATCTGATTGGCTCGGAAACTCTCTATCCGTTCAAAGAAGCATTGGATGAGTGCGATTCCGGAGTGAGGATCGACCTCATCCCAGTGGCACTCATCTACTTTTACACTGTCTGGATCGGACAGGTAGGATTGCTCATAACTTAATATTCGTGCCGACCATGCATCAATCAAGTTTATGTCTCGGGTTCGAAACTCGATCTTTGAACAGCCGAAACCTTTGAGAAAGATTAAAATGGGCCAATCATCAAGGTTGATGATTTGTTTCGATCCATCTCGAATCATCAGTGACTCTCGAAGATCGAGACAGGACAGCTGCGTTGACGTTGAGTCTGATTCCAGTCCTAGTAATCTGTAGGGTGTCCCGTCGCTCACTCCCTCTATAATATCATTGGTCGGACGTGATGGTGCGGGGGGCAAAAGCAACGAAGAGCAATCCCTGAAATGGCTCGTCGACCTGCGCTTCATGTTGGGCTAAACGGGATTTATGAAGTCTTTCAGCGGCGCCCCAGGAAAGTCAGTGGTTGTGGCTCTTGATGATGAATGGAAGAAATCCAAAGTTTGGATCAAGCGTCTCAGAAACAAGGTTTGGGGTTTTAAGGTTGGCAGCATTTTGTTTGCCGAACGAGGCCCGAGCGTCGTTGAAAGCATTCTCGAGGAAGGTCACCGAGTTTTTCTGGATCTGAAGTATTGCGACATTCCTAACACCGTTGAAAAGGCGGTGAAGACGGCTTTCAGTTGGGGTGTTGATCTTTTGACTGTGCATGCATCAGGAGGGCGGCCGATGCTTGAAGCTTGTGCCCAACATCAATCCAAGAGCCAAAAAATTGTGGCCGTCACAGTGCTCACGAGTCTCGAGAGGAAAGATTTGAAGGAGATTGGTATTGATAGAGATGTCTCTGAGCAGGTGAGGGCTTTGGGTCAGCTTGCAATGTCATCTGGGATCGCTGGACTTGTTTGTTCACCGTTAGAGGTTCAAATGCTTCGCCGGCAGTTTTCCGGAGCTTATCTGGTCACTCCAGGAGTTCGTATTACCGACTCGCATGATCAAAAGCGAACCGCGACTTTGACAGACGCTTTGGATTCGGGTTCATCATTAGTCGTTTTAGGTCGAGCATTAACAGAATCTAAGGATTGGGAGTCAACATGGGCTCAACTTATCAGCTCTTCGGAAGAAACATTTTCGAAGAAGCGCTCAGTCAAAAGGTAGCGATTAAAGAAGTCTTTGCTGAGAACGAAGCAGCATCTCGTTGGGTGGATGCCCTTTTGAAGAGATATGGGCTGCGAATGTCCATCAAGCCTCACCTCCCGAGCGCTCTGCGCAGTCAGTCTCATCAGGGGGTCGCCTTCACTTGCACTCATGAGTTCTATCTCAGTCCCAAGTCCGTGAGTTTCACCAAAATGAAGCGAATCGTTTTGTGTAATCATTTGGAGGATGTTCAAAATCTTGGAGCGTTGGTGAGATCCGCCGTAGCTTTTGGAGTCGATTTGTTGGTTCACGAAGAGCGTCGTTCGGCGGAGTTAACCGCAGCGGCAGTGAAGGCCTCCGCTGGCCAAGCCTTCCGCTTAAAGTTTCTCAAGGTTTCGTCGTTGGGCTCTTGTTTGGCTGACCTCAAAAGAGAGGGTTTTGAGACGGCCGCCTTAAGTGCCGGCTCCTCACAGTCTATATATAGGTGGAGTCCAGCTCCGAAGTGGGCCATTGTTGTGGGTTCTGAAGGGTCCGGGGTTCAATCCTCGGTTCTAAAGTCTGTTGATCACATCCTGGAAATCCCAATGTCTCATGGGGTTGAGTCCCTGAATGTGGCGCAGGCGGGATCGATTTTGCTCAGTTGGGCGTTTTCTGGACAAGACTCTCGTTGATCCTCACAAAAAACTGAGATAACTCCTTTGAGTATATTTTTGTTTCGTGCTGGCGTAGCTCAGCTGGTAGAGCAGCTGATTTGTAATCAGCAGGTCGCGGGTTCGAATCCCATCGCCAGCTGAATTTTGAGTAGACGTCTTCTTCCGGGTTGGTGTTTCTGATGCCGAGGCTCCAAACTTCGCCCTGATTCGGAATAAGATGGAAGACTAAGTCCCGCTTCAGGACAGTCTTCAAAGAAAATAGGTGTCATTGCTACGGTGACTCCATAGGTGCGGGAATAGCTCAGTGGTAGAGCACCTGCCTTCCAAGCAGGGGGCCGTGGGTTCAAATCCCATTTCCCGCTCCATTTTTTACATAGTGTTAGGCCAAGAGCCTGTAAAACCGTGGAGAGGTACCGAAGTGGCCAAACGGGGCAGACTGTAAATCTGTTGGCGCGAGCCTTCGGTGGTTCGAATCCACCCCTCTCCAGATTTTTTTAGGTGCCCAGGTAGCTCAGTTGGTAGAGCACATCCTTGGTAAGGATGAGGTCACCGGTTCAATCCCGGTCCTGGGCTCCATTTGAGGTAGGTCAGTAGCTCAGTTGGTAGAGCATCGGTCTCCAAAACCGAGGGTCGAGGGTTCGAATCCTTCCTGGCCTGCATTTTCAGGGGTTTTTTGGTTGATCTGGCGCTCTAAACTGAGTGTAAGGTCTGTGTCTACTGCTCCCCAAAGGGAGTTTTGAAGCCGCGTTTTTTGAACGTTGAAGTTTTAGAAAAGGATTGGAGCCTTGGAAACAAGTTATAGAAAATTTACTGTTCTTTCGCTTTTGGTTCTTAGTGCTTTGTTTGGCTATTTGTTTTTCGAAGCCCTAACCGCAGTGCTGGATGCATTTCGTCTGACAACAACAGTCACCGCTTGGGTGGGGAACTATTCCTGGAGTGTGGTTGGAGGCGTTGCAAGTACAGCCATTGCATTGATTGGCTTCATCGTGGTTGCGAACAGCGCGAAGGCTGTTGGGTTTGGGGATGAAGTTTTTGCTGAGGTTAAAAAGGTAACTTGGCCCAATCGTCAAGATACGACCCGCTCAACAATTGTTGTAGTAATCATGGTGACGATCGCAGGAGTGTTTCTGCTGGTCGTCGATAACCTGTGGAATTGGATTTTCCAAAGACTTCTCTTTTAGCGAGTGAATTATGGCAAAGCAGTGGTACGTCGTTCATGTCTATTCAGGTTTTGAAGCCAAAGCGAAAGAGGCTTTGCTTGAGCGTATTCGTCAAAACAAGCTGGATGAGAAATTCGACGAAATTTTGATTCCAGCCGAGACGATTGTTGAAGTGAAGAAGGGCGAGAAGCGCTCAAAGTCAAAAAAGTTTTTCCCTGGGTACATCTTCGTCAAGATGGAGCTCAACAATGAAACTTGGCAGCTGGTGAAAAATACTCAGCGAGTATCAGGTTTTGTTGGTAACGGAACAAATCCCCCTGCTGTTTCAGAGGAAGAGGTTCTTCGAATCACTCAGCAAATCAAAGAGGGCAAGATGAAGCCCAAAGTGAATATTGAGTTTGAGAAGGGCGAAAGTGTTCGAGTTAAAGAAGGTCCCTTTGCGAATTTTGCCGGAGTGGTGGATGAGGTTAACTCTGAAAAAGGCCGGCTCAAGGTTTTAGTGAGTATTTTTGGTCGATCAACACCGATCGATCTTGAATTTGGACAAGTAGAGAAAGCATAAGTTGAGGTAAATTATGGCGAAGCAAATCACAGCAAACGTAAAGCTTCAAATCCCAGCAGGGAAGGCGAATCCAGCTCCTCCGGTTGGACCCGCTCTCGGTCAGCATGGTGTTAACATCATGGACTTCTGCAAGCAGTTCAATGCGAAGACCCAGAAGATGGGTGAAACGATCGTTCCTGTTATCATCAGCATTTATAGCGATCGTACTTTCACTTTCATCATGAAGAGCCCTCCGGCCTCAGTTCTTCTCAAGCAAATGGCAAAAGTGGAATCGGGCTCACCAAACCCTAACCGGGTGAAGGTGGGCACGGTCACTAAGGCTCAGGTGACGGAAATCGCAAAAATTAAAATGCCGGATCTCAATTGTTACACAATTGATAAGGCTGAATCGATGGTTCGAGGAACCGCTCGAAACATGGGCATCGAGATTGTTTAGGCAGAATAGAGGACGATAAAATGCAAGCAGTTGATTTTGATTGGATTAAAGAGCAGCACGGCAAGCGCTACACCAGCGCTTTGAAAAAAGTTCGAGAGGTCATTCCTGATCCTTTGAAGGGCGTTGAAACAAAGAAGGCTTTGGAAATTTTGCTCTCTTTGCCCGCGACAAAGTTTGATCAGTCAATTGAGATCGCCGTTCGTTTGAACGTGGATCCCAAGCAGGCTGATCAGATGGTTCGGGGGGCAGTCGCTTTGCCTCATGGGTTGGGAAAGACCGCTAAAGTGGTTGTTTTCGCCAAAGGTGAGAAGGCTGCTGAGGCTCAAAATGCCGGTGCTGATTTTGTTGGCGCCGAGGACCTGGTGGAAAAGATTAATGGTGGCTGGCAGGATTTTTCAGCTGTTGTCGCAACTCCCGATTTGATGGGTGTTGTAAGCCGATTGGGTAAAGTTCTCGGCCCTCGTGGATTGATGCCAAACCCCAAGGTTGGAACGGTCACTTTTGATGTGGCAAAAGCTGTCAGTGAGCTGAAAAAAGGTCGAGTGGAGTTCCGTGTCGAAAAGGCTGGGATTATCCACGCCCCAATTGGGAAGTTGAGCTTCGGTCTCCAGAAACTCTCGGACAACCTAGAGACGGTGATGGAGCAGATTGTGCGTGCCAAGCCTTCCACGGCCAAAGCACCTTACATTATCTCTTTTTATATCAGCACGGTGATGGGACCGAGTGTTCGTGTGGATGAGTCCCAGTACATGAAGTCATAAGGAGTTTTGAGTCATGAATAAGGCAGAGAAAGTAGAATTTATTGACGATCTGAAAGCATCCCTTGCTAGCGCAAAGGGTGTGTGTGCAGCAGATTTCCGCGGCTTGACGGTAGCCGAGGTAACCTCGCTTCGGTTTGAACTGAAGAAGGCAAAGTCTGACCTGAAAGTAGTAAAAAACAGGTTGGCTTTGCGTGCGATGGAGAACATGGATGCTCCTGAATTCAAGAAGCATTTCGACTATATGACCGCTGTAGTGATCTCCCATGGGGACGTAGCTCAGGGGGCCAAGGCAGTCACCAAGTTCGCCAAAGACAACACTAAGTTCAAACTCAAGGCGGGATATGTTGAAGGTAAAGTGATTAACCTTGCTGACATCAAGGCTCTATCGACCTTGCCTTCACGCGAAGAGCTTCTGGCCAAGCTTTTGGGAACCCTGATGGCTGTTCCGACAGGCTTTGTCCGAGTTCTTAACGGTGTTCCGTCTAAGTGGGTGTATTTGATTGATGCGATTCGCCGCCAAAAGGAAGAAAAAGGTGGTTGATTCCTTCAACAAAGGAAGTTTAATACTTCGTTGAAACAAAAACATAAGACCTTCCCTGGAGAATAACAATGGCAGTAACCAAAGATGATGTAGTTAATTTCATTTCAAACATGAGCGTTTTGGAGCTCTCTCAACTCGTAAAAGAGTTTGAGGAAAAGTTCGGTGTTTCCGCCGCAGCCCCTGTTGCTGTTGCTGGCGCCGCTCCTGCAGCTGGCGGGGCCGCTGGTGCCGCTGCTGAGGAAAAAACCGCTTTCAACCTCCATCTTGAAAGCGCCGGTGATAAGAAAATCGACGTTATTAAGATCGTTCGAGTGATTACGGGTCTTGGCTTGAAAGAAGCCAAAGACTTGGTCGAAGGTGCCCCCAAGCTTGTTAAAGAAGGCTTGAGCAAAGACGACGTCGCCAAGTTCAAGAAAGAGCTTGAGACTGTTGGCGCCAAAGTCAAAGTCGACTAATTTTTGACTTAGAACCTTTCTTACGCGGGATCCTGTGTTCATTCCTCTACCCGCTTGGTTTTAAGTTTCTGTTTCTAGGGTAGCGCTCATTGTTGAGCGCTACCCCTTTTAATGCGCTCAAACTTTTTTGAGTGCTTTTTTCGTACCGCTGGAGGAATCCATGGCAAAAAAAGATCAAAAATCCGAAGACCAAAGATTCGTCGGTTCTAACTTTCGTGTGAGAAAAAGCTACGGTCGCATCGGTCAGATTATTGACATTCCGAACCTGATCGACATGCAGAAGGACAGTTATCGACGGTTTTTGCAGGCCGATTTGGCTGCGGACAGGCGCGGCGAAGTTGGCCTTCAAGGTGTCTTCAAGTCTGTTTTCCCAATTAAGGACTTCAACGAGACGGCATCATTAGAGTTTGTTCAGTACGTTTTGGAAGAGCCCAAATATGATGTCAACGAGTGCCGTGCTCGGGGTTTGACTTTTGCCGCCCCCTTGAAAGTTACCGTTCGTCTGGTTCTTTGGGAGCTTGATGAGGATGGTCGCCCGCTCAACATTCGAGATGTGAAGGAACAAGAAGTTTACTTCGGTGAGATTCCTCTGATGACTCGAAATGGAACTTTCGTGATCAACGGAACTGAGCGTGTTGTTGTTAGCCAGTTGCACCGATCGCCAGGGGTGTTCTTCGACCGGGATAAGGTTAAGACGACTGTGGGTGCGGGTCGAGCCAGCTTCACGGCTCGGGTTATTCCTTACCGAGGGTCATGGCTGGATTTCGAATTCGACAGCAAGGATTTGCTCTACGTTCGAATCGATCGACGTAGAAAATTCCCCGCGACTGTTTTGCTAAGAGCCCTCGGCATGTCCGATGAGCAGATCATTAATTACTTCTACACTCCCGAGACATTTACCGTTGATGGCAAGAAGATCACCAAGGAAGTCGAGGCAGAGGTTCTGCCTGGCCAGCTTGTAAACTTCGATATCAAGGACAAAGCCGGTAATGTCATTCTGAAGGCGGGTCGAAGGTTTACTCGGTTCACAGTCAAAGGACTTGAGAAAAACAATATCAAATCCATTCAGGTCAAAGAAGATGAGCTCGTCGGTCGAATCACCGCAAGCAACATCGTTGATCCAATGACTGGTGAGATTCTGATTGAAGTGAATCAGCAGCTCACTGAGGAGACTGTTGAAAAGATTCTCGCATCCAAGATTGAGTCAATTAAGTTGATTTATATCAACAATCAGACTGTTTCGAGTGCGCTACGAGATACTCTCTTGAGCGACAAGATCGAAAGTCCAGAAGAAGCAATGATGGAAATCTACAAGAAGCTTCGACCTGGAGATCCTCCGACAATTGATTCCGCGAAGAATTTCTTCAAGGGCCTCTTCTTTGATTCAGATAAGTACGATTTGGCTCAAGTCGGCCGTTTGAAAATGAACCATAAGTTCGGCTTGAACACACCACTTGAGAACCGAGTGCTTACTCGAGATGACATTCTTGGGACCCTTAAGTACCTCCTAGGTCTGAAGGTTGGTAAGGGCGATATCGATGATATCGATCACATTGGTAACCGACGCGTTAGAAGCGTCAGCGAACTTCTTGAAAATCAGTATCGAGTTGGATTGGTTCGTATGGAGCGAGCGATCAAAGAGCGACTGAGCTTGCAAGAGCTTGAGACTTTGATGCCTCACGAGCTTATCAACGCCAAGCCCGTTTCGGCTGTGGTTAAAGAGTTCTTTGGAACTTCTCAACTTTCCCAGTTCATGGACCAGACCAACCCGCTGTCTGAGATTACTCATAAGCGACGTTTGTCCGCTCTTGGACCTGGAGGTCTTACGAGAGACCGAGCAGGGTTTGAGGTTCGGGACGTTCACCCAACTCATTACGGACGTATTTGTCCTATTGAGACGCCTGAAGGTCCGAATATCGGATTGATTGCGTCTCTTTCTACCTACGCTCGAATCAATGATTACGGATTCATTGAGACTCCGTACCGACGTGTTGAAGACGGCAAGGTGACTGAGGAAGTGATCTATTGCTCCGCTCTTGAGGAGCAGAACAAGGTCATTGCTCAAGCGAACGTTAAAACGGACGACAAGGGCCGAATGACTGAGGATTTAGTTTCGGCTCGAAAGTCGGGCGAATTCGTCATGGTACCTCCCTCGGATGTAAACCTGATTGACGTTTCTCCGAACCAGATTGTCTCCGTTGCTGCTTCGTTAGTGCCCTTCCTTGAGCACGATGATGCGAACCGAGCGCTGATGGGTTCAAACATGCAACGACAAGCAGTTCCGTTGGTTCGCACGCGAGCTCCGCTCGTTGGAACTGGTATGGAGCGAGTTGTCGCTACGGATTCTGGTGTTTGTGCAGTGGCTCAAAACTCTGGATGGATTGAGAGCGTTGATTCCGCTCGAATTGTTTTGCGAGTGGATACATCGGCTTCCGATTATTCGGCTGCTGAAAATGCAACGGGCGTCGAGATTTACAACTTGATGAAATACACTCGTTCCAACCAGAACACGTGTATCAACCAACGGCCAACGGTCAAACAAGGACAATATGTTCGCAAAGGAGAGATCCTGGCTGATGGTCCTTCCGTTGAGCTTGGGGAACTAGCCCTTGGTCAAAACGTGAGAGTCGCGTTCATGTCTTGGGGTGGTTACAACTTCGAAGATTCGATTCTCATTTCAGAGAAGGCTGTTCGAGAAGACTACTTCACTTCCATTCATATTGAAGAGTTTGAGGTGCTCGCTCGAGATACCAAGCTAGGTATGGAAGAAATCACTCGCGACATTCCCAACGTTGGTGATGAAGCTCTTAAGAACCTGGATGATTCCGGAATTATCCGAGTCGGTGCGAAAGTACGACCTGGTGATATTCTTGTTGGTAAGGTGACTCCAAAAGGTGAGACCCAACTGTCCCCCGAAGAAAAGCTTTTGCGAGCGATCTTCGGTGAGAAGGCCAGTGATGTGAAGGATACCTCTTTGCGAGTTCCTCCCGGCGTCGTTGGTACGGTCATTGATACCCGCGTCTTCCAACGAGAGGGTGTTGAGAAGGATTCAAGAGCGAAATCTATTGAGGACTTCCAGGCCAAGCGAATCCTCATCGATCAAGAGGATGAGATTCGAATCATTCGTGAGTCTGGCGTGAAAACCATTCAAGGACTTCTCGTTGGAGAAGTCGCCAATGGTCCTGTTTCTGCCAAGGATGGCTCATCGGGGCTGAAGAAGGGTGACAAGATCACTGCTGATATCCTTTCACGGATTTCAGAAGGAGAATGGGCTCGCATTCCTCTTCAAAATGACAAAGCAGAAACGAAGATTCGATCTGTCTATGAGTCGATCAGCAATCAGATTGAGGCAATCAAGCTGCTTTCTCAGTCTAAGATCGAGAAGCTATCTCGTGGGGACGAACTTCCTCCGGGTGTGATCAAAATGGTTAAGGTCTATATCGCCATCAAGCGAAAGATCGAGGTCGGCGATAAAATGGCCGGACGTCACGG
>JBEIHI010000001.1:0-56079 GCA_040381435.1 Bacteriovoracaceae bacterium | reverse complement strand
ATGCAGAAGATGATGAAGCGGATGGGCGGGATGAAGGGGATGGGCTCCATGATGCCCTTTATGGGGGGTAGGCGGTAAGGCCCCCATAATCCGACGATTTTTTTCGAGACATTTTCGCCACTTTTGGCCAAAAGATGGTCCATGGCTGTTAAATTGCGACTTACACGAATTGGTACTACAAAGCGTCCGTTCTACCGGCTGATTGCGACTCCCTCCAAGGCTCCTCGTAATGGACGTAATCTTGAAGTTTTAGGAACATACGATCCCATGAATATGGGTGTCCGTAAGGGCTCATCCCAAGCGCAAGCAAAGGGGCTCACCAATCTTAAAACCGACAGAATCCTCTATTGGCTGAGTGTCGGTGCTCAACCAACGGATACCGTTAAGACAATGCTGAAGCGAGCTAAGATTTCCTTGAGCTCAAAAGCTTCAAGCGCTGCTTAATAAACAAAATTTATTCATTCATCACTATTAAGGACTCTTATGTTTAAGAACTTTTTTTCTGCTGCTACAAAAACGGCGCCTGCTCAATCTGGCGATTTGAAATCTCTTCTTGAGAACATGATTTACGCTCTCGTGGATGACACCTCTGCTGTTGAACTCACAGAGGCTTCCTCGAGTGGCGACCACGTTTCTTTCGAATTGAAAGTCGGTAAATCGGACTTGGGCAAGGTGATCGGACGTCATGGCCGAACCGCTTCTGCCATGAGAACGATCCTCAGCGCGGCTTCGCGAAAGTATAAGCTCAACGCTGATCTCAAAATCGTTGAGTAGGTCATGCGCCTCTCCATTTTGACGATCCATCCCGGTTATTTCGATGGAGTCTTAAGAGAGGGTTTGATCAATAAGGCGATTCAGAAACAATTCGTTCAGATTCAGATTGTCGATATTCGGCAGTACGCTCCCGATAAGCATAAGCGTGTCGATGACCAGCCCTATGGCGGTGGTCCAGGCATGGTGCTCAAGGTTGAGCCGATTGTGCAGTGTTTACGTGCGATTCGCTCTCCCCAAGAAAAGACTCGCGTTGTTGTTTTGGCGGCCAAGGGAAAAAAGTTCACTCAAAAGATGAGCGCCCGATTTTCCAGAGTGGATCATTTGATTTTGATCTGTGGTCGTTATGAGGGAATCGATGAACGCGTCTCCCAGTTCTACGCGGACGAGGAGATTCGCATCGGTGATTATGTCTTAATGGGTGGAGAGGCTGCCGCATCGGTTGTTTTGGAGGCCACCGTTAGACACTTGCCTGGTGTGTTAGGAAACCCCGACTCCTTGATTGAAGAGAGTTTTTCAGCGGGCGCTGAGCGGGAGCACGAACAGTACACTCGTCCCCCAAGCTTTGAGGGACATTTAGTTCCAGAAGTCTTGTTGAGGGGTAACCACGCGGACATTCAGCGATGGAGAAAGCGGCGCAAATCATGAACTCCTCTGGACTTTATATCGCATTGATTCACCACCCAGTTGTGGATCGCAACAAGCAGCTCATCACTTCATCGGTGACCAACATGGACCTTCACGACATTGCAAGAAGCGCCCGCACCTTTGGAGTCCGAGGGTACTTTGTGGTCCATCCCTCTCAGGATGAGCAGGCTCTCAATCGGCGAATTGTCAGTCATTGGCATTCGGGTTTTGGCTTGCGTTCTCATCCCACGCGAACGAGGGCATTGGAGTTGGTTCACCTAGTCCATGATTTTGAGACGGTCATGAGCCAGATCGAAAAGGAGGCTGGTCAAAGGCCTCTGAAGGTGGGGACCCATGCGAGAAAGATGGGCGCTGGAATATTCTCAATCGAGGAGTTGAAGGTTGAAATCGCCCAGAGGCCTGTTTTATTGGTATTTGGGACGGGCTACGGCCTCGCCCCCCAGTGGGCTGAGACTCTCGATGGCTTTTTGGGCCCGATTGAGGGGCCAACGGACTTTAATCACCTTTCCGTGCGGTCCGCTGTAGCCATCTATCTGGATCGACTTATGGGGTTGAGACCGTTGACAAACGAGGCCCCTTTGGATGTTATCCCCGGATGAGCGCAAAGCGACCTAATCCCTCTGAGTTGATGAAAAAAGCTGAAAAGGCCGTCTCCGGCACACGTGCGTCGATGCCTAGTTTTTCCATCGGTGATGTTGTTAAAGTTCATGTGAAAGTGAAGGAAGGCGAGAAGACTCGTATCCAGATTTTTGAAGGTCTCGTCATTCGCCAAAAGCGCGGTGGAAACAACTCTTGTTTCACTGTTCGAAAGATTTCCTACACCATCGGTGTGGAGAGAATTTTCCCTTACAATTCGCCTACAGTTGATAAAGTTCAAGTGGTGTCTCGCGGTGAAGTGAGACGAGCCAAGCTTTATTACCTGCGAGATCTGAAAGGCCGAGCTGCTCGAGTGAAATCGGATTTGGTTTTCGGTGCTGAGGCAGAAGGAACGCCCGCAGGTGAAGCAGGACCTGAGTCGGGAGCTCCGATTCAAGCTCAAGCTGTTCAGGCTTAATGAACCTCTGTTCATTCGGAATTGAAAATCGCATCAATCAAGACTTAATCGCTGGTGTCGATGAGGTGGGTCGTGGCTGTTTAGCTGGCCCGGTCGTTTGTGCAGCGGTTATTTTTCCAAGGGAGCTTCGTCACAGCAGTTGTGATGAAATCAAAGCCAATCAAGACTCGAAGAAGCTATCCGCGAAGCAGCGAGGCGAGCTCAAGATTTTTATTGAGCGTAATGCTCTGGCGACGGCGATTGCGAAGGTTGACCCGCTAGAGATCGATCGGATCAATATTCTGCAGGCTACATTCAAGGCAGCTCGAGAGGCTGTTCGTTTGATTCAGCTTAAGTGTGCAGGTCCCCTTAACTTTGTGCTTATGGACGGGAATCACTTGATCCCCGGATTGGATGTCAAACAGGAAGCGATCATCAAGGGCGATCAATTCTCGAAGTCAATTGCCGCAGCTTCGATTTTGGCCAAGGTGACTCGTGATCAGTGGATGCTAGAAGCTGCCAAAGATTTTCCACAGTATGGTTTTGAAAAGCACAAGGGATACGGCACTGAGTTGCACTGTGATGCGATTCAAAAGTTCGGTCCCTGCGAGCTTCATCGGCGCAGCTTTCTTAAGAAGCTGACGACGAAGGACAAGGGCCAGGACGGTGAAGAGCTCGTTGTGTCCTACCTTCTTCGAAATCAGTTTCAGGTCGTCGATCGCAATTGGAAGTGTAAGGCAGGAGAAATTGATATCATTGCGGAGAGGGCCGGTGAGATTCATCTCATTGAAGTCCGCTCTAGATCAGAGTTTGCCGAGGTAGCTCAACTGTTTCCCACTGCCAAACAAGCTAAGCTTCGAAAGCTGAGTGAGTTCTATCAAATGCTGAACCCTTCTACTCAATCTGCCCCAGTACATGTCGATTTGATGGCCGTATGCTCAGGCAAAGTAGAGCCCTACTGGGACGTGCTACAATGAGTGCGATTTTTTATGTCGTGGGCACTCCGATTGGTAATTTGGGGGAGATTACGCTTAGAGCTCTCGAGGTTCTTAAGTCTGTGGATGTGATTTTTTGCGAGGACACTCGAAGGACGGTAAAGCTTTTGAATGCCTATGAGATCAAGAAGCCACTGAAGTCAGCTCCCTACTTCAAAGAGAATAAGGCGGCCGCCGACATCATTGAGGCTCTGCAGATGGGGCAGTCGGTCGCTTTGGTTTCTGATGCGGGAATGCCGGGGGTTTCTGATCCTGGGGCGATTGTGGTGCGAGAGGTTCGAGCTCGAGGATTTAAGGTGGAAGTTGTTGGTGGAGTCAGCTCGCTGACTTCTTTTATTGCCGGTACTGGCATTGAGTTTGAGAGCTTTTCCTTTATTGGATTTCTTCCGCCTCGTGTGAAGGACAGGCAGGAGTGGTTGAGAAGTCAGCATTTTATTCCAACGATTTTCTTTGAGTCGCCTCATCGAATGGAGTCAACTTTGGATCTTTTCGTGGAAGAGCTTGCTGGAAGGCAGTTGATACTCGCCAAAGAGCTCTCGAAGATTTCAGAGGCGTTTTATTTTGGGACGCCAGCCGAACTCAAGCAGAAGATCAGCAGTTATAAAGGGGAGTGGATCGGATGTTTGATGCCCGAAGGTGCTGTGGTAGGTAAGAAATTATGACTACGGAGAAGAATCTTGTTCTCGAAACCCTTTCCCTGAATCCAACGCCACGGCGACCAGTCTGGGTGATGCGACAAGCGGGAAGGTATCAGGCTTCATTTCGAAAGCTTCGAGAAAAGTATTCCTTCGAGCAGCTTTGCCACGAAGTCGACTTGGCGACTCAGGTGAGTCTGAAGCCCATTGAGCAGTATAACTTTGATGCTGCTATTGTTTTTTCTGACATTTTGTTTCCTTTGAGAGCACTCGGAGCAAAACTCGCTTTCACAGAGAAGGGTCCTAAGATCGAACCTCCACGCTCAGTGGATCAGTTGGAAGCGCTGAACAAGACCTTCAATCCGCACGAAGCGACTCCAGCGATTCTTAAAACAATTGAAAATTTGCGAGCAGCGCTGCCCAAGCAGAAGGCTGTTTTGGGTTTTGCCGGTGCTCCATTTACGATGCTTACCTATCTGCTCGAGGGAGAGCTTACAAAAGATCTCAGTGTGATGAAGCGGTGGATGGCCGAGCAGCCTCAGATTGTTCATCGCTGGCTTGGGGTCTTGGCAGAATGTACGGGAAGCTATTTAGATGCGCAGGCGGAGGCGGGAGCGGATGCTGTACAGCTCTTTGATACCTGGGCCTCAGCTCTGTGTCCCAAAGACTACGAGGAATTCGCGCTGCCTTATGCGAGACAGGTGTTTAGTGAGGTCACCGTACCGGGAATCTATTATGTGAACGGAATAGCGGGAATCTTGGATCAGGCCGCCTCAGTCGGAGCGCAGGCTCTGAGTGTTGATTGGCGGGTGGATTTGTCAGAAGTGCGCCGGCGAGTTCCTCAGGTAACGGCGTTGCAAGGAAATCTTGATCCCTATCATCTTCATTTGAGTCCCGGTCAGTTGCGCCAGTCCGTCTTAAAAATGTTGTCTTCTTACGGCACGGGTCCAGGTCATATTGTGAATCTGGGTCATGGTATCATGCCGTCAGCGCCTGAGGATGCGGTTAAGGTTTTTGTCGATACCGTCGCTGAGTTTCAGCTGAAAGCTTAAAGTGCTAGATTTGTAGATTCTACAGATTGAGAAGCAGGTGAAGATCGGCAGGAATCCAGTTTCTCGAGGTGTTGACCCTCATCAGATTCTCCAGACGAGAATCGGTTTGTAAGTTGCTATCATCAAAAGCTTCGGAGCGAAGAAGAGGAGAGCTGGCGAATCTCTGTTCGATGAGTTCTTTAATCTTCTCATCCTTTTCGATTTGCAGCCGAAAGGCTTTAACATAGGTCGCGGCTTGGGCGTCAAACTGCCGTGATGTGAGGACCTGTAAAGCGTATCTGAGCTCTTCTTGATTTTGGGCCTCAAAGGTTGTGAAGGCGAGAAACTCAAGTTTCATTCTCCTGGACTTGTCCTCATCGCCGGCATGTCTCGCATAGGTAGAGCCAATCAAAAGAAAATCCCTTCGAGAGCGTGAGGATCGAGCTGCGAGTTCGAAATAGGGGATCGAATTTTCAAAATCGTGTGCCTCAAAGGCAAAGTTAAAAGCACCTTTGGCGATGATGTTTTCATCAAAGATCCCCTGGTCGGCCAACGTTCGTATTCCCTTATTGATGTACCGACTGGATTCAATCAGTGAGGACTTTGTGATTTGTAGACCATTGTAAATGAAGGCCGTTGCTGCCCATTCGTAAAACATTCGAAAAAGTGGGTCTAGTTTGAGAATGATTGCCAGATAGCTATCGAGATATTTGTAGGATCTGTTCTTATCAAGCATCTGGCCACCAAAGTAGTTGAGTGCCTCAATCCAGGTGATATCCCCAAGGGCCATCTTGTATCCTGCTGACATCAATGAGGCTGTTTGAGGGGAGGGCAGATAGCGAACGTCTTGAGTGAGGCGGCGCTGGTTCATTCGAGAGTCTAATGAGCTCTTCAAGACGCCGTAGACGCTAAGAATCGCGATGAGAAGAGGAATGAGTATTCGTAGCCTCATGAAATCAGTTTACAGAAGCGGTAGCGATCAGACAAATTTTGTCAGTGGCCCCACCCCTAAATATTGCGGTGATCGGCGGAGGAATCTCTGGCTTGATTGCTGCCTACAAACTACGACGCGCTGGTCATTCAGTCGCTGTGTTTGAGGCATCGTCTAGATTGGGCGGATGGGTTCAGTCTCAGGTAGGGGCTCAAAGCGTCCTTGAGTGGGGACCTAATACGCTGATGGCAACGGAGGCCTGGTTTCGGTTGTTTCGGGAGCTCGGTCTTCAGCCTCAAATGCCTCGAGCTGAGAGCCGAAAGCGTTTCATTATTTTGAAGGGAAAGCTTGAGCAACTTCCCTCGGGGCCCCTTTCATTCTTGATGAGTTCAGTTTTATCTTGGAAATCTAAGCAGCGAATTCTATCGGATTTCTTTCGCGCCGATGTTCCGAGGGAGGATGATCTTAGCATCGAGGAATTTGCTCTTCGATACCTTAATCAGGAGATCTTGGATCGCCTTCTTCAGCCTTTTATCAGTGGCATCTATGCGGGAGATGCGGCCTCGCTCTCTCTCAGAGCTTGCTTTCCTAAGTTATGGGCGGGGCTCAAATCAAAGGGCTCCATACTGAAAGGAATGAAATCACAAACCACTCAGGAGCGCCGACCCCAAATGGTGAGCTTCCCTAAGGGTCTTGAGGAAATCATTGCTGCGCTCGCTCATGAGTTAGGAGCCATCATTCGACGTGAGCAGGCAGTGGAATCTATTCGCGAGGGTGCCGGTGGATCTTGGCTTGTCAAAAGTCGGTTTGGTGAGGAGAGCTTTGATCAAATTGTTTTGGCTCTTCCCGCGTTTGAGTCCGCTCGATTGCTTCAGGGTTTCATGCCTGAGACTCAGATTCGGTTTTTGAGGAGCATACACTACCAACCTATTATGGTTTGGAATTGGGTTGCGGAACGCCTGAGTTCGTTTCCTCGTGGTTTTGGTTGTTTGATTCCTCGAACTGAGGGCAGTGCTGTGCTGGGAAGTCTTTGGCGATCTGAGATTTTTGAGGGCGCTGTTCAGGGTCAACAAGTGACTCTTTCGCAGTTTTTCTCTGGTGAGAATCTGCCTGATGATCCGAGGACTTATGAGCAACAGATTCGTCAGTGGATTCCAGGCATTGGAAAGACGATTTCAAGTGAGTTTCGCGTTTATGCGAAAGGAATACCACAGTTACGACTCGGTCATTCAGGACATATGGATGAAGTGCTGAGATTCCTTCCCAAGGGAGTCAGCTTGATTGGCAACTATATTGATGGCGTTGGATTGGTGGCGGTGATGAGCCGAATCCAATCGGGCCTAGTTTCGCTTTTTGATCACTTCCCGAGCAATGATTAGCCGTTGAATCTGCGACGTGCCCTCATAAATCTGGAAGATCTTGGCATCTCGCATCAGCTTCTCAACGGGGTATTCAGTAGAGTAGCCGTAACCTCCAAAGATCTGAACAGCATCCGTAGCAATTCGCATGGCTGAATCCGCGGCAAAGACTTTAGCATAAGCGGCATAGAGAGTGTTTCTTTGTCCCTTATCAATCATGGCGGCGGCCTTCCATGTCATCAACCGTGCAGCTTCCACATCTCGAGCCATCTCAGCGATCATAAAAGCAACGGCTTGGTGTTGGGCAATGGGAACTCCAAAGGTCTGTCGCTCCAGTGAGTAATCAATGGCATGTTCCATAGCCGCTCGCGATAGTCCGAGAGCTCCTGCAGCAACCACAGGTCGGGTGTGATCAAAGGCTCCCATCGCAATCTTAAAGCCATCACCTTCGTTACCCACTCGGTATTTTTCGGGAACAACGACATCTTCAAAAGTGATTCCTCGTGTATCGCTGCAGCGCTGGCCAAGATTCTTTTCTTTTTTACCAACCTTGATCCCCGGCGTATTCGCCGGGACGACAAAGCCGGTAAGCCCCTTATGTTTGGCGCTGGAGTCAGTGACTGTTAGAACAAAATACCATCGAGCCACTGAGCCGTTCGTGATCCACATTTTGGATCCATTGATGACGTAGGAATTTCCCTTTTTGACCGCAGTGGTTTTGATATTGGCGACATCGCTTCCCGCACCTGGCTCGGTAACGCAGTAGGCCGCAAGACAGTACTCTGAGGTCAGTTGACCCAGAAACTCCTTCTTGAGCTCCTCTGAGCCGCCAACGATAAGAGGAGAGGCCGCAAGATTGTTCGCCTCCATGGCCGTTGAAACCCCAGTACATCCCCAGCCGAGTTCTTCAGAGAGGATGACTTCTTCGAGCGTGGTCAATCCAGGGCCACCATAAGTCTGAGGGATGTGGCCATTCAGCAGTCCCGCTTCGAAGGCCATCTTGCTGAGCTCATGGGGGTAGTCTCCGGTTTCATCGTGGTGTCGAGCACGAGGGCGAATCTCCTTTTCGGCAAACTCATGACAGAGATTTTTGAGTGCTTCTTGCTCTGGTGTTAGGTCGAAATTGATCATTGCTTCCCCCTTTGGGATTTATTCCCTTTAGAGTAGTATAGGGAGAAATGAAAAAGGCCCTGAGTGTTTTTTCCTTGCTTTGTTGTTTTGCTGCGATGAGTTGTTCTACAAAACAAAGAGCAGCGTCGTTAGAGTCAACGGTCAAGGGTTATGCTCGAGCCCTTCGAGATGCGGATGAGCTGGTGCTGTTGGGATTCGTGGCTCCTGAAAAGCAGAAAGTCTTCGCTTCAAATTCATCTTCTCTCGGTGCGTATAAGTTTTCAAACGTAGAGGTTCGTAAGATTTTTCCAGATCCAAAATTTGAGAGTGCTCTCGTCAGCTTGAATCTGGAGTTCTTTGATCAGACTGGATCTGAGCTTGTCGAGACAACTCGACAGTATTCTTGGATCTTTGATGAAACAAAAAAGGCGTGGTTCTTAAAAGAAGCCACGCCCTTTGGATCTCGTTAAAAATTAGATCGTTTTAAAATGGAATCTCTTCGTCAGCTCCGACGTCTGAAGGGAGAGCTTCAGAAATGGGCTGATCATCTGAACTGGTTGCTGTGGCCTTGTCGCCTCGATCGAGGAATTGAACAGTCGAGGCCACGATTTCGGTTGTGTATCGCTTTTGTCCGTCTTTATCGTCCCACTGACGAGTCTGGAGTCTGCCTTCGACATATACCTGACGACCCTTGCCCAAATATTGTGAGCAGGTTTCAGCCATTTTTCCCCAAACGACAACCCGGTGCCATTCGGTCTTTTCTTGCTTTTGACCGCTCTTATCCATCCAGTTTTCAGATGTTGCTAAATTAAAGTTCGAAACCGCCACTCCTTGTTGAGTGTATCGAATTTCAGGGTCATTACCCAATCTTCCCACTAAAATGACTTTATTAATTCCAGACATATTTTTCTCCTTCACATTTATACCGATGCGTTACACCTTAACGATGGATGTCATTGTCGGCCCCTTTGTGTAAACCATTATTCTTCGTGCAACCCAAGATTTAATGAGGTTTGGAAAGAGACTTGGTAGGAGTTGATTTAAATGCTGCTTGAAGCGATCAGATTTCTTAGAAGCCTGTTCTTGACTGTTCCAAGTGTCTTGGCCTTTGGGGCCTTCGCCCTTGTGTTTGGTCTTTATGACTTCCTGATGCGCGATCGTTTGTTGAAGCAGGGTCGGTGGGGCCCCGTGGGCACATTCTCGAAGCTTTGGTGGTCTTATTGGATGCTTTGGAGCCATCGCATCCAAGTCGTCGCCTCAGGTCCAGGGTTGGATGAACTGGGAAAGCATCAAGGCGGCGTATTTGTATCGAATCATCAAAGCCTCATGGACATTCCCGCACTTGTTCAGTTCCTTCCACGCTACACAAGCTTCATTGCCAAGCAGGAGTTGCGCTCCATTCCGATCTTTGGAGCTGCCTCAGCATTAGTGGGCACTCTCTTCGTAGATCGATCTCGGGGGGCCGAAAATGCCTCTTTGAAAGTCATTCACACGTTGTTACAGCGGGGAATTTCTATTTTGATTTTTCCGGAAGGAACAAGATCAGCAGATGGTCGGCTGGGAAACTTCAAGCGAGGGGGCTTTGTCATGGCGATTGAAGCGCAAGTTCCAGTCATTCCCATTACGATTTTAGATTCACGATTTGTGTTGCCCAAGAACAGGTTAGCGATTCAAAAGGGTGTTATTCACATCGTATTTGATAAGCCCATCTCAACCGTTGGGTTGAGGTCCGAAGATCGACATGCTTTAAGCGATCAAGTTCATCATATTATGGCAAAACATCTAGATCTCTTTGAGGAAACGCGGAAAAATAGTGGTCATGGTGGGGACCCGCGCTCCTAGCTTCATTTTACTGTTATTGGCCCTAGCGGCTCATCCGTTCGCTGTGAGTGCACAGTCTCAACCATCCCCACGATCCATTGTCTTTGTTGATGTTGATTCGAGATCTTTATCTCAAGAGCAGAGGGCTGAGGCAAAGTCTCATTTTCTAAGAGGCTTGTCAGCGGTTGGCGGGTTTCGAGTTGTTGTGGACTCCGAAATCCAAACTGCGATTGTGAAAAAAAATCCTCTTCGCGAAGAGGTTGTAAAGTTTGTTGCTGATCAAAAGAAAAAGCAGGCGGATCTTAAGACTCAACTTGAGGCAGCACGCAAAAGTTATCTGGCGTCTGAATTTGATTTTTCTCGCGATACTTTAGAGAAGGCTTTGAAGTTATCAAATGATGCATTGCTTGGGCTGAACCCGGATGTTCCTTTTCAGATTCTTGAGTTGCTTTCCGCGACAGAATTTTTCCTTGGAAATCAAGAGCGTGCTCAATCGCTTCTGGCAGGCATTTTGGATCTCGATCCGAGTTATGTGATTGATACTCAGAAGTTTCCTCCTGAATTTAATGATCTATTTAATGAAGTTCGTCGACAGCCGCGCTATCCGACGGAATGGGTTCGGCTGTCCCCCCAAAGTATAGAAGGGGCCAGAGTGAGCTTCATGGGGCAGATGGTTTCTACCAAAAATGAGAACGGCTTCTTTGTAGAGGTTCTTCAGGGGCATCCGTTGTGGGGTAAGAAAGGAATGGTACTTGAGAGAGAAGGCTTTGCTCCCATTCTTCTGGATCTTCATGAGCTTCCTGCTGACCTTGAATTTGTGAGCCTGGGGGACCGAACGGTGACCGTCACAGGGTTGTTAAAGCCGATTGGAGATTCCACTCCTTCACCGGAGCTCAAGAAATTCATTCGGTCATTGAAGACCGACTTGTTTGTTCTGGCTTCCGTTGAGAGATTCGGAAGTGGTGACTTTCAGGTGGATGCACAGTGGATTGAAAATCAGTCACTAAGATCCTCACCCGTGGTGACAGCTTCCTCTGACAATCTTGAGCGTTCTGTCGAGCGGGCGGTCTCTGAGCTTTTTGATTATATATCTCCCCTTGGATATGTGATGACTGAGAAGCTGGCCGTGGTCGAGGAGGGGCCCATCGTCACTAATGCTAAGCCGTGGTATAAAGAGTGGTGGGCCTGGGCGTTGGCGGGGGCTCTCGTTGCGGGAGCTGGAACAGGAGGGTACTTCCTCCTTAAGCCTGAGGATAATTTGCGTGTACGTGTTGGGGCTGCTCAGTAGGACGGAGAATGATGATGGACTTTGGTAAGGCGGGCCAAAAATTCTTAGTTGTCTGCATAGGGTTTGCGCTTTCAAGTGCGCTGCTGCATCCCTTGAGCGCGCAGGGAGATGTCAAGCTCAAGGATTTTCGCGGAACGCCTCAGTCGCTCGCTTTGCTTGGCACGTTTTCTGAGTTTGTTGATCCTGATTTGAAGCAGCGGTATGTGAACCAGCTTAGAAAGCTTTTCAATCGATATAGCCGTAGTTACGGCGAGTCCTCAATTTCAAACTTCAAGCTCGCTCTGAATCCTAATGATCAATATTTTCGTCCCATCACGGGAGTTCTGAGCGAAAGTCAGAAGCAGTTTTTTAAAGCAGCTCAAAAGGACAACTCAGTTGATATTTTTGTCCTATCGAGTTTGACGGAAACTGGAGAGGGTCTTGATCTTGAGCTTCAGTTGTTTGACTCTCGTATTGAAACCTTATCTGCCGTTGAGAGAGTGGTGTTCCAGCGTGCGCAGGAGGAGAGATCATTTGAGGATGTTGTCTATCGTTTGATGAACTATCTCGACCGCGACGGATTTGTGCATCCTAATCCTCAAGAAGTTCTAGAGAAGCCCATACTTCTTCAATCGGGAAGTCTCACTATGAGTTCAGGAGTTGGAGGGCGAGAGTTTTCGATCAATCCCGAGATTTTGAGTGGAGAGGGAGTTCTTGCGGGACGACCAACGATTGGTGGCGAGAAAACGCCTTTTTGGGAAACTTGGTGGTTTTGGTCCATCATTGGCGGAACATTGATTTCAACTGGTGGACTGACCTACTACCTGACGGTTGTCGACGAGCCGCCGAGTCGAGCTAATATTCGATTCAAAAGTCCTTAAGATTTAAGATCTTGGCAGCGAATTGTTCTGGTTTCATTGGCCTTAAGTCGAACGTTTCCTGAGTAGACTTTTTCGCGCGTCTCACAGCGAATGCTCACCTTGCCCGAGGGAACAGAAATGTTTCGTGCTCGTGGACCGGGCACTGATCCAAATGATTCTCCGTTGATGTAAAGCTGCGCGAATCCTTCAGGGGGTGCTGTCACATTCAGCTTGGCGGGTTCCTTCTTTCGAGTTTCCGATCCGGAGGACCGACTTGATTTTCCAGTGCTTTCCTTTTTAGTTGCTGCCGATGAAACGGGTCTCGGTATTGGCAGATTGAGATTCGGAGCGGGCTCATCTGGCTTATCAATAGGCACTGACTTCTCTTCCTCAAGACCTGGCCTTGCGAACGGACTTTCAATCGGCATTTCTCCCGGAGCCTTGAGGATGCTCTCGACCTTCTTTTCGTCCAGGGGAGGTGGCACTGGTATAGGAACAATAGGCGTGGGCTCAGGCTTTTTGGCTTGGATTTCTTCATGCTGCGAGCCTGTTTCGCTCTCCGGAGCGGTTTTGAAGTGATTCTGCCAAATGAGCAATCCCCCAATGACCGCGATGATTAGACTAAAAGCCGTTAATCGTTGAGAAGTTGAAAAAGCAGAAGCGCCGATCGCTCGATCTTTTGTGGTTGTGATTTCGGCATCGTCACTCGAAACAGGCTTGGCGGTGATGGCAGCATCAAGCTGATCTCGTTTGAAAGTGATGTGAGTGCGAGCGTTTTGAATACCTTGCTGAGGTTTTGCCGGTATTCGCTTTAAACTTTCCTGCAGTCTTATCTTCTCGTCTTTGATGGAGTCCGCAAAGAGCGTTTTCATGAATGCGGATAACTCTTGCGAGCTCATGTTGAATTGCTGGTCGAAGGAGAGTCTTTGCAAATCTTGCAGCATCTCCCCAGCGGTCTGATAGCGAGAGGCGCGATCCTTTGAAAGCGCCTTTAGGACAATCTGATCAAGTGCGGCTGGTACTAGCGGATTCTTCTCCGACGGAGGTGCAACAATTCCAGCTTTTACCTTCTCGAGTGTCTCAACATCCGATTTCGATCTAAAAAGTCGATCTGAGGTGAGTAGTTCATGCAGGATGACTCCGATGGCGTAGATATCACTGGTTTGGTCAATTGGTTTTCCTGAGGCTTGCTCGGGAGACATGTATGAGAATTTGCCCTTCAAGACTCCCGCTTCAGTCTTGCTGATTTTCGAGGCAGCTTTTGCGATGCCGAAGTCGAGGAGCTTTACCTCTCCTTCGTAGGAAATGATAATGTTTTGCGGGCTGATATCACGGTGCACGATATTGAGGGGGGCGCCCTGAGAATCGGTCTTTCGATGAGCATAATCGAGGCCCTTGAGGGCTTCTGTAATCATATGAATACATTGATCGATTCCAAGATGTAGTGATCTTCCCGCAGCGGCTCGAGTCACATCACGGAGATTTTTTCCATCAATGCACTCCATCGTGATGTAGAGTGTGTCGTCGATCTCTCCGAGTTCATAGATTTGAACAATGTTCGCTTGGTTGAGCTGAGCGGCGAGCTTGGCCTCGTCTTCAAACATCTCAACGAATTCAGGATCCTCGCTCAAGTGCTGAAGGATTTTTTTGATGACGAGAATCTTCTCAAATCCGCGCACGCCGACTTGTTTGGCCTTGAAAATCTCAGCCATACCTCCCACGGCAATTCGCTCAAGGAGAAAGTAGTTCCCAAAGCTTTGGACCTGAAATGTTGGCGTTCGCTCCATGGGTTGATGGACAGAATCTCCTTTTTTTACAATAACATAAGTGATGAGCACAGTGTGGAATGATTACCGCCTTGTTCGGGGCGTCGATGCGTCAGTGGTCTGTCTCGGGAATTTTGATGGGATGCATCGCGGGCATCAAAGCATCATTCGCGAGACTTTCCTGTATGCAAAGCGCCAGCAAATCATGTCGTGCTTGATGACCTTCGATCCACATCCAGCTCATGTGCTCAACCAAAATCGAAACCTACGTCTCATCCTATCGAATCAGGAGAAATCGGATCTCATTCAGGCTATGCCGTTTGATCTGACTCTTCTACAGCAATTCGATCGACCATTTTCACAAATGACGGCAGAAGCTTTTGTCGAAGACGTTTTGATTCATGCGCTGAAGGCCAAGATGATCATGGTTGGTGCTAATTTTCGATTCGGCTTTGAAGCTAAAGGCAATGTCGATTTGCTCAGAAGATATTCGGAGTTTGAGGTCAAGAGCGGTGATTTGATTGAGCGCGAAGGGGGGGTGGTTAGCAGCTCTCGTATTCGCTCAACGCTTCTTCAGGGTGATGTTGATGTTGCTGAGGCTCTGCTGGGTTATTCTTATTTCGCGTCTGGAGTTGTTGTTCATGGTGACGGCCGAGGAATTCAGTTGGGATTTCCTACGGCCAATGTCGAAGTGAGCAAGGATTTGATTCTTCCATTCGGTGTTTATGGAGGGTTTGTGGAGTGTGTTGATACCGGGGAGGTGGCTGTCGCTGCGATCAACTATGGAATGAAGCCAACCTTTTCAGCGTCCAAGCCGGCGCTTGAGGCCCATCTTCTCAATTTCTCCGCGGATTTGTATGGGCATCATGTTCGAATTCACTTTAAGAGACGAATTCGGGCCGAGCAGCGATTCACTTCTGTAGAAAATCTGGTGAGACAGATCGGTGAAGATGTAAGCTCTGTGCGTACTCTCATCGAGCTGGACTTGTGGCAACGTCCGGAAGATGGTTTGAGTCGATTGTGGGAGGAGTTCTGATGCTTCGGTATTTGTCTGTGTTGTTTTTCTTACTGTTTCTTGGAGCTGCCGTTGTGGCATCGGAGCAAAAGTCGGTAGGAAGCTTTGAGTACTCTCTCAAGAGATACGAGGGCAAAAAGAGTTTGCTGATTTTGTTTGCGCCCAATGCACAGGATGAAAAATTCAAGACAACGCTGGAAGGTGTTCTTGGTCGATACGAGGAGTTTCGAAAGAAGTCTCTCGGTGTGTTCTATGTTTTTGAAAATGAAGTGGGTCGAGCGGATGATATGAAGCTCAGGCCACAAGATGGATCTGATCTGAGAAAGCGGATGAAAGTCAGTTCGGGTGAGTTTCGAGCAGTTTTCCTCGATAAGAAGGGCAAAGTCAGAAGGGAATCTTCGGAGCCCATGACGAAATCTCAGTTGGATCAGTTTCTCGGTTTCTAGACAGAGTCTTTTGACGCGTTTAGCGCGTTCGATCTCCTGCCCATTTTAAGCCCTCAGTAGCAGTCTATTGCAGATTATCATTAAAAAGATTGCGGAATAGGACGATAGGATCCGAGCTATTGGCGTTTTCCTTAATTTTGACGCGCCACAGCAAAAGGAGGAACGAATGAAAGCAAAATTCAACTATGATTTGGCGGAAGTCTTTTCGCTTTTGGAGAAGACAAAAGCTGCCAGCAGCCTTGTCGTGTATTCCGTGGTGAATGCAGATCGAGATGAGCTTCTTCAAAGAGCCGAGGTACTCGTCCATCAAATGGAGGAGCGAGCTCAGCAGGCGGCACAGAGTCAGACCGCTCAGCTTGATCATGAGAAGGTGCGGCGTCTGTTGCGCAAGATGTAGCGACTGGTGCAGAAAGTTAGAAAAATTTTCACAGCTTAGAGCGGCCGATTTTCTGCTGCGTTACAGCAGAGACAAATTTTGGCTGTGGGGGGGCACAAAGTGTCGAGTCGATGCTAGACTCATTGTAACGGCCGCTTGCGTCATGTCCGGCGTAAGGGGCCCTGAGGGTTTTTGGGGGAGAGGATTAATGCCACCGGTTCCATCGAATCGATTAGGTGAAATGCTTGTCAGGGAAAACCTGATTTCTGCGTCTCAGCTGTTGAAGGCGCAGGAAGCTACGCGCACCAATGGTGGACGGCTGAGCTACAATCTGACGAAGCTCGGCTTTATTCAAGAGCAGGAGTTGACCAGTTTTTTAAGTAAGCAATTTGGAGTGCCATCTGTGGATCTGACCTCCTTTGTGGTCGATCAAGATATCATCTCGCTTGTGCCAAAAAATGTCGCTGAAAAGCATGTGGTCATGCCGGTCAATAAAGTCGGCAGTAATTTGATTTTGGCCATGAGCGATCCGAGCAATATCTTTGCTATTGATGATATTAAGTTCATGACTGGCTACAACGTGGAAGTCGTTGTGGCTTCCGAGCAGGCCATCAAGGACGCTATCGAGAAATACTATGACGGAGAGCAGGCTAAGTTCAGCGAGGTTCTTGCTGGTTTTGAAGACGAAGAAGTTGAAGTGGTTGCCTCAGGGGACGATCTTGATTCTGATAAGGCTGCAAGTGCGTCTGAGGAAGCTCCCGTTGTTAAATTGGTCAACCTGATTTTCATCGAGGCGATCAAGAAGAACGCGTCTGATATTCATGTGGAGCCCTATGAAAAAGAGCTGCGAATTCGCTATCGAATAGACGGCGTTTTGCAAGAACAGATGAAGCCGCCTGTGAAGCTCAAGAGCTCTATCGTCTCGCGGATCAAGATTATGGCTCAGCTCGATATCGCTGAGCGCCGACTGCCGCAAGATGGTCGTATCAAAATGAAGTACGGCAAGGGCAAGGAAATGGATTTTCGGGTTTCCGTTTTGCCCACTCTCTTTGGTGAGAAGGTGGTCTTGCGTCTTCTTGATAAGGGCAATTTGCAGTTGGATATGACCAAGCTTGGATTTGAAGAGCGTCAACTGGGTGATTTCAAGAAGTCAATTCATCAGCCTTTCGGAATGGTTTTGGTTACGGGTCCTACCGGATCAGGAAAGACGACGACTTTGTACTCGGCGCTATCAGAGCTTAATCAGATTTCGGAAAATATCTCGACCGCTGAAGACCCTGTCGAATTTAACTTGATGGGGATCAATCAGGTTCAGATGCACGAAGATATCGGATTGAACTTTGCAGCCGCGCTTCGATCCTTTCTGCGTCAGGATCCAGACATTATCATGGTTGGGGAGATTCGAGACTTTGAAACAGCTGAGATCGCCATTAAGGCGGCGCTCACAGGTCACTTGGTCTTGAGCACTCTGCATACGAATGATGCACCAAGTACCGTAAGCCGATTGCTCAATATGGGGGTCGAGCCTTTTCTCGTCGCATCCGCTCTCAACTCGATTGTCGCTCAGCGACTTGCTCGACGAATCTGTGGAGAGTGTTCATACGAGGTGAAAGTTCCCGTCCAAAGCCTCCTAGACATCGGAGTTCCTCCGGATTTGGCGAATGGCATGAAGGTGCGTCAGGGTCGAGGATGCACGCATTGTTCAAATACGGGTTACAAGGGCCGAGTCGCTCTTTACGAAGTCATGGTGATGAAGGATGAGCTCAAAGAGTTTGTCTTGAACGGCGCCAGTACTGCTGAGCTTAAACGCGAAGCGATTCGCTTGGGAATGCAGACGCTGAGGATGAGCGCCATCCATAAGATTAAAGAAGGTGTGACGACCATCGAGGAAGCTGTTCGTGTGACAGCGAGCGACTCCAACTAATGAAGAGGATGTATGAGTGAGAGCAATGATCCGTTAAATCCTGGCAATGATGGCTCCGGCCTTTCATTGCATCAGCTTCTGAAGACGATGTTAGAGAAAGGCGCGAGTGATTTGCATATCACAGCAGCAACTCCTCCCGTGATTCGAGTCGATGGAAAGCTCATCCCGATGAAGTTTCCTCCTCTGACACCGGCTGATTGCCGAAAGATTTGCTACAGTGTTTTGACGGATGCGCAAAAGGCGCGATTTGAAGAGGACAATGAACTCGATCTCTCGTTTGGCGTAAAAAATCTTTCCCGTTTCCGTGCCAACCTCTTCGTTCAGCGAGGTGTCGTCTCTGGGACATTTCGGCAGATTCCATTCAAGATCTCATCCCTTCCTGATTTAGGTCTTCCCCCTGTTGTGGGAGAGCTGGCTGATCGACCAAGAGGTCTGGTTCTAGTCACGGGACCTACGGGGTCTGGTAAGTCAACGTCTCTTGCGGCCATGATCGACAAAATCAATCGCGAAACTAGTCAGCACATTCTGACGATCGAGGATCCCATTGAATTCTTACATCCACACAAGAGCTGCATCATCAATCAGCGAGAGGTGCACTCGGATACAGAGAGTTTCAGTAAGGCCGTGAAGTATATTCTTCGTCAGGATCCAGATGTGGTTCTGCTGGGAGAGCTACGAGATCTCGAGACGATTGAAGCTGCCTTGACGATTGCTGAGACGGGACATTTGTGTTTTGCGACTCTACATACCAACTCAGCCGTCCAGTCGATTAACAGGATCATTGATGTATTTCCGCCGCATCAACAACCTCAGATTCGGGCTCAGCTATCGTTTGTCCTTGAGGGTGTCGTTGCTCAGCAGTTGCTTCCTAAGGCGAGTGGTGTGGGGCGTGCTCTGGCGGCTGAAGTCATGATTCCCAACCCAGCGATTCGCAATCTGATTCGAGAAGATAAGGTGCATCAAATCTATTCGCAGATGCAGGCGGGACAGGGAAAGCATGGAATGATCACGATGAATCAATCGCTGGCGAGCCTCTATCTCAAGAGAGTTTGTTCGTTAGATGATTGCATTATGGCCAGCAGTGATCCGGAAGAGCTGAGAAATATGATTACTTCAGCGTCTAATGCGTCGGGTGCACTAGACGATCGATCAAGAGGCGGACTCGATCAGAGAAAGAGATAACGAGGTAGAGTATGGCAGTCTTTAAATGGGAAGGTGTTGCTCGAAATGGGCAGGTGAAAGCGGGAACTAAAGAAGCTGCTAATGAAGCAGCTGTGCTTCAATTCCTTCGGTCTCAGCAAATTCGACCTAGAAAGCTCAAAGAGGTCAAAGCGGGAACCGGAGGTTTTAATCTCAGCTTTGGTGGCGGTGTCGGACTCAAAGATCTCGTAGTTTTTTCTCGACAGTTTTCGACGATGATTGATGCGGGTTTGCCCCTTGTCCAGTGTCTTGAGATTCTTGGAAATCAAACACCAAATGTAGCCTTTAAAACCACCATCAAGGCGGTTCAGGCTGATGTGGAGGGTGGAAGTACCTTTGCGGATGCTTTGCGCCGACATCCGAAGATTTTTGATTCGTTGTACGTAAACCTTGTCGCTGCAGGAGAAGTGGGAGGTATTTTGGATGTGATCCTCATGCGGCTCGCTACCTACTTGGAAAAGGTTCAGAAACTTCGAGGTCAAGTAAAGTCCGCGATGGTCTATCCAATTGCCATTATGGCAGTTGCGATTGCGGTTGTGACGGTGCTTCTTGTGTGGGTTATTCCGATTTTCGAGAAGATGTTTAAGGAATTTGGTGGCAGTGCTCTTCCGGCTCCGACTCAAGTTGTCATCAATCTGAGTAAGTGGACTCAAAGCAATATTGGATTTTTGATTCTTGCGGGAATTGGATTGGTCTTTCTCTGGCAGTGGATTCGAAAAAATCCTCGTACCCTTGAGATCACAGACGATATTTTTCTGAAGCTGCCGATCTTTGGCCCCCTGATTCAGAAGGTGGCGGTCGCTCGATTTACGCGAACCTTGGGAACAATGATTTCATCAGGTGTTCCCATTTTGGAGGCCCTTGATATCACCGCTCGAGCTGCTGGTAACAAAACCGTTGAAAAGGCGATCTACAAAGCACGAGCAAGCATCTCTGAGGGTAAAACCGTTGCTGAACCCATTATGCAAGCTCAGGTCTTTCCTCCCATGGTTTGTCAGATGATTAATGTGGGAGAGCAGACGGGAGCTTTGGACTCGATGCTCGGAAAAATCGCGGATTTTTATGACGATGAAGTCGATGCAGCAGTGAAAGGACTTACGAGTCTCATGGAGCCCGCGATGATGGTCATCTTGGGGGGAATCATTGGGGGACTTGTTGTTTCGATGTATCTACCGATCTTCGAAATGGCTTCAAGTATCAAGGCGGGATAAATGATGGATTCTCGATCACAAATTCGAGCGCTCGTTCTCTTCCGCATAGCCTTCTTGGTCATGATGATGGGCTCAACGGCAGTGCTGTGGTTTTTCTACCAGGAAAATCCTGCGGCTCAAGTCATCGAGCTTTGCTTGATCGGGCTGGGGTTCTCGGTGATTTCGGGAATCCTTTCCCGGCTCCTCAATAAGCGCTGGCTGCCTGGTGTGATTTGGACTCAGGTGATCTGGGATCTTGGAGCAGCTGCGTACTTGATGCACGGAATGAATGCGGTCATGTCGATCTCATTGGCGCTTTTTTTCATTCAGATTGTTTTTGCTTCGGTCGTAATCGGCTCTCGAGGTGCTGTGGTTTCATCCCTGATTTCGGCGTGCCTGGTGACCTATCTTGCCGTTGACGGCCAGCACTTAAATGACATCCTCAATACCAAGGCGCTGCCACCGCTGATTTTTGTTCAGTCTTGCATTTTGTTTTTGGGGGGTTGTTTGGCTTACTTCGCTCGAAATCGTGAGCGAATGCGAAAAAGTCTCGATCAAACGGAATCTGCTTTGAAAGATCTTTCAAGTCTTCATGCTGCCATCATCAACTACAGCCCCTCGGGAATTCTCTCAATCGATCGAGAGGGTCGAGTGATCCTGATGAATCGAATGGCGGAGACCATCTTAGGGCAAAACCTCATTGGAAAATCACTTGCTGTTGGTCCCTTTGCCGAGCTCTTTAATCGAGCTGATCGATCAGAGAGCCGAATGGAGATTCGAGGAGAAAGTCGATCCATCGGCCATCAACGAGTTGAGCTGCCCGATATGCAGGGCTGGTTGGTGATCTTCCAGGATGTGACTGATATGCGGGAAATGGAATCCCGCATGAAGGTTAACGACAAGCTGGCCTCTGTTGGGCAACTGGCTGCAGGAATTGCCCATGAGATTCGAAATCCTCTCGCAAGTCTCAGTGGTTCCGTTCAAATGCTGAGAGCGGAGATGCCTCAGGAAAGTGCCAGTGAGAAGCTCATGCAGATTGTGCTTCGCGAGACCGATCGATTGGATGGGCTACTCAAAAACTTTTTAATGTATGCCAAGCCCTCGGAGCTAAGGCCAGAGGCTGTCAGTTTGAGAAAACACTGCCTCGAGATGATAGAAGTTATTCAAAATCGAGTCGGTAAAAAGGTAAAGTATCAGCTCGATATTGCAGAGCGACTGGAGTGCCGCTGTGATCCTCTCCAGCTTTCTCAGATTTTGTGGAATCTGATTCTGAATGCCGCTCAGGCCTCGCCTGAAGGTGGTGAGGTGAAGATCTCTGCGCGAGAGCTCAATCCATTCGACGGTGCTCGAATTCGCTTTGAGGTTTCCGATCGTGGTTTGGGGATTCCCGAATCCGTTCGTGGAAAGATCTTCGATCCATTCTTTACAACCAAGCCCGAAGGTACAGGTCTTGGGTTGCCGCTCGTCTTCCAGATGGTGAAGGCGCACGGTGGAGAAATTGGTGTTGAGTCTGAAGAAGGTCGAGGCAGTTTGTTTTGGTTTGAACTTTATCGAGATGGGCCGAAGACGGAAGGCCGAATGATTTCTTCGTCTGCAGCGTGAGGGGGAAGGTATGAAAAGAAGAATACTAGTCGTGGATGATGAGTTAAGTGTCAGAGAGTTTTTTGAAATTTTGCTCAAGAAGGAAGGCTACGATGTCGTGACAGCGCTCGACTTCCCCGATGCTGTGAAAGTGATGAAAGAGCAGGCACTAGATCTCATTGTCACTGATCTGCAGTTGAAGGTTGGAGATGGCATGGGCTTATTGAAAGAGGCGAGAGTTCATTGCCCTGATGTTCCTGTGATTATGATTACAGCTTATGCAACAACGGACTCAGCGGTTGAGGCTATGAAAGCAGGAGCCTTTGATTATCTGAGTAAGCCTTTTAAGATCGAAGAGATTAAAGTGGTCATTCAGAAGGCTCTAGATACGAGAAATCTAGCGACTGAAAATCAGCAGTTAAAGACACAGCTTGTGCAAAGATATGACTTCACCAATTTCATCGGTGAGTCAGAGCCCATGCGACGTGTCTATGATCTGATTAAAAAGACTGCTCCCACCAAAACGAATGTCCTGATTTATGGGGAGTCGGGTACTGGTAAAGAGCTCGTTGCACGTGCAATTCATTTCAATTCGACACGAAAGGACAAGCCCTTTGTCACCGTCAATTGCGGGGCGATTCCTCAAAACCTGATTGAAAGTGAACTGTTTGGACATGTTCGAGGAGCTTTTACGGGGGCGGTGGCCTCCAAAGAAGGTCTCTTTGAAGCCGCTCACAAAGGCACAATCTTTCTTGATGAAATCGGAGAGCTTCCGCTTGTTATGCAAGTGAAGCTTTTGCGAGTCATTCAAGAGAAGAGCTTCTTGAGAGTTGGGAGCACAGAGAGCGTGGAAGTGGATGTGCGAATCATCGCAGCCACCAACAGAAATCTTGAAGATGAAGTGAAGCAGGGTAATTTCCGAGAGGATTTGTTTTATCGATTGAATGTTATTCAAATTGGTCTGCCCCCTCTTCGTCAGCGAAAGGGAGATATCCCGGTTCTTGCAGATTTCTTTCTCAAAAAATACGGGCGGGAAACGGGCAAAGATGTGCGGCGCATTTCACCGAAAGCGCTTGAATATCTGTCGAACTATGAGTTTCTTGGAAACGTCCGAGAGTTGGAAAATATTATTGAAAGATCGGTTGCGTTAGAAGCCACTCAGGAGGTTCAAGTTGATTCCTTGCCGGGAAATGTTCTGAACCCGGAGCAACATAAAGATCGGCTTTCATTGAAAGAAGCTGAGAAGCAGTTTGAAGCGGGTGGTATGGCGCTCGACAATCTTGTCGATGCTTTTGAAAAAGATCTGCTGGTGAAGGCTTTGGATAAATCCCATGGATCGCGAACCAAAGCGGCTCGATTCCTGGGAATCTCCTCTCGCTCCATGCGTTATCGTTTGAAAAAACACGGCATTGGTGGGTACGGAGATCTCGACTATGATTTGCTGGATGCTTTGGATGAAGCCAGTGAAGAAGTTTCCAAGGAGCGACTGGCTGAGCTCAAAGCAATGAAGCTCCGAGACAACGGCGGCTCTGGCGAAAGAAAAGCTTAATCAGTGTGAAGGAGAGATGATGTCGAATCGATTTGGAAGAAAGAGTATTGCGGCTCTGACATTGATTGAATTGATGATTGCTGTTGTGATCGTGGGCCTTTTGGCAGCGGTCGGGATTCCGATTTATATGAGTTATATTCGTCGCTCCTATTTGAATGAAGCAAACTCAAGTATTGCTTCTATCAAGACCGCAGAGGAAAGCTATTTTAGCCTTCATGGGTGCTACATTGCAGCGACTGCCCATCCCGCTGCCATTCCCCAGGGTCAAGCTGTCGCCTGGGATACGGCGACCCCAGCTGAGTGGGGTAACGGGGGACTTGCGGTCCGGCCCGATCGCTTGGTGCGATTTCAGTACACAGTTCATGCCTCCAATCTTTGGACTGCCGCTTCGGCCTGCGCTGCGCCCGTTGGTGCGCTGACGGTTCGAGACGTCAACCTGAATAGCTGTGTGAATCCCCAAACGAGCCTTGTCCCAACAGCTGTCTTTCCCACCAATTGGTTCTTCGTGATGGCACGAGGGGATCTTAATGGAGATGGGACAGCATCAACCATTGTCTCGGCCATTGATGACTCCCGTTCGGTCATGTGTAACGAGCTTGAGTGATGTTTCTTTTCTAGGGAAGCTGTACCACTGTCGGGGAGCGAAGAGCCTGGTAGGTTGCAAAGCCTCCAAGTCCTGAGACAAGTCCTACGGCAATCCAAAACCATGGCTTTTGATAGAGGGCTTGATTCGATTCCCAGGTCGAATTGCTTTTGAGATCAAGTACTGTTGGGTCCATGGGGTTGAGCGGGATCTGACGGCTCGCTTCCGCTTGAAGCCATTGATTGAGTTGCTGAGCTTTCGATCTTTCACTTTCCTGATCAGCGATCTTGGGTGTGGATTCTCTTGCAATCAGCTGCGGAGGAATCTCAAAACTCTTTTCAAACTGAATCCCTGTTTTGTTTGAAACATGGATCCGTCCCCCCCAGTACTTGCCATCCTTTGTTACATGCACCAGATAATCTCCCTCCGCGAGCTTGGCGGGCAAATGAATCGCATCTCCTGAGATTCGAATCAATGAAAACTCGTTGAGTTCAGCCACCTCAATGAGCCCTCGACTTTGATTGATCCAATAGTCTCTCATTCGGTCCGAGAGATTTTTTTGAAAGGCCTCATCCATTCGGAAGGGAAATGGGTCAATGAGCATAGTGGTTGCGGGCTGCTCTTCTTTCAGCACGACATTCAAAGAGGCTAGCTGCGCGAGATCTGCTCGAAGGCCAACGTAGGGCGGATTTTTCTGGATCAGATCGATTGATTCCTTGATGAGCCGCTCAGCCTCAAGACCATCGAGCTTGAGGTATGCCCTCGAAGCCAGCCGGATCTTCTCAGCTAAGCTTTGTCCATCTTGATCCTTCAGTCGCTCGCGATTCAATGATGGATGGAGGGGGGTCGCAACGACGGCTCCGGTGAGGGATAGGCTCAACAAACACATGATCAGAGGGATCCAGGCGGCTTTCATAATCGGCGCTCTTATCGGCCACAGCCTCCTGTGAAGTCAAAGAAAATTGCGCTCGATTTTGGCTCAGCGACATGCGATTTTAGGAGTACTTATGAATTGGTCCGAAGAGCGCCCCTGGGGCCGATTTATCAACCTCCTCGATTCACAGTCTTGTAAAATCAAGCTGATTGAGGTCGATCCGGGTCAGCGCCTGTCCTATCAATCGCATGAGATGCGGCGAGAGTCTTGGACCGTTGTTGAGGGATCTGCGTTGGTTACCCTTAACGAGTCGGACCATGCTTTGAAGGTGGGAGAGCATATTGATATTCCGGTCGGTGCAAAGCATCGGCTTTCAAACCCCGGCCCCTCGGCCCTTCGTATTGTCGAGGTTCAAACGGGCACCTATTTTGGTGAGGATGATATCATCCGTTATCAAGACGATTTCGGTCGCGTACGCTGAGCTTTCTTCTTTGCAAAAACGCAAGACGCCCGACTAGGCTTCTGGTTAGATGGTGTTCATGTTTGATTACAAATGCGTAGGTTTAGACGTCTTTTTGATTTGTCAGGGAATTCCCAAACTTCCTGAGCGAGTCGGTCAGTTTAAATTGGAGATGATCTCTCAGCGGGGCATGCGAGTATGGCCCGGCCCAGTTCCTGAGGGTGTGATTGTCGATTGGTTTAGATGTCGATTCATGGGAGAGGGAATCACTGAGGAGTCGATTGCTGCGCTGCTGGCTGAGGTGACTCGATTCGGTCATTGGGAAAAAGTTCAAAAGCTTTGGCAGAAAGATGGACAGAATTTGTTTTCGGGAGCGTATGAATCATGAGTATGAAGGTCGGCTTGCTTAAGGGAGATGGAATTGGACCTGAGATTTGTCAGGCAGTTGTTGAGATTCTCAAAGCTGCAAAGGCGCCCATCGAGTGGGAAGATATCCCTAGTGGGGAAGAGGCGATTGCGAAATTCAATTCACCAATGCCACTGGCCTCTGTTGATCGAGTGCGCGAGCTTAAGATTGCGCTGAAGGGACCGACAGGGACTCCTATTGGGAAGGGGCATAAGTCTGCGAACGTGACTTTGCGAAAGTCGCTCGATCTCTACGCGAATGTTCGACCTTCGCAAACAATTCCCGCCATTGAGGCGAATTTCAAAGGTATCGATATCTTGACGATTCGAGAGAACACCGAAGATGTCTATGCTGCGATTGAGCATCAGCTGGCCCCGGGAGTTGTTCAGTGTCTGAAGATCATCACCGCCCCGGGCTCAGAGCGGATTATTCGATACGCCTTTGAGGCAGCGCGGAATTTGAAGCGCAAGAAGATTCACTGCATCCACAAAGCGAACATCATGAAAATGACCGACGGACTTTTCCTCGACATCTTCCGCAAGGTCGCCACGGAGTATCCGGAGATTGAAGCGAAGGATATTATTGTCGACAACGTGTGCATGCAGTTGGTTCAAAAGCCCCAGCAGTTTGATATGTTTGTTACCGAAAATCTCTACGGCGATATCATTTCAGATTTGTGCGCTGGACTGATTGGCGGCCTGGGCGTTGCAGCGGGTGCAAACATTGGTGCCAAGGCGGCCGTGTTTGAGGCTGTCCACGGAACGGCGCCCGACATTGCAGGCAAGGGAATGGCCAATCCTACAGCACTCTTGTTGTCAGCTGTGATGATGCTTGAGCATCTTAAGATGTTTGACGTAGCCACCCGTGTGAAGAAATCTCTGATTGATGTTTTGTCGGAGGGCAAAGCTCTCACTCCAGATCTTAAGGGTAAGGCTTCCACTCAAGAGTTTACAGCGGCTATTTGTCAGAAGCTTCATTGAAGTATCTCTGAAAGTGTTCTTCGACGTTTGGTCGATTGAGCAGCTCGGGGAATACGACGTGCTTATCTTTTGAGATCAGCATGGAGAAAGGAATGGCGAATCTGTTGTAAGATTCCAGAAACTTTCCAATCGCTTCGTCTCTTGAGGTCCAATCATAGATCAGCACTTCCACTTGATGAGATTTCAGGAGATTTTTGAACCACTCGGATTTCATGACAAATGCTTCGTTGTATTTGCAAGTCAGACACCAATCTGCTGTGACGACGAGATAAAATGTTTTTCCCGAGATAAGTTTTTCCTGAAGCGCGGCTTCAGTCAGTGTGGAGTTTTTGCTAGAGGCTTCATCAGAAGTTGAGGGCGCTTTTCGCTCAGCACCGTAGATGATCGCAAGAGTCATAAGCGAGACCAAAACCCACGCTCGTTTTCCTTTGATTTCCTTAAAAGTAATAAAGATCATGAGAAGCAGGCCTAGAACGAGACACAAAAAGAGAGTGTTGGTTTGCTGCTGCAAAATATAGAGCAGCCAAAAGACGGCTATTAAAAGAGAGTATCCAAGAATTCTCTTGAGGGTTTCCATCCAAGGGCCTGGTCGAGGAAACAATCGAAGCGCGCCCGGAAGGACGGCTAGTAAGAGGTAGGGGGTCGAAAGTCCCACTCCCATTGTGAGAAAGAAAATCACAAGGAGCCAGGACGGCTGAGTCAGGGCAAACGTCAGTGCAGTGCCCAGGAAGGGTGCACTACACGGAGTGGCCATGAGTGTTGCAAGAGCTCCCTCCCAGAAGGGTCCTCGCTGAATTCTCTGCATCCACGTCGAGCCAGACGCTGGAAGACTGAATTCAAAAAGACCAAAGAGATTCAAAGCAAAGACAAAAACGACAGCGATCAGAAATGAAATGAATGCCGGGCTTTGAAACTGGAAGCCCCAGCCCACTTGTTGGCCGGCGGCTCGCAGAGACAAGAGAAGAAGTGCAAGCGCCAAAAAGCTTGCAAGAATTCCAAGGCAAGTGAGGAGGGCAGATCTTCGCACATCCGAGGTTTGGGCAATTCCCAGTTTGACGAGTGAGATTGTTTTGAGACCAATCACCGGAAGGACACAGGGCATTAGGTTGAGAATCAACCCGCCTAGAAAGGCAAATAAGAGAGCGAGTAAAATTTCGCTGATACCTCCAAGCTCGGAACCTTTCGGGATTTCAATGATGCCTCCTACTGAGGATTTTCCATCTTTCCAAACGGCCAGTATCTCGAGCCCGGGATGATTGGGTTGAGTGACGAGTGAGTAGTGATTGTTGCTCAGCCGCGAAACCTCCACTTGAGTCTTTCCGGACAGAGCAAATGGGAAAATGTTCTCAATGGTATGAGGGCCCTTGAAACGAATCGAGAATGACTGGGAGCCTTCACTCACAACGTCAAAGAGCGCTGGGCTCATTGCCGAGGGCAGCTTCCTTGAGGCCTCATCGATTGCTTGAGCAAAAGGAGATAGCTCTTCTTGGGAGTTTTTAAGAGAGATCTTGAGCTCAGCTTTCTCAGGAATGCATTGAAGTTCACAAACGAGGTAGTCGAGCTTCACGCTTGCTTGGAAAAATTTTCCTTCAATCCCTCGACCCGTCAAATCAACCAGGTAGATGACTTGGTCGTGGTATCCGTAGGTCTCAAAGCTAGCGGCTTGAAAGCGCTCAGGTGTGGGGTAGTGGATAGGCGAGTGAGTCCAGCCTTGGGGTAGAGTCCAATCTGCCCTCGGAGGATAGCCCACTATGCCGGGATTTTTCCAATAGACATGCCAACCCTTAGCGAGCTTGAACTCAAGGCCAACACGAAGAGTCTTGGTCTCGGGTGAAACAGCAGTAAAAGGTGCGATCAGTCTCACCTGAGATTTCTGAGTTTTTCCCCAGATCCATGGGGACTCAGAGGCATTCAACGACAGTGTTGAAGCTAAAAAAGTCAGTACTGTAAAAATCAGTTTAATAATCAATATTATGACTGATTTTTATCGTCTTGTTGAGACTCTTGTTTGGTAGGATTTTGGCAGATTTCCTCAAGATCTTGGAGGCTCTTCATTCGAAGGAGCATTTCCTCATTGGGCTCAACGCTTGTAGCGATCAAGTGGTGATCGCCCCCACAGTTGGCGTAGAGATAGTGATCTCGAAACGGGAAGAAGAATAAAACAGCGCCGGAGTGAGTTGAAAGTCTCAGCTCGGAGTTAATATCAAAAGAATCGCGAACACCCAGGATCAGAAAGCCCGTGAGAGCAATAAAGGCAGCATCGACGATCTGCTCAACTTCAGACGGCGGGCGCTTTGAAATCCAACCGTCCTGAATAGACTTATCCGTTTGGGTGAATCGCTCGAGTTGGGAAGGATCTGAAAACTTGATGTCTCCAGTGTCGTTTTTCTCAAAATTAACTTCGATTTTTTCAGCAGCTGTTTTTGAGGTCTTTACAAAAAATTCCTCAGCACCGACGTCAGATGCAATGAAAAGGCTCGCGACAGCAAAGTATACGGATTTCATGATGTCCCCCCTGCCAACATCATGATTCAAGAGGGCTTTTGAGAAAAGCGATGGATTTGACTTTTAGGCTCTCCTCCGGTGTAACGCATCACGGCATGAAGCGAGCGCTTATTTTGGGTTCTGGATATTCGGGCAAGGTCCTTCAGGCTCTTTTGAAGAGCTTAGGGTACGACGTGATTTGCACTCGTCGATCTTCCGGAGATTCAGACGTAGTATTTGATTTGAATCGACCGGAGACCTGGAGTGCTCTGCCCGATGTTGAGGCCACCTTTTGGATGTTTCCATGTGAGCCCAAAGATCTGGTGGATAGGTTCCTCAGCGAGAAGGGTTCATCGCTCGGGCGAGTTGTTTGTGTGGGGACCACTTCATCCTATTTGGTTTCTCACGAGGATGAGACAGTGAGTGAGACCTCTCCCATTCATCAAGAAGAGCCGAGGGTTCAAGGAGAGCTTGTTGCACTTCGGCACGGCGCCATGATCGTTCGCTCGGCTGGTATTTACGGACCTGCTCGAGATCCAAGACGATGGGTCATTGATGGCCGAGTCTCTCCCTCGCCGAAGCTTGTGAATTTTATTCATGTTCAGGATTTGGCCGCAATCTTGGTCGCAGCTTCGGAGCGTGGTCGGCCTGGCTCTGTCTATCTTGCCGCTGATGGAAAGCCTCGGCGCTGGGATGAATTGATCGCGCAGTGGTGTTCAGAATTTAAGCTAAGTCTTCCGGCGAGCGCTTCCAAGCCCCAGCCTGCGCCCAGAGGGCCTGGCCTTCGTGTCTCTAAGCAAATCGATAGCCAAGCCACCTTGAGTGAACTTGGCGTGACACTTCTGTTTCCTGATGTTCAAAGCGGTGTTAGAAGTCTCCGGTGACTGAGAAGTACTTGAATCGTCGAACTTTCTGCATCATTTCTCACCCCGATGCAGGGAAAACCACCTTGACTGAGAAGCTGCTGCTCTTTGGTGGTGCGATTCAGATTGCGGGCACCGTGAAGGCGAGAAAAGCCGCTCGCTATGCAACAAGCGATTGGATGGAGATTGAGAAAGAAAGAGGAATCTCAGTCACCTCATCTGTTATGCAGTTTGAGTATGCTAATCGATTCTTGAATCTACTCGATACTCCAGGTCATAAGGATTTTAGTGAAGACACATACCGTGTTTTGACTGCTGTGGATGCGGCCCTGATGGTTGTCGATGGGGCCAAGGGTGTTGAAGATCGAACGCAGAAGCTGATGGAGATTTGCAGCTCCCGAAAGATTCCCGTCGTGACGTTTGTTAACAAGCTCGATCGCGAGTGTCGAAGCCCCGTGGAGTTGCTGGATGAGATTGAGCGCGTTTTGAAGATTAAAGCGGCTCCGATTACCTGGCCACTGCGAAGCGGTAAGAGCTTTAAAGGTGTCTATCACCGCCTTGATCAAATCTATAGCCCCTTTGATCCTGAGGCTGAGCGTCCGCAAGAAATTGTAGTGGATGGCATGAATGATCCGCGCTGGAAGGCCTGGCTTGAGGAGGATCACTATCTCGAGTTGATGGAGAACCTCGAGCTAATTGATGGGGTCTACGATCCCTTCTCAGCGCAGGAGTATCTCAACGGAAATCAAACTCCGGTTTTCTTTGGTTCAGCGATCAATAATTTCGGTGTCGAGATGTTGCTAAGAAAGTTCTGTGAGATTTCTCCATCTCCTCAGGCTCGGTTGACGACCGGTCGTATTGTTGAGCCGCAGGAGAGCGATTTCTCCGGATTCATCTTCAAGATCCAGGCCAATATGGATGCTCGGCATCGCGATCGTATCGCCTTTTTGAGAGTTTGCTCCGGTGAGTTCCAAAAAGGAATGGAAGCTTTTCATGTGCGGTTGGATAAAAAGTTTCGCGTGGGAAGTACGTTTCAATTTTTGGCTGCCAAGAGATCGCAGGTCGAGGAGGCTGTGGCTGGGGATATTATTGGTCTTTACGACAGTGGCGATTTCAAAATTGGGGATACGATTACCACTCGTGAGAAGTTCATGTTTTTGGGAATTCCCCACTTTGCACCTGAGATGTTTAAGCGGGTGATTTTGAAGAGTCCTCTCAAATCAAAACAGCTCAGAAAAGGTCTTCAGCAGTTATGTGAAGAGGGAGCTTCTCAGGTTTTCTTTCCTCAAAACTCAAATGATATTGTCATCGGAGTTGTTGGGCAGCTTCAGTTTGAGGTGATTCAGTATCGACTTCAAAATGAGTACGGTGCTGAATCTGTCTTTGATAACTGTCCTTACAAAATTGCTCGCTGGATTCGTCCCAAAGCTGATCGTGAGGCCCAGATGACTGCTGCTCTTGAGGCTTTGGGCAGGAGTTATGATGTGATTTTGGCGAAGGATTCAGAGGAGAGGTACGCTATTTTATGCTCTTCGGAGTACGTCCTGAATAAGGCCATTGAGCGATACCCAGACCTTGATTTTGTGCGAACCGCTGAAATCGGCAGTAAATTCTAGGGGTTGACGCAAAGCTCAGCTTGCCTTGGTTCTCGGTCTGTCTAAACTCGTCTATAATATTAAGCAGAGATTCTAAAAGGCTCATTCCAAGCAGTTTTGGGAGGCTTCCTAGAGTTTCAAAAATTTTGGTTTTTCACAGGTTCATTTGAGCTTTGGAAAGGCTGAGAGGAGCAAAAAATGTCAGGTCTATCGCCTCGTCATGAGGCTGTCTTGAAATCAATTTCTCGAGATGTTCGAAAAGTTCCAGCACTCGCCGGTCAGAAAATGGTCGTCAGTGAAATTTTTGGACGGCGAACGTTTAGCTTGGATCAGCTGAAAGAAAAGCTATCAAAAGATTCCTATGACTCGTTGATGGCCATGGTGAATAAGGGTCAGCGGCTCCAAAAATCCGTCGCAGACGAGATTGCGAATGTCATTAAAGTTTGGGCTATTTCCAATGGTGCTTCACACTTCTGTCACTGGTTTCAGCCTATGACAGGTCTCACTGCGGAGAAGCATGACGCCTTCATTCAGACCAAAACATCAGAGGCGGGACAAACCTCAGTGATTGAACGATTCACGGGCTCATCCTTGATTCAGTCTGAGCCTGATGCGAGTTCGTTTCCAAGTGGTGGAATGCGATCAACCTTTGAAGCTAGAGGCTATACTGCGTGGGATCCCACTAGCCCTCTTTTTTTGATTGAATCCACCAATGGAGTGACCTTGTGTATTCCCTCGGCGTTCATGAGCTATCATGGTCATGCGCTTGATACGAAGACTCCTCTCATTCGGTCTGTGGATTACCTGTCAAAGTCCGCGATCCGATTTTTGAAACTCCTGGGTGATCTCGACATCACCGCTATTGACCCCACACTCGGTGTTGAGCAGGAGTATTTCTTGATCGACCGCTCACTTTATTCTCTGCGGCCGGATCTTATTATGACGGGGCGGACACTGGTCGGGCGGTCCTCGACTCGAGGTCAGCAATTTGAGGATCATTACTTTGGATCTATCCCCAGTCGAGTTCAGGCTTTCATGCAAGAGGTCGAAAAAGAGCTCTATGAATTGGGTGTGCCTATTAAGACTCGGCACAATGAAGTCGCCCCCGCTCAGTATGAAGTGGCTCCCATCTTTGAAGATGTCAATTTGGCCGCGGATCACAACGCACTCACCATGGATGTGATGATGCGAGTCGCTTTGCGCCACGATTTGGTGTGCTTACTGCATGAAAAACCTTTCGCGGGTGTCAATGGTTCTGGAAAGCACAACAATTGGAGTCTTGCGACTCAAAAGGGAGAGAATCTCTTAGAGCCTGGCAAGACCCCTCATCAAAACTTAAGGTTCTTGGCGGTGTTGTGCACGGTCTTGAAGGCCGTTCACGATCATGCGGATGCGCTTCGAGTTGGAATTGCCTCACCAGGCAATGATCATCGCTTGGGAGCAAACGAAGCACCGCCAGCGATTTTGTCCGTGTTTCTAGGGGAAACATTGAGCTCTATTTTGGATAAACTGGAGTCGGGTCGTGAATTCGAAGGGCCAGCGGATGAAGCAATTTTGAGCCTTGGGGTTTCTAAGCTCGCGGTAGTTTCTCGAGATAACACGGACCGAAATCGAACCTCTCCCTTTGCTTTCACCGGAAACAAGTTTGAGTTTAGGGCTGTCGGTTCATCCGCGAATACATCGTTTCCAGCTACTTTCTTGAACACAGCCGCAGCCGATGCTTTCAATAAGCTCAGCGATCGATTGGAAAAGAAATTGGCCAATTCGAAGAATCGAGACGCTGCTATTTTGGAGCTCATTCGAGAGGTGATCAAGGAAACCAAAGCCATTCGCTTTGAGGGCAATGGTTACTCCGAGGAGTGGAGAAAAGAGGCCGAGAAGCGAGGGCTTCCTAACTTGAAAACGACGCCCGAAGCTTTGAAGGTTTTTGACAAAAAGGGCTCCATGGATTTCCTGGCGGAGGGCAAAGTGCTGAGCCATGAGGAGATCAAAGCTCGTCATGTGATCATGCTTGAGAGGTATATCAAGCAAATCGAGATGGAAGCCTCAACAGTCCTTGAGATTGTCGACACCCAGATTATGGCGGCCGTTGAGAAGGAAATGTATCGAATTGCCGAGATGATTGGTCATGTCAAAGCGGCTGGTAAGTCCGTTGCCGTGGATCGACTTGAAGATATCAAGGCCGTCTACGAGGGTCTTTTGAAGGCGCGGGCCACTCTGGAATCTGAGCTCAAGAAGGTCTTTGATATCCATGATGAGAGCAAGCGAGCCGACGCTCTTTGTGAAAAGGTCATGGCTTCGATGCTCAAGGTCCGCGGGCTTTGTGATGAAGCCGAGGGCATTGTTTCGGATGAGCTCTGGCCTTTGCCCAAGTATCGCGAAATTCTCTTTTTGAAGTAGTTTCGGGCTTAGATCAGGAAAAAGAGCTTCGGGTTTTAGGATTCGGAGCTCTTTTTTTTTGGAAGTCTTGTGCTGTTTGGGTAGTCTGTCCAAAGAGTTATGGCAGTTTCAACTCACCCACCCTCAGGATTTCGAGATTTCATCAAGGATGAGGCGCGCCGTCGCTTCGAGTTGATGGAGAAAATATCTTCTGTTTATCGATCGTTCGGATTTGAGGCGATCGAAACACCTGCCTTTGAAAACCTGGACGTGCTTTTGGGTTCCGGCGGTGGAGATGAAAACGAGAAGCTCATTTTCAAAGTACTTAAGCGAGGCGATAAGCTCAAGGACGCGTTAGCCTCAAACCCGTCGGAGGATTCCATTGCTGATTTTGGTTTAAGATTTGATCTGACTGTTCCTTTATCTCGATTGGTAGCTCAGCATCGCGGCGAGATTCATTTGCCCTGGAAGGTCTTTCATATCGGGCCGGTGTGGCGAGCCGAGAGATCTCAAAAGGGGCGCTTTCGAGAGTTTGTTCAATGTGATGTCGATATTGTTGGCGCAAAGACTTTTGCTGCTGAACTTGAAGTCATTCAGGCGGTCGTTTCGGCGATTTCTTCAGTGGGAGGCGAAGGCTTTGAATTGCGCATAAATGATCGTCGCTTATTGCAGGCCTTTGCTGAGAAACATTCCATGACGGATGCGGAGTTTCATCAGTTTGCCATCATTCTTGATAAGAAAGATAAAGTTGATCCCTCCACCCTCCGGGATGAGGCTCGAGAGCTCCTAGGGGCTAAGTTCAATGCTCAGGTTGAGGGGCTTCTTCGAGGGGATCTTGGGCTTGAGTCTTTTGATTCGATTCACTCGACTGCCTCTGATGAGCTTCAACGAATGATCAAGACGCTGAGAGAGGTAGATCTTCCTGTGTCAGCGATTCAGTTTGATTCAAGTCTTGTGCGTGGGATTGGGTACTATACGGGTCCTGTGTTTGAACTTCGACATGCATCTGCTGGCTATTCCTTCGGGGGTGGTGGGCGGTACGATCGGCTGATCGGTCGATTCATGAAGGAAAGCCTTCCTGCGTGTGGTTTTAGTATTGGCTTTGAAAGACTTGCCCTCTTGTTGAGGGAGCAGGAGAAACTGAAATCTTCATCGACGGTTTTCGTTCCTGTTTTCCATGAGAGCTTGAGAGCTGAAGTCCTTAAGATAGCAAAGGAACTCCGGCAGAATGGTATCGCTGTTGATGTTTATGCTGATGAAGCAAAGTTGAAGAATCAGTTTAAGTACGCGGGTGATATGAACCGGCGATGGGTCGTCATCTGCGGTGATGATGAGTTGAAGCAAAAGCGTCTGAAGCTCAAGGACTTTGAATCCGGTCAGGAAGAGGAAATCGCAAGACAAGATCTAGTTTCCGCGTTGAAGATCAAACTGAAGACGTCTTAGTCTTTCACAAACAATCGCTGTTTGCCTTCAAGATAGATTCCGAGGGGACTGACTCCAAGTTCTCCGTGAGGAACATCTTCCTTCATCTTTTGATAGTAGTCTTCCCAGGTCTTAAGAGCTTTTGAGCGAGACTCTCCAAAGTACATCGGTCGAGGCATAAAGAGCGGGTCGAACTGCCCGAGCACCCTCGAGCCTTCAGATGCAAACCCGAAGGTTACAAGTTCGCTGCAGTAAAAACTCTTGGGTGTCCAAACGAATCGATCATCGTAGGGTTTACCAATCTGATTTCGAATTCGTACAATGGCGGATTGCCCAGCAGATCGAGCCTCGGGTCTGAGCTTTCCGAGGTAAACCCCAGAGGGTTGATTGAGACCTCCCGAAACTCGCGCGAGGAAGTCTTTTAGGGGTGTTGACTGAACTCCTTTGGGGGGCCAGCTTTCTAGGACGAAGATTTCATTTCCAATGCGCTCCACGATTCCCACATGAGAAAGTCTCGGCCCATTGACGGAGAATTGCTCCAGTGTGACTGATTCAATGGCATCGCAGATGTCTCCGCACTCTAGATCCAAAAAGACTAAATCGCCGGTCTGAAGGGCTCTGAAGTCGTCTAAACCTGCTCTTTTGGCGCTACAAGCCGCTAGAAAACTACTTAAAATAAGAAATATCAGGTATTTTTTGACAGACAGACTTGTGTTAGTCATGGGTCTAAATTAATGATTCGGGAGAGAAGTGAAAGAAGAGAATGGCGCGAGATGATTTAGTTAAAGTTGAAGGAACCGTCATAGATATTGCTGCTGGCGGACTTTATAAGGTGAAGCTCGATATGAACAAGCAAGAGCTCAACGCTAAACTCTGTGGAAAGATGAGACGATTCAGTATCAAGGTGCTGCCGGGTGATCGCGTCACCGTGGGTCTTTCGCCTTATGATCTCTCTCATGGTCTGATTCTTTTTCGTAACGTCTAAAGCCTCTTGGGATGGGTCCTTGGGCCCATTTGGAGCGCGTTCTAAGTCTTTAGCCTTCGTGAGATGATAAGATTATGAGCCTCTGGAGGGGCCTCGTTTTTTGGACAGGGACTGTTGGGCTTCTGTCCGCTGATCTTGCTGCGCAGATTGGTGACTTTACAGAGTCCGCACTGCGGCGACGATTGGTAGCTGAAGCCTTCGCTCCTGTTATTTATCAGCACGAAACTTTGGATCTTCTAGATTTAGGAACTGGCTTTAATCCCATCGACTCAATTTTGAGTTTCAATTTCGATGGCAATTCTGATTTGCGAGACAATGCTCGTAATGCGTTTTTATTAACAGATGATCGGGCGCGGAATGCGGCGGAGAATCCAGAGATCTATTTCTCAGTGATTGAAAGTCGATCGCATTTTTATGTGAATTACATTGTGTATCATGCGATTGATACCAACGGCATTGGGCATGCACATGATACCGAAAACAAACTCTTGATCATTCGAAAGACGAAGAAGTTTCCAGGTGAGCTTGAGGTCTTGGTTACGAATGCTCATGGCTTCCCCATGATCTATAGTCAGAATCCCGAGCTCGAGGCAAAGTGGCGAGAGCGCACAAAGAGCCGTTATGCACAGAGCCTGTTACTCAAAGTGGATACTGCAGCACAGTCGCATCATGGCGCGGATGGCTTAGAGGTGATTGAGCGCAGTTCTGGAAGATCTCCTCTTGTTTTTAGTCACAGTCGAAGCCATGCCCTGTATAAATTTAATTCAAAAGCATGGGCGGACATGGGGCAGGTTGGCTCGTTGTATATTCCCAAATCTTGTTTGGAGTGTTCTCTTGCTCCCCTGATGTTTTCCGGGATTCGAAAAACAATTCACTATCAGCTCAGAGATTTTGACGAAATGATGCTCGGGGTGAAGCCAGTCGATGACTGGAGCTTGGTGTTTCAGGACTGGAAGCCGAGACAAGTTCTCAAGCGCGGGATGTATCGAGAGCGAGAGCTTCCTGGATATCTTGCAGCTGGGGTGTTGGATGCGCGACCTGCTGCGATTTTATTCTTTAGAGGAAGTTTTAAGACAGCTTATCCCCTTAGTGATCCCGTGGCTTTACATCGATACTTTCAGCCGGATGATCAAAGTATTTCGACTCAATATCTTCTCAATGCCTATCTTGAGATGGACTCACCGTAGCCTTCAAACTGTTTGAGGTCTCTGGGATGTCCGCGTCGTCGGAAAACTTTGAATTGAGATTTTCTCTGCTCAGGTCGGTGAACGTATTGAACTTGAATGGAAACAGAGCCCGACTGATTTTGAACCCTTCCAGAAATGAGAAGCCCCCATTGAGTCTGAAAAAGATCTTTGTGCCGCTGATAGATATTGGGTTTTACCACCAGATTGAGGAATCCTGTTTCATCTTCAAGGGTGATAAAGAGAAGCCCTTTGGCGGTTGGCGGGCTTTGAATCACCTGAATAATTCCAAAGACATGAACAAGTCGATTGGATTGATGAACCACATCGCAGGCCATGGTCAGCTGATTGGATGCCATCGAATAGCTCCATCCTTCTTCTCGAAGAACGGAGGCCGGATGTTGTTTCAGAGTTGTTTCCATCACTTCGAGATCAAGCAGAACTGAAGAGAGTTTAGAGAGTGTAGGAAACTGAGGGGGCCTCGTGCGAGAAGACTGAAGGGGAAGCGTCTGATCGCTTTTGTCAATGGCAGCCCAGAGAGCCTCGCGACGTTTGAACTCCTCGGTGGCTAAGGCAATTTGCGCCTTCTCATCTTGGTCAAACACAGACAGATCGAAGCGTCCGAGTTTTCTTTCCGAAATGAATCGCATGGCATTCTTCTGAGAAACGCCGCGGATCATTCGAAAGCCCAAGCGTAGTGATGCGCTTCCGTCTTCATCTCGCTCAAGCTGATGATCCCAGTCTGAAAGTTCAGTATGCGGTGGCAGGATCCTTACGCCCTCTCTGAGAAATGAAGAATGAAGAGCGTGATGAGAATAAAAGCCCATTGGCATCGAGTTCAGGAGGCCACAGAGGAAGGCGGCGGGATAGTGGGCCTTCAAATACGAGGATGCGTAGGTCAGGAGTGCAAAGCTTGCTGCGTGAGATTCAGGAAACCCATATTCACCAAAGCCCAAGATTTGCTGACAGACTTGTTCGGCAAAAGACTGCGCAACTCCATTTTTTACCATCCGTTGGCACATCTCTTTTGCGTGGCTTTCGAGGTTGCCAGATTTTTTCCAAGCGCCCATGGCTCTTCGTAAAGCATCTGCTTCTCCTGGTGTGTAGCCAGCGACTTCGATTGCCATTTTCATTACCTGTTCCTGAAAAATGGGAACGCCCAGAGTTTTTTCAAGAATGGGTTTGAGTTTCGGATGGGCGTAGGTGATTGGCTCAAGCCCCATTCGTCTCCTTAAATAAGGATGGACCATTCCGCCCTGGAGGGGGCCGGGCCTCACAATGGCCACTTCAACAACAAGATCATAAAAGTTTTTGGGTTTAAGGCGCGGGAGCATATTCATCTGTGCTCGTGACTCGATTTGAAAAACTCCCACCGTCCGCGCCTGCGCGATCATCTCAAAAGTCTTTTCATCTTGGGGCGGAATGCGGTGAAGCTCTAAGTCCGTGCCATAAAAACCTCTGATGAGATCGAATGACTTTCTTAGGCAAGTAAGCATTCCTAGTCCGAGCAAGTCGATTTTGAGGAGTCCCAATTTCTCAATATCGTATTTGTCCCACTGAATAACAGAGCGCCCCTCCATTCGAGCGGGCTCTATTGGTGAAATCTCATCGAGTCGCCCATCGGTGAGAATCATGCCTCCTGTATGTTGTCCCAGATGTCTGGGAAATGACTTGATTGTTTGGGCGACTCGAATCCAGCGGTCCTTTTGGACCTTCGTCAGCTCGTGCTCGGGGATCTGATGCACAACGGTTTCAGGCGCTTCACGCCATGAGAGCTTTCGGCTGACTAAATCAATTGCGGCAGTAGGAACGCCAAGCGCCTTTCCTGCATCTCGAAATGCCGATTTTGATCGGTAGGTAAGGAGTGTAGCGACCATTCCCGCCCGCTCACGTCCATACTTTCGGTAAACATATTGAATCACTTCTTCGCGGCGCTCGTGCTCGAAATCGACATCAATATCAGGTGCTTCGTTTCGCTCGCGCGAGATAAAACGTTCAAAGAGTAAATTCATTCGAACAGGATCGATCGAGGTAATCTCAAGCAGGTAGCAGACGACAGAGTTTGCGGCTGAGCCTCTGCCTTGGCAGAGAATGTTTTGAGATCGTGCAAAATGAACAATGTCCCAAACCGTCAAAAAGTAGTCCTCAAACTCTAAGTCTCGAACGAGCTCAAGCTCATGGGAGAGTTGATCGAGGACGTCTCTTGATGGTCCGTCGGGGTATCGTTTGCGAATGCCCTTTTCACAGAGTTGAGAGAGGAACTCAAAGGATGACATCCCTTCAGGTAGCCATTCTTTGGGGTATCGATACTTGATTTCAGTGGGTGAAAAGCTACAGCTTTCTGCAATTCGAAGCGTTTCGTCAGTCCATTCAATGGGAACCTTCAGTCGATCAAGATCAGATAGGGGGTGGAGATAGCTCTGTGCATTAAAGCGCGCAGGATTTTCATGAACAGTAGTTTTTTTGTTTATAGCTTCAAGAGCTCCAAAGGCCTCAAATCGTATGGGGTGATGAAAGAGGGGCTGCCATGTCCAGGCTCTGGGAATCTCGCGCGGAAGCTGATTGAGCCAGCGCAGCATGGGAAGATCCTGATCGGGATGTTGAGTTTGTGTTACGAGCTGCGTCAAGGGAGTGATTTCCCTCAGCCAACTAAACAGATTTTGAGGAGTTGGTCGGCTCGCTGGCAATAAACTGTGCATAACTTGTGGATCTAACCATTTCTTAACCAGTTCTTGAGTGAAGAGGGGGTCTCCTTTGGGGCGGTTTTGATAGGCCTCAGATATCATGCGGCAGAGCTTGCTGTAGCCTTTAAAGCTCTTTGCAAGGAGAATGAGGGGCGATCCATCAAGGCTAATTTCGACTCCAAATAGTGATGTAAATAAAAGTTGTCGAGCGCTCTCAAAGGTTCGAACCATTCCATAAAATCCGTTTATGTCTGTGACAGCTAGGCCCCGGTAGCCAAGCTGATGGGCCTGTTGAACTAGCTCCTCAGGCTGTGACGCAGCGCGCAAGAAGCTGAAACAGCTCTTTGCGTTAAGTTCGACAAATTCTCGTTGGGGGCTCTTCATTCAACGACACCCTGCTCGAACCATCGACCATCATTCGTTTGAAAAACCCAGGCCCAGTAGCGACTCCTTCGTGTCATATAGTAGGTTCGAGATCGCAGCTGCCCCTTTAAATCGCACCATTCAATTTGCTCGGTCTTTTTCAGCATCCCCGTTGGAGGCTCAATCGTGCGAGGGGGAAATTGAATCAGAGGGCGCAGCTGCGCTCGACTTATCTCCGCGGGACTTCGTGTGGAAAGAGGAGAGACTCGAAACCAGGAATGTTCAGGGATATACGAAGGAGAAGGGGAGGGTTTGAAAACCTGAAATCCCTGGTTTTCGAGTTTCTTGCAAAGACTCTCAAGGGCGATTTGGGGGGCTTGAGAGTCAAAAAGGGAGAGCTGTTTGAGAAGTGCAGGCTCAGCAGGGCTTGCGCAGATTTCGAGCCGACTCACGCTTGAGTGAAGCTGAAGACTAAAAAGCCGCTCCTGAAGAAGTCTTCGAATCCAACCACATTCTTTCGAAAGCGAAATGGCGTGTGAAAACTGAAGTTCCACATTTTCTCGCTCGCCAAAAATTAAGCTGAATTCAATTTTTTGAATCAGGCAGTGTTTTTCCTGCGCGAGCGACTGAATTCCGCACATGAATCGATCTAAAATGAATTCGCTGCTAGCGCTGGGTTCATCCAGGTTCTCGCTCCAGCGCAATGGATCCCTGATCCGAAACTTCTCCCATGGCCATGGAGTTTTTTGAGGTTCAAAGACTCCTTTCATGAAGTCCGCCCAGGCTTTTCCAAATCTCTTTCCAATTTCAACAAAAGACAGCCGCTGGAGGTGTCCAATTCGATTGAGGCCAAGACGTCTCATGACATCAAAAAACTTCTTTTGAGCGTGTTGAGATATTTTTGTATTGAAGTGTTGATGGTAGTCCTGTGCAAAAACTTCCAAGGTTTTCGTAGGGGCAAATGTGTGGATGCCATAGATTTTGAGTAAAGCTCCCCAAGCGCTCTCATCCCAGACCATTGCGGCATGTGACTCCGAAATATTTTTTTCCAGGACTGTCTTTTTCCAAAAATCATGGAAGGGCCTCAGATCATAAATCCAAAGATTCTCAAACTTCATAATATGAGGAGAAAGTGGAGATAGGTGTCGACTCACAACGTACATGGTCGACCTCCCAAATGCATATAGAGACGATCGATGTCTTGAAAGAATGTAAAGGGGAGGTGCCGAGGTGTTGGCGAGCCTCCTTTGGACCAGAAAAATCGAAAGCTCTGATGGGAGAGGCTTAGATGGAGGCGCTTGCTGCAGAAAGAGTGGGGATGGGCGTCTATAATTAAAACTTTGGTTTTGCTTGCTCGGCAGATTTTCTGCAGAAAAAATCCCTCCGCGGACCGGAGTCCAAATCTGTCGATGACAACGGCATCGAGGGCTTGGGATTGAATGAGATTGCAGAACAGGTTTCTCCATTGCTTTCGATCGGTGCATTCAAGTCCGATCAGTTCCTGAATGTGATATTCAGAGGCCAACTTCCAAAGAGTGGGTGCATATAGATCCCATTGCGGGGTGAGCCATGCGACTTGTCGCGCAGGCGAAACAAAGTGAAAGGCCAGCCGACGACATCCTGAGCCGATATCTCCTACAATTTGAGTCAATGGATTGGATGGCTGAATAACCATACAAATGTATGGTATCTTAAAATCTGGTTCTGTCAAAGCTCATTTGACATTGTCCCCCGACAGCCTGAAAAGGGCTTGAAATCGGCCCCTTCTATAGATACCATACAAGAGTATGGTTCAAAAGAACTTAAGTGCAAGGTCGGCGGTAAAAAAATCAGGGGCGCCAAAAGCAGCGAGCCGCTCTAAGCGTGAAGAGCTTTCTGACGCTCAGGCTAAGGTTTATCAGTTTATCAAAGAAAAGTTCTTTTCCTCGGGTTCCATGCCAACCCTCAGAGAGATTTGTGAAAAAATGAGCTGGAAGGCGGTAGGCTCAGCTCAAGATGTGATTTCCGCCCTTGTTCAAAAGGGCTGGCTTCAAAAAGATGGTCAGAAGTCTCGAGGGCTTCAATTGAAGCAACTAGAGGATTTTAGAACGATTCCCCTTCTGGGTGCCGCTCCTGCGGGGGTCCCGATTGAATCTCATGAGAGCCATGATCGCGATTTGGTCGTACCAGGTTTTATCCGAGGCCCAGTTTTTGCTGTTCGCGTGGTTGGCGAGAGCATGGTGGAAGCTGGAATTCATGATCGAGATATTGCGATCGTCCGCCAAGCTCCCATGGCAGACGATGGAGAGATTGTTGTCGCAATGGTCGATGGAGAAGTGACAATTAAAAGACTGCGCAAAAGACGGGGGGAGTTGTGGCTCTATCCTGAAAACTCACGGTTTAGTCCCAAACGAATTGAGCCTGAGGCGAGTTTTCGGGTCTTAGGCAAAGTGATCGGGCTTCATCGATATTGGGAATAGCTAAACAAGTTTACTTTCCTGATTTGATATCGATTCGGTGAAGAAGTGCTAGGAATTCGGGATTTTTGGGATCCGCGTTGAGCGCAATCTGAGCGTTCATCTTTGCCGAATGGAGATCACCCGATTGAAATGCAGCCTGAGCTAACTTGAAAAACCTAGCCCCGGCTGAGGCTGCAGGCGACTTGGTCTTTTGCGTGACGGCTGTAATCTCTTCTTCGCTCTTATTTGTGGGTACTTTTATTTGCTGATCATATTGGATACGACGTTCCTTTGAGCTCAGCGTTCGGTAAGCCTCGACGACCTTCGAAAAAATCTTTTTGCTAAGACTGATAACTTCCGGATCCTCACTCGTTTGGTACAGATCTGGATGAAGGTTGAGAGCCTCGCGATGGTAGGCATTCGAAATCTCTTTTTCAGAGGCGTGCGTGGGGACCTTCAAAATCTGATAAAAATTGAGATTCGTGATGATCGTCGAAATGGTCTCAAGCTCAACTTTACTCAACATACTCAATCCTGAATCCCAATGGGAGTGGCTGCATCAACTCGTGAAGAGAAGATAAAAAGTTTTCCATTCAACTCATCGCTTGGAAAAAACGGCTGAATCCAAATGCCAAGCTCCTTAAGCGATGGGCTGTTACTTTGTCCAAAAATCGATGACCCGTTTTTCAATCTGAATTCATAAAGTGGCATTCGCGGCTGGGCCTCAGCGAGTGCTGGCTTAGCGGAGATTGCTTGCAGGTATCGAGGGGTATTAGAAAAGTCCTCAAGATTTAAAATCCAGACGATCGAGCTTCGCGGAATCTCTTTGCTGATTTTTCCTGTCTCGGATTTTAGTATGAGAACTTCCTCTTCAGGGCTGATCCACTCAGCGTATCCTTCTTCGAAAGCATAGCCCTGAGAGCCGGTCGTGCAGACCACCAGCTTATGATGGTTTTTGACCGGTGATTTGAGCGCGACAAGCTTGTGGGACTGAATCTGAGACGTTGAATTTTTGATTCGATCCGAGGGAATCGTTGATGACATTTTCACTTGCATAGAATGTGATGCGCCTGTTTCGGGATCTTTGGCAGAGACCTCAACAATTCCGTCTGTATTGATTCCAAAGACAACGTCAATCGAGACATCGCCGGCTTTTTTGGCGTGGAAACCGGAAAACTCAAACTCACCGAGCTTAACACTTTCTTCTTCTCGCCGATTACGGCCTTGGAAAATTCTGATGGACACAATTGTCTGATCGTTTGAGGTTGTTGTGAAAGTGCGGCAAGCCTCAATAGGAATGGGCGAGTTTGCTTCAATGATGTTTTCGGTAAAGCCGCCCACCGTAGCAATGCCGAGATCAAGAGGCGTCACATCCAGGAGTAATGATTTTGATTTGACTTTGGGGTCGGCCGAGGAAAGGGCGACCGCTTGAATGGAGGCGCCGAGTGCGACGACTTCATCGGGATTGAGATCTTTCAAGGGTGGCTTGCCAAAGTAGCCAGCGACGGCATCGGAGACGACGTTCATTTTGGTGGGCCCGCCCACAAGAATGATGGCGTTCAGCTGTCCCGATTTCATTCCTGCAGCTCGAAGGGCTTCGTCACACACCGAGAAGGTGCGCTGGACTAGATCCTCACATGCGCTGCCTAGCATCTCTCGACTGAGCGGCATCAGCAGATCAATCCCGGCTTCATCCTTCTTGATGATTGAGGGAATGTAGACGTCGGTCTTTTCGGCATAACTCAGTTTGCGCTTAGCTTTCTCAGCGTGAACTCGAAGAAGTGGAAGAGCTTGCGGGATCGTGCGAAGATCAATCTTTGTTTTCTTGAGAAAAAACTCAGCGCACAGATCAATGATTCGATCGTCGAAGTCATCACCCCCAAGAAATGTGTCCCCAGCCGTGGCAAGAACTTCAAATACCTGATTTCTAAGCCGCAAAATTGAGATATCAAATGTCCCCCCCCCGAGATCATAGATAGCGACTGTTTCCTCGAGCCTTTTCCCAAACCCGTAAGCGAGAGCCGCAGCGGTAGGTTCGTTGATCATACGAATGGCATCAAGGCCTGCAAGCCGGCAGGCATCCGCTGTGGCTTGGCGCTGATTATCGTTGAAGTATGCCGGAACAGTGACAACGGCCTTCTCGATCCCCGGTCCGAGATGTAATTGCGCGATATCTTTCATTCTTTTCAAAATGAGAGCGGAAATTTCCTGAGGCAAGTAGAGCTGATCATCAATCTGTATAGCGCAGTTGTCTTCTGGACCCGCAACGATTCGGTAGGGAAGAAGTGCTTTGGCCTTTTCGGCTTCGGGGGAATAAATTTTTCGACCCATAAGTCTTTTGATGGAGTGAATCGTTCGAAATGGATTGGAAAACAGCTGAGCCTTCGCATCCTCACCGATCAAAATCTGCTTGTCCTTTCCAAAGGATACGATCGATGGTGTGAGTCGTCGGCCATTTTCATCGGGGAGTATCTGGTGTTTGCCATCCAAGATTGCAGCAACGGCCGAGTTGCTTGTTCCCAGATCAATTCCAATAACTTGAGACATTTCAACTAGTGTACCAAACTTGATTGTCTTGTAGTCGAATCTGTTTCATGAAGGGTTTGGCTTGACCAGATTTGCGCGAAGCAGCAAAAGTTTCTTTCGATGGTGGAGATTCAAAAAGCGGTCGACTTTTGCAAATGGATCGAAAACAAAGCCCGCTCTTTTGAAAAGCGTCGGATGTATCGTGAGTCCATCGAATGCTGGTCGAAGCTGCTCAATACCTTAACCCGCTCTCATGATGCGGAGATTGCTGATGTCAGTCGTCTTGCTGCGATACATTATCGGCTTGGGGTCAATCATCAGGCCCTGAAAGAGAATTCAAAGTCGATTTACCATTTGAAATATTCCATTCGCTTAGATGCATCCGAGCCGCGTTATTTTGAGGCCTTCGGTCGAGCCTTTCTTCGTGGGGGGCATTTGACTGTCGCTCGAATTCAGTTTGAGAGAGCGGTACGATTAGATCCGGCGAATTCCGAATACCTTCGTCAGTATTCCTTGGTTTTGATGTTACTCGGAAAGCTGCCCGAGGCGCGATTGTATGCTCGCCGGGCCTTGGAGTTGAGCCCTCAAGATCCCAAGCTGATTTGGAATTTGGTTCGCATTTATTTTGAAAGTAGAATGTATTTTCATTCGCTTTCTGTTCTTAAGCGATTGCCTGTGAATACTGAGTGGGCAGCACGAATCGAGCGTCTTAAGCAGGAGTGTTTGTTTCACATCGACCAGACTCTCGAGGGCAAGGTGATGTCAGCGCTTAGACGAGGAATGCGACTCGATGGTCAGCCCTTTCATTTGAGGCATTTTAGAATGGCGGAGCAGCTTTGGATCGAATTCTCTTTGATGGAGAATCCTGCGCGTAGTCGGAAGATCAAGCCTCAGGTTTGGGCTGCCGCTCTCAGCTTGGTGACTTTGAATCTTGCCCCGCAGGGATCAGGTGAAGATGCTCTCGATGACCTGCTCATGAGATTTTCAACGGACTCCATTCAAGTCTGGCCAGCAGTAAGCAAACTGAGTCAGTATATTGAGTGCCGAGGTGACCGATAGTTTTATGATTTCCGCGAAAATGATTGAATCCGCACACGCGTCTATGTCTGGCGCGGTCCGACGTACACCCTTAATTCGTTCCATTTTGTTAGAAAAGCAGCTGTCGCTTAAGCATCCTGTGTACTTGAAGCTTGAGAACCTTCAGATCACCGGATCTTTTAAGGCGCGAGGAGCTTTCAATAAATTAAAGTCGGTTCAGGCCGAAGCCCAAAAGGTGGGAGTGATTACGGCATCGGCTGGCAATCATGCTCAGGGTGTTGCCTACCATTCAAAAGCTCTTGGGATTCATGCAAAGATTGTCATGCCGGAGACGACTCCCTTGGTGAAAGTCAATTCTACGCGTCAGTGGGAGCCGGAGATCGTGCTCCACGGGGAGACATACCAAGAGGCTTACACCAAAGCATGTGAGATTCAAAAAAAAGAGGGGCGAATTTACATTCACGCCTTCGATGATGAGGCGATCATTTTGGGCCAAGGAACGATTGGCAAAGAGATTCTCGAGGAAGAGGCCACCATTCAAAACCTCATTTGTCCTTTAGGCGGTGGAGGTTTGCTTGCGGGCTGCGGTCAGTATTTTAAAGAGAAGGTTGCGGCTCCCAAGATTTTTGCTGTTCAGGCCGAGGGGTGTTCTAATTTTTTACCTGCGCTTCAGGCCGGTCATCCTGTCACATTGACTTCAGCTCAAACCATCGCTGACGGAATCGCCGTCAAGCGAATGGGCGATATTACTTTCGATCTCTGTAAAAAGCTCGTCGATGAAACGATTCTGGTTTCAGATGAAGAGATTGCGAGTGGTATTCTCTGGCTCTTAGAGAACGAAAGAATTTTTGCTGAAGGCTGTGGAGGTGCTGTGATTGCCGCTGTCATGAAGCGACCTGATTTGATTTCCAAGCCCTCGGCTCTTGTGGTGAGTGGTGGGAATTTAGATGTGAATCTATTGTCGCGCATTATTGATCGTGGTCTCGTTCGAACGGGACGCTTGGCGCTGTTGGAAGTTCTCATCCCGGATGCACCGGGATCGTTGGCGAAGCTGATCAAGGTGTTTGCTGAGCACAAGGCCAGTATTGTTCAGATTCAGCATGAGCGACTCTTTGAAAGTAAGTCTCTTCGAGATGTTTACACGACAATTTCTTTAGAGACTCATGGCCCAGACCATGTCGAAAGGATTAAGCAGGCTTTGCTGCAGGGCGGCTGGCAGGCGCGATTCCATCGATAATCGGTCGCTGTCTTTCTAGGGGAGCCTTCTGGGGGGCTTTAACGCCCTCTTGGGATCAATGTTATAATTGAGGCTGAGGAGGAGGATTCGTTGTCCAACGGTCCCCATGAGACCAGTCTGGTGGAAGGCAGCCTCAGCGACTATTTTTCTGTGCTGCTGGAAGATGCTGCTCAAAATCAGCACTATCATCTATCGCCACTCACGAAGTCTTACGTGACTCAAGTCCTTGTTTCGTTCCAGGAGACTGCCAAGCTCTTCTTTCAGTCGGGTGTGCGAGTTCCGATTTTGGCGGATATTTTGTCTGAGGCACTCGAAGCTGATTTCTATCGCAGAGTCATTCTTTTGCAGCAAATGGGGGATACTTCTCTCATGGTGAGCGGTTTTTTTCCTGAGGCGCTCAATCGAAGGTCCGTCAATTTGGATTACTATCAGCGAATGGGCGAGCTTGCTTACAATCAGCTTCATGCCTTACGTGAACCTCAAAATATATTTCGAGAACTGAGCCATGAGTTTTCAAAACTCAGTCTTTTGATCAATGAAGTTTCAGAAAGCACTCAGAGCAAATCGGCATCTACTCTCCGATTGCTAGAGATGTATCTGGAGACAGGCTCCCCAAGAGCTTTGGAGCGACTGCGAGGCGTTGGAGTCATTCCCATTCAAAGAAGGCGGTAGAGCGATGAAGTACTTTGATTTCTTGAATCAAATTCAGAGGCGGCTTCAGTCGATCAATCAGTTTGAGCACGAGTATCTAATTACTGATTTTCTTTGCCCGACGAAGCAGCAAAACGCCCTTGTGGTTCGCGAGTCGGGTGAGGATGCGGAGCTACTGGTTTGCATTGATGAAGAGATCCTTGAGAAGAACTCCCATCTTCGTCTTCCTCATGACTTTGAGCTAAAAAATCTTCCAGAACTTTCCATTGTTATTGAGGAGCTGAGTCACTTCAATACCTTTTGCTCGGGCGCTCTCATGAACAGACCTCTTTCTCAGCTTGAACTCGAAATCCAAGGGGAGGTCGACAAGTTCGCTGTTGTGCTGGATTGGCTTCACGAACGAAATGAGTCCATCATGAGAGATCAAATCTATGATCTCATGTTTGGTAGTTGCCGCCTTGGTGAATGGGTTAATCAGCAAGAGCGTTCTCGCTACGAAGAGGCCCATGAAATCGCCAAAAATTTTGTTCGTAGCGTTCTTTTGAAATCAAACACTCATGAAGACTGTCGGGCTTCATTTCGTCATTTCTTTCTTAGGACTAGAAGCGAGAAGCTAAGAACCAGCTTTTAAAGACCGACGTCCCCTTGGCGTTTTGACGCCCCGAACCTGTCAAAACACTGACTGATCATACCCGGGAATGTGGCGGAGTCCGCTTGGTAGGGGCTTTTGTCGTGGCCTGCCGTTTGCACTTTTAATGCTCTGGGAGGTTTCGATGAGTATGCAGAGAGATTTAGATCGGGAAGCGATGGATGATAGTGATATGCCCGTACGAGGCTCGAATTTCCTCGTCAGTGCTGTGATGGTTTTGAGGCATCAGAGAGAAGAGCTTGAGAATCAGGTGCAGCAACTTCAACAGAAAGTGGCTCTACTAGAGCGACAAAATGCATCCTTCATGGATATTAGTGCAAGACGGCTTATTCATCAGTGAGGCTTTGAACGACAGGCCGCTAAAAACGATGGAATGACCGGATCGTCTTCAAGGCGTTCGGGATGCCATTGAACTGCCCAAAAGTAGGGATGATCCTTCAAGCGTAAACATTCCACGAGCTGATCTTCGCTATGTCCTTCAATCAGAAGGTCATTCCCAATTCGATCCACGCCTTGGTGGTGAGTTGAGTTGACGTGGAGGCGATCAGTTCCCCAGAGATCAATGGCTGGGCTTCCTTTGACAAGCTGAACATGATGAGTCGGTAGATGTGGTGCCTCTTTTTGCTCGTGTGAAATCGAAGAGGGACGTTCATCGGGGATGTGTTGAATGAGTGAGCCGCCAAAGTAGACATTGGCCATTTGCATTCCCCAACAAATGCACAAGATGGGCTTCTTGGTCTTCAGCTCTTGGTCCAAAAGACGTTGCTCGAATTCGTAGCGATTTCTCAAAACTTTCGTCCTCGGATGCAAGGTCTTCTCGCCATAGGCAAAAGGATCAATATCAGAGAGCCCACCGGGAATCAAAACACCATCGGCAGCGGAGGCCTTGCTTAGCTCCGATTGATTGTAGAAGAGAGGAATAATCGAGACGCCAAGATCCGATAGCCGACGAATCAAATCGTTTTTGAGAAAGAATCCCAGTTGTTCATGAAAATCAAAAGTGACGGCCAGCTTAAGCATGATGTCCCAGCCCTAACTGGTGCAGAATCTCATTACCTTGGTTTTCATAACTTAAAATCTCGGACTTCCATTTTTCAAAGCTGAGGGTCGAGCGCTCAGTTTTCAGAAACTGCTCGGATTGATGAATGCGCTTCTCAAGATCTTGTTGATGGGCACATATTGTTACGGATTCCTCAGCATGGCGTATTGTTTCCTCAATCGCTTGAAAACTTTTTTGGAGATCGCCACAGAGGAGAATAAACCGATAGGGGGCATTAAAGGCGCGAATCCAGGGCTTAAGATGAGAGACCGCTTTCATGCTGAGTAAATCATCCGTGATCAGCGGTAGTCGCTGCGGAGAATTTTTGAGAAAGCCCTCAATCATTTGAGAACTCATCGAGAGAATTTGCTCGGGATTTTCGGGAAAAGACAAATGTCCCGTCATGAGGAGATTCGCAGAGGACATCAGCTGATGAAAAATATTCACATCCTCTCGCCAGTACTCATCGAGAGGTTTCTCGATGAGAGCGGCTCGTTCATGGGAGTCCATTGTGCTCGGGCCATGCCCTGGGAAATGCTTGAGTGTGGTCAGAACTCCGCCACTTCGAAACGCCTGACAGAATCTCTGAGCCCAATCGATGACTGTCTGAGGGTCTGATCCATAGCTGCGATCACCGATGACATTGTGAGATTCCTTGGTTTGCAGATCACAGACAGGGGCGAAATTGAGCTGAATGCCTGCGAGAGTCATCTGTTTAGCGGCGAGATGGTAAAGCTCAAAAGCTTTCTGCTGACTGCTGGGGCTTTCGCAAGCCATCGCCAAAGCTTGAGCGGCAGGCAGATGAAGAAAGGCGCCGCGTAGTCTGCGCACTCGACCACCTTCCTGATCGGCTGAGATAAAATGGACATCATTCAAAATCTTTTGATTGAATTCAAAGGTGGCCTCAAGAGAGGCATCCCGATTGTTCCAAACATTGTCTGGGGAGTCGAAGGGCGAGTTAAAGAGTGCTACGCCACTGACAGGAAAATCTTTGAGGAAGGATCGTAGTTCCTGAGAGTAGTTGAAGTCCTTCACGCCAATCACAAAGAGTTTTGCGATTTGCTTCCAATTGCGCATCTGACTCTATTGTATGCTTATTCGAGAGAGGAGATCCAGCCTTGGACAACTTGACGATCGGATGAGTCCGGTCGAAGTCTCAAATAGATTTTGAGCGATCTCAGGGCCTTATCTCGTTCGTCCTTTTTCATGTAGATCTCCCCGAGTTTTCGGTACGATTCCGCATAGTCGGGGTCAAAGCGAAGAGATTTTTGAAAGCTCATAATCGCCTCATCTGTTCGGCCTTGTTCAATCTGCGTCAGCCCCATTTGAAAGAGTTTCCCTGCCTCAGATTCCTCTTTTCGTGCCTGTTTGTTGGAGGCAACTAGCTCTGAGTCGGGAGGCGGAAGTTTGTTGCTTGTCTTGGCAGGAGTTTTGGCGGTGGGTTTTTCGGCCACGGTTTTCTCGGCCGCAGCCTTTTCTACAATGGGCTCAGCCTTTGGAGTTTCAACCGATTCCTCTTTAGGAGTTGGGGGTACTTCCGCTGCTTTTTCCACATCTTTCTTGGCTGTGAGCTGCTTTTGAGCCTTTTCGTTAAGCGATTTGGTCAAGGAATCGTCCTTCTTCTTATCGGCTACCTTGGGAGCCTTTGGCTCGGCCTTGACCTCAGGTGTCTTTTGCGCAGGCTGTGACCTTTCCACGGGCTTTGATGCCGTCATTGCGGAGTTCCTTCTGAGCATTTTCTTGTCGATGTTATTGAAGAGATCGGGAAGGGGAGCTCCGTTGGATTGAAGATTTTCTTTGGCTTTCGTGAAAGCTTTTGTAAGCGCGCCGATTTTCTTATCACCGAGAACGGATTCAGCCTCTTTGAAGGAATCCAGGGCGATGCTGAGCGCCACATACTGGGCTCGCTGAAATTCGGGAAGTCGCTCCGTCAATTCCTTCGCAATCGTTAGCGCGGTCGAGCGCTGTCCGCTCTTCGCAAGGACCATCAGGTTGATGAGAAGATACTCAGGATCCATCTGATTGCTTTTTGGCCAGTTACTCGACAGGGTTGAAAGGCCACTGGAGTCGTCTTTGTAGATGGCATAGGCTGCTCTCGCATAAAAGCCGTAAGCTGATGCTGGATAGGCAGTGATAAGATCTGAAGCAATGGCCGTTCCCTGAGCAACTTGATCATAAGCTCCCGTGACAATTCCATTGAGAACAAGAGCTTCCGCAATGAGGGCTTTTGTCTCGGGCTTATCTTGTTCTGCCTTAGGGAGAGTCGCCATTTGACCTAAAAATTTTTGAAAGACTGAAGGGCTGTCTTGATACCAGTTGGCTGGTCGATTCAACTTGATAGCCACGTTCTGAGATTCTTCTCTAGTGACTTCCAAGGGAGCTCTGGTTTGGGGTGCGAGCAGGAAGAAAGCGGCCAGGCTGACGGCGAGGAGTCCAAAGGAGACGGCAACGAGAGTCTTTTTTCGGCCTTCTTTGGCCCCCCCCATTTTTTGAATGGCGAGAAAGGTCGCATCTCCAAATGGTTTAGGCTCACTTGAGTCGGCAGATGCCTTCGCTGTGGCCTCTAAGCGGTCATCGCTAGATGATTCGGCTGAAACTGTCTTCTGCCCAACAGTTGAGCGTGTATTCGATGTCGTTCTTCGTTCATCGGAGGAGTCAAAGTCCTCCCAGTTTGATTGATCAAACGGATCTGCGGATTGCTGGGGACGCTTAAAGGGCGAAGGTTCCCGAGATTTCGATGATCGCATGGTCTCGGGAGCGCTAGCGGCAGGTTTGTGAGCTCGAATGCCTGTTTCAACATCCTCTTTGGATTGAGCAGGGGCTGGAGGCGGAGGAGCTTTCGGCGCCGGTTGCTTTTTCAAAAAGTCGTGTCGTGGAAGCGACAACTCGGTTTTTTCAACTTCATCTTCTGTCTTGGCCTGATTTTCAGGAAAGACCTTAAAGGTATTTTGACAGCGAGGGCAGCGAACCTTCGTTCCGGCGCTACGAATCTTTTCGTCGGAAAGCTGATACCGAGATGAGCATTTAGGACAAGACACCACCATAAAACAGACACCCTAGTTTAACATGAAAGTTGGCTTTATGTGTTCTTTAACGCCTTAAGCTGCTCGAGGAGCACTTTACGACGCTGTGCTGCAAAGTCATAAATTTTTTGCTCCGTTCGATTCTTGATCTGTAGGGGCGGTACAGCTGAGGGCTTGCCTGCTTTGTCGAGGGCAACAAAGCTCAAATCCGCCGTGACGCACTGATTCTGAATACCTGTGAGGGCATCTTCCGTAACGGCATCGACGCGAACCACCAGGGATGTTTTTCCTGTGAAAATCACTCGACCTTTAAGAATCACAACATGTCCTAGCTTTGCAGGGTTCAAAAAATGAAGAGCATCAACACTGGCTGTGACCACGGATTTTCGAGCGTGGCGTCCAGCACAAATCGCTGCTGTGACATCAATCCAGCTCATGATGACGCCCCCAAAAATAGTACCCAAAGCATTGGTATGAGAAGGCAAAACTAAGTTCGTCATTTCAACCAAAGATTCTGATGCTGGTTTCGCAGCGGGTTTTTTCATTTTCTTATTCCTTTCACCAATAACCTGTCGTGATTTCAATATCGCCCAAGACCTCTGTTTGACATGAGATCCGTTCATTTCGCTGAAGGTTGTTGCGCTCAGCCAAATCCTCTTCAATTTCATTCGGAGGGCTCAAATGGCTAGCGCCCTGAATCACTGTCACTTTGCAGCTCGCACAGATTCCCATTCCGCCGCATGCGCTTCCAACGGAAATCCCTTTGCTTTGCAAGAGCTTAAGCAAGTTGGACTTCTTGGGAGCATCGATCTCGTCTGTTTTCTGGGCATGCGTCATTCTCATCTTCACGCGCGGCATCGCTGACATCATAGCGTTTTTGCTCATGGCGGCCAATGCTGTGCAGGGGTTTCAGCGATTTTAGTTCGACCTATAATGAAGAAGGGAGACTGGCTATGAGCAATGCAAAACGATTCTTCTTCGGCATTTGTGATTCGTGTAACGAGACCTATGAGGCTCAGGCAAAAGGCGAAGACTTAAAGGGCGTTCGTTTCAAATGTCGTCGAGATTTTTGCTCAGGCAAAGTGACTTTAGATGAGACGCGAGCGGAGTCTCTAAAATTTCTTCGAAACGTGAGCAGTGATAAATCAGCTCGTCGAGTTTGCTAGGGCTGAGTCGAATCCCAGGTAAAGTTCAGTTCCTTAGAGTCCCGATCAATCACAACCTCAGTTTCCAACTCTTTCGTTCCTAAAACTTCATGCCAAAGTTTCACTTTGAATTGGCCATGGGGAATTCTCTGAATCAGAGCTCGTCCGCGTTCGTCAGTAGCGGCGTAGTTTTGGTGGGGGGCGATGACGGCATAGGCCTTCATCCAGGGATGGAGGTCGCAAATCATGGGAACAATCTCGGCCTGATCAAATCTGACAAAAGTTTCGAGAAGGTTGGGGGGATGGGACCGAAAAATCGGGAAGTTCTTTTGACCGTGCGCCCGGATGGTGTGGAGAATGGGATCTTTATTCAGAAACACAACTCGTCCTTTTGGGGGCGATATCACAATGCGAGGGCTGAACTCGCATTTCTCCATGGTGATCGTCCGTGATTCTTCTGCCGCTCGCTCGGGCCAACCCAGAACACGTTCACCCTCAACCCAGACGACGGCGTTTGCGAGTTCACCCTTAGGACCCAGAATCACGCTGGAGGGAAGATGGGTTTCCCCGCAGACTGCTCGGTCCATTTGAACCGAGAGCGGGCTTGGGGGGGTCAATCCTTTTGCTTTGATAAAGACCTTGAGAGATCCGAAACGGATCGGTTCCTCCTGAGCGGAGACTGAGCTAAGCGTTTGCGCCAGGTAGAAAGACATGGTAGCCAGGGTCACTGTTAGGAAGGCTGTTCGCACACTCGTATGCAATCACAAATTTTCAGAATTGTCTTTGAGGACTCCGATATTGTCGTGATTGAGAAGTTGCGACCCTTTCTTTCTCAGCGCGCGGATTCGGGTCAGCAGGAGGGTATCGACGAGTTTATGGCCCGAGCCTTGGGTCAGAAGATTTTTGCTGTTCATCGTTTGGATCGAGAGGTCTTAGGACTCATGATTTTTGGAAAGTCTGAGGCCTCGGCAAGGGCCCTGAGTGACCAGTTCAAGCAGCGCCTCGTCCGAAAAATTTACTGGGCCAAGGTGCAGGGGAGGATCTTTCGAGACTCAGACACCCTGGTTCACTTTTTATCGAAAAACCCCAAGACCAAGAAGGTGACGGTCTATCCGAGAGAAACTCCGGGGGCGAAGAGGGCTGAGCTGCAGTATCGGGTGCTGGAGCGTCACGATAAGGTCACAGAGATCTTGGTTGATTTGAAGACTGGTAGAACGCATCAGATACGCACTCAGCTGGCCAAGATTGGGCATTCCATTGTTGGCGATCATGTCTACGGGCGACGTTCAGAGGAGGGTCCGTCCATTCAGCTGAGATCCATCTATCTCTCAGTCCGTCATCCCTCGAGTGGGGAGTCGATGGAGTGGTCACTTCTCGAGGGGATGGATGCAAAAAACTTCTTTGTGCTCTGAGGGGAATTCGGGCAGTATTTTCGTTACATCCTCAGGGGATGCAGATCTAACAACGGTTAATTTTTAAGGAGATGTTTATGGCGACAAAAAAGAAAGTAAAAGCAAAAGCGAAAGCTAAAAAAACAACGGCGAAAGCGAAAAAAGCTAAGCCT